>CANFKQ010000008.1 GCA_947447405.1 Comamonadaceae bacterium | reverse complement strand
GCTTATTTGAAGCAAGACATGACGGTGTCGGTGGACATCGAAGTGGCACGGCGTGCGCAAGCTGTGCTGGTGCCAGCTGCTGCGGTGCACGACATCGACAAACCGCAACCATGGGTGCTGCGTGTGAATCAAGGCCATGCCCAACGGCAAGTGGTGAAGCTTGGAATAGTGAGCAATGGTATGTGTGAGGTGTTGTCTGGCTTGAGTGCGGGCGATCAAGTGGTGCCAGTTGAGTCGACTGCTGTGAGCGATGGCTCACGTTTGCGTGTGGTGGTGACTGAGATTGGGGTGAAGCCTTGATACGCTGGCTGCCATTTGAGGCTTGGGTGTCGCTTCGCTTTATGCGCGAGGGCAAAGTGCAGACCTCGTTCATTGTGGGTGGCATCTCGATTGGTGTGGCGGTGATTGTGTTTATGTCGGCCTTGCTCTCTGGCTTACAAAGTAACTTTGTGAGGCGCGCGCTGACAGGGCAAGCGCACATTCAAGTGCTGCCGCTCAAAGAAGCCGTGCGCCCTTTGCGTGATGGCGATATGACGTGGTCAGAAAACGCGACGGTGCAGGCCCCTTTGCAGCGCTTGAAAAGCATTGACCAATGGCAAAGTGCGGTGCGTCAGATCAATGTCATGCCCGAGGTCATGGTGGTGTCGCCCGCTGTGACGGGGTCTGCCTTGGTGACACGGGGAGATGTGAGCCGTGCCATCACGCTCACGGGCATGATGCCTGAGCTTTATTACCGCATCGTGCCGCTGCCTGAAAAAATCGTGAAAGGCCAAGCGCATATGGAGGTGGACACCATCTTCATCGGCACGGAGCTGGCTACTGACTTGGGCGTGACGGTGGGCGACAAGCTGCGTGTGTCTGCTGCGAATGGCGCGCTCAACACCTTGAAGGTGGCAGCCATCTTTGATTTGGGAAACAAAGGTGCCAACAGTCGCAGCACCTTTGTGGCTTTGCGTACCGCGCAAAGTTTGTTGGGCTTGGCAGGGCGGGTGTCGGTGTTGGATATCACTGTGCTGGATGTGTATGCGGCCGAGGTGGTAGCCCAGCGTATCAGCGGGCTCACGCATTTAGAGGCCGACAGCTGGATCAAAACCAATGAGCAGTTCTTTACGGCAGTGCATGCGCAAACCACAGCCAACACGGCAATTCGTTTTTTTGTGGCTTTGTCCGTCGGTTTTGGTATTGCCAGTGTGTTGGTGGTGTCAGTGGTACAGCGCTCGCGAGAGATTGGAATTTTCAGAGCTATGGGCATCACGCGCGGGCAAATTTTGCGCATCTTTTTATTGCAAGGTGGTTTGCTGGGCTTGCTCGGTGCCATCAGTGGATCGCTGATGGGCGCGATGGCGCTGGTACTTTGGCAACGCTTCGAGCGCAACGCAGATGGGACGGTGATGTTTCCGTTGTCGTTAGAGCCGATGTTGTTTATGCAGGCATTGGTGTTGGCCACACTGACAGGTTTGTTGGCGGCCTTTGCGCCAGCGCTACGTGCTGCCAGGCTAGACCCTGTGGTGGCTATTCGTGGGTAACGGCATGTCGATTCAACCTCCCGTTCTAGACCTACGAGGCATTGTCAAAACTTTTAACGTGGGACAACCCAACGAGACCGAGGTGTTGCACGGCATTGACTTGACGCTGCAAGCGGGCGAGTTTTGTTCAGTGATTGGGCCATCAGGTTCGGGCAAAAGTACGTTGTTGAACATCGTGGGTTTGCTAGACCGTCCCACACGCGGCACCTTGGCTGTGTGTCAACAAGAAACCACGACCTTGGATGACCGTGCGCTCACGCAGTTGCGGGGACACAGCATTGGTTTTGTGTTTCAGTACCACCACCTCATCAGTGCGTTCAGCGCGATTGAAAACGTGATGATGCCCATGGTGGGAGACGCCACCCTGTTCAACGATGCCATGCGTGAGCGTGCAGCCGCGTTGCTAGAGAGCGTGGGCTTGACACGTTGGAAAAATTCGCCGTCTACGCAGCTCTCTGGTGGTCAGCAACAACGCGTAGCTGTGGCCCGTGCCTTGGCGATGAAGCCATCTTTGATCTTGGCAGACGAGCCCACAGGTAACTTAGACACCAAGAGTGCAAGTGCTGTGTTTGATTTGTTGTTGAGCGTGAGCCGGGAGCAGGCTACGAGCGTGTTGTTTGTGACGCACAACGCAGCGTTGTCCGCGCGCTGCGACCGCACCATTGAAGTGGTGGACGGTCGTCTCAGATCGTGATCAAAGCTTGAGGGCGCTCAACACTTCTTCGGTGTGCTCACCCAAACGCGGTGCAGGCCGCCACACGCCGGTAGGCGTGTCGCTCATACGCACAGGTGGGCGTAGCTGACGCAGCATGCCTTCAAACGGGTGTGGCACATCCAGCCAACCTTGGGTGGCTTCAAGATGTGGGTCGGTCAATAAGTCGTCGAGTTTCATCATGGGCATGACGGGGATGTCGTGCGCGGTGAAGGCTTTCATCCACTCGGCACTGGTGCGTGTGGACATGTGTTGTCCAACAAACGCATACAGCGCATCGATGTGTTTCATGCGTTCGGCATGACTGGCAAATCGTGGGTCGGTTTGAAACAAATCGGGCTGGCCAATCAATTTTAAAAATGCTTGCCAATGTGCATCGTTGTACATGAGAGCGCAAATGTGGCCGTCTAACGTGGCATAAGGTTTTCGATTGGCCGAGAGCATGCGTGCGTAACCCATGGGCGCAATCGGTGGCTGCCAGGTTTCGCCGCTCAAATGTTCGCCCAATACAAACTGCAACAGGCATTCAAACATGGGTACTTCTACATGCTGGCCTAGGCCTGTGCGGAAGCGGGCAATGATGGCGGCCATCACGGCGTGCACCATGTTCAGCCCGGTCACGCGGTCAGCAAACGTCGTAGGGGCGTAGCGGGGCTCGTGGCTGCCGCTTTGCGTCATCAACCACGGCATGCCGATGGCGCCTTGAATCAGATCGTCATACGCGGGCCAGTCAGAGTAGGGGCCGCCTTCGCTGTAGCCATACGCGCCACACACCACCAAGCGTGGGTTGACTGCGTGCAATGTTTCATACGACAACCCCAAACGCGTCATGGAGGCTGGACGTATGTTGTAGGTCAACACATCGGCGGTTTTGCACAAGGCCAGCAACTGTTCGCGTTGTGCAGGTTGCTTGAGATCCAGAACGACCGAGCGTTTGTTGCGGTTGGCGTTGATGAAGATGTGGCCCATGCCCGGGTGCTTCATGGGGCCCGCGTGGCGCATGATGTCGCCACTGGGCGGCTCGATCTTGATGACGTCTGCGCCGTAGTCGCCCAAAATTTGTGTGGCGTAGGGACCCAGCACCACACCTGTTAAATCAATCACGCGCAAGCCTGCGAGGGCGCCTTGCAGGCTTGCGTTGTCGGTGGTGCTCATCGCTTATTCAGGCGTGATGCCAGCGGTCTTGACCCAGCCGCCCCATTTTTTAATTTCGGCGTCGATGGTTTTGGCGAGTGTGGCTGAATCTTCCACGTCCAGGTCAATGCCCACGCCTTGAATTTTTTCACGCACCTCAGGCTTAGCCAGTACGGCCATCAAGGTGGCCGTGGCTTTTTTCTGCACATCGGCTGGAATGCCTGCTGGGGCCATCAGGCCGAACCAAGCGCTGACGTTGTAGTCTTTCACGGTCTCACCAATGGGCGGTACGTTGGGCGCTTTGCCTGCGCGTTTTTTGGTGGTCACACCAAGGCCACGCATGCGGCCACCGTTCATTTGCGACACGGCGTTGCCGGTGTCGGCAAAGGCGAATTGAATTTGGCCACCTAGCAAATCTGTCAAAGCGGGTGGGATGCTTTTGTAGGGCACGTTGACGGTTTGCAAACCGGCCAACTCAGTCAGCATGGCGGCAGATACGAGCGAACCCGATGAGCCATGGCCAAACGCGAGCTTGCCTGGGTTGGCTTTGGCGTAGGCCACAAACTCTTTCATGTCTTTGGCGGGGAAGTCCGTGTTGACCATCAAGATAAAGCCTGTCTCGCCCATCTTGCCAATCGGGGTGAAGTCTTTGACGGGGTCATACGGCAGCTTGCGATACAGGTGCACGTTGGCAGCTTGCGTGGTGCTGGTGGTGACCAAGAAGGTGTATCCATCGGCCGGGGCTGCTTTGACAGCTTCGGCACCCAAGATGCCGTTGGCACCTGCTTTGTTTTCGATGGTGATGGGTTGGCCCCAAGCGTCGCTCATCGCTTGCGCCACGATGCGGCCCACGCTGTCAGTGGCACTGCCTGCGCTAAAGGGCACCACAAATTTGATGGGCTTGTTGGGATAGCTTTGTGCGTGTGCGGCGGGCAGAGTTAACGCGCTGATGGCGGCGACTGCAAAACCTGCACACAAGGTGCGGCGAAAGTTGGACTTGATTGAGAAGTGGCGCATCGTTTGTCTCCGTTGTGTATTTTGAGAGATCTTAATGCGCCTCCACGCTTAGTCTTTGGTGGCGCGTCGTTGCACCGCGTCAATGTAGGCGTGGCCATCGGGTGGGCGACCGCTGCGCTGGCTTTCCCAAATCATTTGGCCCAGCGCATCCATGGTTTCGTGGTGTGCGTCGTGCAGCGAGTCACGTTTGGCGGTGAGCAATTCCACCGCTTGGCGAATGCCACGTGGTTGGTCAATTGAGCATTGTTCGCTCACCGACAGGTGCATGGACAAGTGCAAAAATGGGTTGATCTTGCCGTCTTTCACCTCGTACATACGCTCTAGCGCGGCATCGACGTCTGAGAAGTCGGGGTGGTACTCAGGGTGCTCGGCCACCCATTGGCTGGCGAGTGTTTCGAGGGCGTCCATGGGTTGCGCATTGCGCCACTTGGCATAGACCGAACAAAAAAAGCGCCGAACATCGGCTTGGCTGGGTTCAAACATGAGGTTAATTGTCACTCAGGTGTCCACGGCTTGTCGGCAAACCATGAGCCTAGTTACAGTTCGTTCTTCACATGTGATGCAGCGAGAGAGGCCATGATCAATAAAGTTACCGATTCCATCGCGCAAGCCCTTGAAGGTTTACACGATGACATGACCGTGATGGTGGGTGGTTTTGGCACAGCTGGCATTCCCAGTGAGCTGTTGGAAGGCATGGTGCAGGTCATTTCTGATCAGAACGTATCGGGTCTGACGGTGGTCAACAACAACGCAGGCAATGGCGACACTGGCTTGGCCGCGTTGCTTAAAACAGGTCGTGTTCGAAAAATCATTTGCAGCTTCCCTCGTCAAGCGGACAGCCATGTGTTTGACGCCTTGTACCGATCCGGCAAGCTGGAGCTTGAGCTGGTGCCGCAAGGCAATTTGTCAGAGCGCATTCGTGCTGCGGGCGCTGGCATTGGCGCGTTTTTTACGCCTACAGGCTACGGCACGCAACTGGCCCAACATGCAGATGGTTCGCCCAAAGAGACCCGTGAGATCAATGGCCGAATGTATGTGCTGGAGTTTCCCATTCATGCCGATGTGGCGTTGATCAAAGCCGAAAAGGGCGACCGTTGGGGCAACCTGACTTACCGAAAATCAGCACGCAACTTTGGGCCGGTAATGGCCGCTGCGGCCAAACGTACCGTGGCTTCTGTGCACGAGGTGGTGGCGCTGGGTGCGCTGGACCCCGAAAGCGTGGTGACGCCCGGTATCTTTGTGAGCCACATCGTGCAAGTGCCACGGCAAGCGACACAAGGCGCTGGTTTTAAGAAGGCAGCATGAACATGAGCTACTCACCTCGTACCAAAGACCAAATCGCCGCACGCGTGGCGCAAGACATGCCGGATGGCGCTTATGTGAACCTTGGCATCGGTATGCCCACCTTGGTGGCCAATCATTTGCCGCAGGGTCTAGAAATTATTTTGCACAGTGAGAACGGTATTTTGGGGATGGGCCCAGCACCCGACAAAGCGCATGAAGACTTTGACTTGATCAATGCCGGCAAGCAGCCTGTGACACTGTTGCCCGGTGGTTCTTATTTTCACCACAACGACAGCTTTGCCATGATGCGTGGCGGCCATTTAGATATTTGCGTGTTGGGAGCATTCCAAGTGAGCGAGCGCGGTGATTTGGCCAATTGGCACACAGGTGAAGTCGATGCCATTCCCGCTGTGGGCGGGGCGATGGACTTGGCGATTGGCGCCAAACAAACTTGGGTGATGATGGATTTGCTGACCAAGCAAGGCCAGAGCAAAGTGGTGCGTGCTTGCACGTATCCGCTCACAGGGCTGGCGTGCGTGAGCCGCATTTACACCGATTTGGCAACTTTAGAGGTCACCGACCAAGGTTTGAAGCTGATCGATACCGTCAGCGGTTTGTCTCACGTTGCTTTAGAAGCCTTGGTCGGCCTGAGGATCCAGGCCTAACCCGGGCTCGGTTAAGGTTTATTGCTCGACGAAGGCGCGTTCCACCACAAAGTCGCCAGGGGTGGTGGTGGAGCCTTCTTTGAAGCCGCGCTCTTCCAACAAGGCGCGCATGTCTTTGTTCAGTTCAGGGCTGCCACAAATCATGATGCGGTCGTTGGCGGGGTCGATGTTTGGCAAGCCCAAATCTTGCGTGAGCTTGTTCGATGTGAGCAAGTCGGTCACGCGGCCTTGGTTTTTAAACGGTTCGCGGGTGACGGTGGGGTAGTACAGCATTTGCGCGCTGACCATCTCACCCAAGAACTCGTGCTTGGGCAGTTCTTCGGTTAGGTACTCGCGGTAGGCGAGTTCTTTGACTTCTCGCACGCCGTGCACCAAGATGACTTTTTCAAAACGCTCATAGGTCTCTGGGTCACGCACGATGCTGAGGAATGGGGCCAAGCCCGTGCCGGTGCCAATGAGGTAGAGGTTTTTGGCGGGCAACAAATAGTCACACAGCAAAGTGCCTGTGGGCTTTTTGCCGACCACAATTTTGTCGCCCACTTTGATGTGTTGCAGCTTAGAGGTGAGGGGACCGTCTTGGACCTTGATGCTCAGGAACTCCAAGTGTTCTTCGTAGTTGGCGCTGACGATGCTGTAGGCGCGCAACAGGGGCTTGCCGTTCTCACCGCGCAAGCCAATCATGGTGAAGTGGCCGTTGGAGAAACGCAGCGAGGTGTCGCGTGTGGTGGTGAAGCTGAACAGGCGGTCGGTCCAATGGTGGACGGACAAAACTTCTTCGTCTAGGAATGCACTCATGAATGGAATAAATCTATATAAATCAAGCCCTCTAGTGTAGGCGAGGGCTTAAAACCATAGGCTATATGTTCGTATGCCGAACGCTATAAGCCTTGACTTGAATCAACGGGGATTGGGTGGCTGTTTTAGACCTTGCCAGCAAAGTCGTTTTGCCGCCAAGCCTCGTAGGTGATGACAGCCACCGAGTTAGACAAGTTTAGGCTGCGCTGATCGGCCCGCATGGGCAAGCGCAGGCGTTGTGCGAGTGGGAATCCTTCACGAATATCCGCCGGCAAGCCGCTGGTCTCCGACCCAAACACAAACCAATCGCCGGTCTGAAAGACGGTGTCGTGCGCTGTGCTGGAGCCTTTGGTGGTCATGGCGAACATGCGGGCGGGGTCGGGCTTGGCGTCGTTTAAAAACGTGGCCCAGTCGGCGTGGCGCAGGACGGGCGCGTACTCGTGGTAGTCCAAGCCCGCGCGGCGCATGTGCTTGTCTTCCATCGAGAAGCCCAAGGGTTCGACCAAATGCAAGGTGCAGCCTGTGTTGGCTGCCAATCGAATGACATTGCCCGTGTTGGGTGGAATTTCGGGGTGGACGAGGACGATGTTAAACATGTGCCTATTGTCTTGCATACACGGGGTACTGCGTGCTGTGGCATTCGAGCGGCCGCGTGTCTGGTTAGGCTGATTGGTGGGCCTCAGTGATGCGCTTCGCGTTCTTCGGTTCGTGCCAGTACCAGCCCCGTGATGTGTCCCGCTCCTGCTGCCCGTAGCGCTCGCGATGCTTCGTAGATCGACGCCCCCGTGGTCATCACATCGTCCACCAACACCACGTGCTGACCACGCACGGCAGACACGTGTTCGGGTGCAACCCAAAACACATCCCTCACATGTTCTAACCGTTCCTGACGTGAGGCCCTCACTTGATGGGCACTGTCGCCGCTGCGCATCAGTGTGCGGGCATGCGTTTTGTATGGGGCCAAGTGGCGGGCCAGTTCTAGGGCTTGGTTAAAGCCGCGTTCACGCAAACGTTTGGGTGTGAGGGGCATGGGCACCACCAAAGTGGCGGTATCGAGCGCGGGCTCGACCCAGGGGGCGTGACGCATGAGGTGGGCCAAGGCGCGGGCGAGACTGGGGTCCGCTTGAAACTTAAAGCGGGCAATGCAGCCTGCCCAAGGGAAGGTGTAGCTCACGGCGGCCACGCAGGCGTCTAGCGGGCTGGGGTGTTGGGCGCAGTTGTGGCAATCTGCGGTACGGCCGGTGTGCTGTGTTTGACCAAGGGTGAGAGCGCAAGTGGGGCAGCGTTGTGTGGGCTGCGCAAAGCGCTCAATGCATGGTGCGCACAAGGGCTGGCTGGGCCAGCGGCGGCAGATGTGACACAAGCTAGGTAATGAATTTGGCAGCTTCAACATGCCCGCATTGGAAAGACATTGCGCTCGTTTGGGTTGAAGCGCAGCGCAATGTTTGCGAAGGGCGCGGTGTCGATAATAGGCCCATGTTTGAATCGCATTCGTCTGAATCTCCCCCCACGCTCGACCCTGTGGCCAGTGCCCGTTGGACCGCTTGGCCGCACGCTGCATCGCCTTGGTTGAACGAGGAAATTGGTCGACGCATGGAAGACCGTTTGCAGTGGATTCGCTTGCAACCCACATCTTGGGTGGATTGGGCGCCTGTGAGTGGCGGCCTGCAAACGCATGCCAAGCTGCGCGCGCGTTACCCACAAGCGCAGTGCTATGTGATTGAACCCACCTCGGAACGCGAGGGTCTTGCCCGCCAAGCATTGCAAACGCCTTGGTGGAAGCGTTGGCTGAAGAGCAATACCATGAGTTTTGGCGCACCTGCCGCAGGTCGTGCCGACATGTTGTGGGCCAATATGGCTTTACACAACAGTGCCGATCCGCAAGCTTTGTTGCAGAAATGGCACCAACTGTTGGCAGTGGATGGCTTTTTGATGTTCTCGTGTCTCGGACCGGACACCTTGCGAGAGCTCCAAGATGTCTATCAAAGTCAAGGTTGGTCGCCTGCATGTCATGCTTTTACAGACATGCACGACTGGGGTGACATGCTGGTCCAAGCCGGCTTTGCTGAGCCTGTGATGGACATGGAACGCATCACTTTGACATATGCAACGCCTGAGAGTTTGTTGGCCGAGTTTCGCGCGCTAGGCCGCAATCTGCATCGTGATCGCAGCGCTGGCATGCGTGGCAAGCAGTGGTTGGCGCAATTGAAAAGTGCTTTGCTTTTATTGGCTAAACCGCAACAAGACGGTCGCTTGTCGCTGACGGTTGAGGTCATTTATGGCCATGCTTTAAAGCCTTTGCCACGCTTGAAAGTTCAGCAGCACAGTTCTGTCTCTTTGCAAGACATGCGAACCCTACTAGGGCAATCCCCTATAGGTCGCTCTGTATGATTTTCATTGGAAGCTTGTAGCGCAAATCACGCTTAAACACTTTGAGTTAAATCAGTGTTCGACGGATTTGTAGTCCTAAAGATAAAAAACATTGAGGCAATCAAAGTGATGAAGAACAATCTTTTCCAAAAGTTGACTTCAGGTGTGTTGTTCCTCGCCGCATGGGCGAGTACAGCGGCTTGGGCGGTGAACGATTTGCCGGGTGGCCCCGGAGTTCGACAACTGAACCTCCAACCTGGGGCGACCAAAATTGCGGTTGAGCAGGGGTGGTTGCATTGGTTCATGCTCATCATCTGTACCGTCATTTTTGTGGCGGTGTTTGGTGTGATGTTCTATTCCATCTGGAAGCACCGCAAGTCAGTGGGCCACAAATCGGCCAGCTTCCACGAGTCGGTCAAAGTCGAAATTGCTTGGACGGTGATCCCTTTCATCATTGTGATCTTGATGGCCTTGCCTGCAACCAAAGCAGTGGTGGCTCAAAAGGACACATCCAATGCTGACCTCACTATCAAAGCCACGGGTTACCAGTGGAAGTGGGGCTATGACTACCTCAAGGGTCAAGGCGAGGGCATTGCCTTTATCTCAACGCTTGACAACGCACATCGGGAAATGTCCAACAACGGTGCCAAAGGCGTAGACATCGACAACTACTTGTTGAAGGTGGATAACCCATTGGTGGTGCCTGTGAACAAGAAGGTTCGCATCATCACCACCGCCAACGACGTGATTCACGCTTTTGCTGTGCCATCCCTCGGCGTCAAGCAAGATGCGATTCCCGGCTTTGTGCGTGACACCTGGTTCCGCGCTGAAGCGGTGGGCGACTACTACGGCCAATGCCAAGAGCTGTGCGGAAAAGAACACGCTTATATGCCGATTCATGTGAAAGTACTCAGCGCGGCTGACTACAGCACTTGGGTAGCAGGTGAACAAAAGAAGATGGCTGCCAAGATGGACGACCCATCGAAGGTTTGGACTTTGGCTGACATCAGCAAGCGTGGCGAAAAAGTCTATGCTGCCAATTGCGCAGCGTGCCACCAACCCAATGGCAAAGGCATGGGTCCGATCAAACCTCTTGATGGCTCTGCTGTGGTCTTGGATGCAGACAAAAACAAGCAAATCAAGGTTTTGCTGAACGGTCAAAACAACTTGGCCATGCCAAGCTGGAAGCAGCTCAGCGATACAGACATTGCAGCTGTTATCAGCTTCACGAAAAACAATTGGTCGAACAAGACCGGCCAGCTGGTTCAGCCTGCCGACGTCAAGGCCGCCCGTTAAAACTAGCGTTTAGAAGGAACACATCATGAGCGCAGTACTCGATTCCCACGGCCACGGTCACGATGACCACCACGGCGCGCCACACGGCTGGCGTCGTTGGGTGTACGCCACCAACCACAAAGACATCGGTACTTTGTACCTGTTGTTCGCTTTCACCATGTTGATGATCGGTGGCGTCTTGGCGCTGCTAATTCGTGCTGAGCTGTTCCAGCCCGGTTTGCAATTAGTCAATCCTGAGTTGTTCAACCAGCTGACCACCATGCATGGTTTGATCATGGTGTTTGGCGCCATCATGCCTGCCTTCGTGGGTTTTGCGAACTGGATGATTCCATTGCAAATTGGCGCATCAGACATGGCCTTTGCCCGCATGAACAACTTCAGCTTTTGGCTGATGATTCCTGCGGCCGTAACTTTGGTGAGTTCGTTCTTTATGCCAGGCGGTGCACCCGCTGCGGGCTGGACGCTTTATGCGCCATTGACTCTGCAAATGGGCCCTTCAATGGATGCAGGTATTTTTGCTATGCATTTGTTGGGTGCTTCATCCATCATGGGCTCGATCAACATCATCGTGACCATCTTGAACATGCGCGCACCAGGCATGACCTTGATGAAGATGCCGATGTTCGTTTGGACATGGTTGATCACGGCTTACTTGCTGATTGCTGTGATGCCCGTGTTGGCCGGTGCCATCACCATGACGCTGACAGACCGCCACTTTGGCACCACCTTCTTTAACCCCGCCGGTGGCGGTGACCCCATCATGTACCAGCACATTTTCTGGTTCTTCGGTCACCCAGAGGTGTACATCATGATCTTGCCGGCCTTCGGCATCATCAGCCATATCGTGCCCGCGTTTGCACGTAAGCGTTTGTTCGGTTACGCCTCCATGGTGTACGCAACTTCATCGATTGCGATTTTGTCTTTCATCGTGTGGGCACATCACATGTATGCCACGGGCATGCCTGTGACGGGTCAGTTGTTCTTTATGTACGCCACGATGTTGATTTCTGTGCCAACAGGCGTGAAGGTGTTCAACTGGATTGCCACCATGTGGCGTGGCTCTATGACTTTTGAAACCCCCATGTTGTTTGCTGTGGGCTTCATTTTTGTGTTCACCATGGGCGGTTTCACTGGGTTGATCTTGTCGATGGCGCCGATTGATACGCAAGTGCAAGACACCTACTATGTGGTGGCCCACTTCCACTATGTACTGGTGGCGGGCTCTTTGTTTGCAATGTTTGCAGGCTTTTACTACTGGTGCCCCAAGTGGACTGGTGTGATGTACAACGAAACACGCGGCCAGATTCACTTCTGGTGGACTCTGATTTCGTTCAACGTCACCTTCTTCCCCATGCACTTCTTGGGTCTGGCCGGCATGCCCCGTCGCTATGCCGACTACCCCATGCAGTTTGCTGACTTCAACGCTGTGGCTTCGATTGGTGCGTTTTTCTTCGGCTTTGCTCAGGTGTACTTCTTCTTGTTCGTGGTTTTGCCAGCGATGCGCGGCCATGGCGAGAAAGCATCTGCCAAGCCATGGGAAGCGGCCGAAGGCTTGGAGTGGGAGGTGCCATCACCTGCACCTTTCCATACCTTTGAGAACCCGCCCAAGTTGGATATCACAGCTACGCGCGTGATTGGCTAAGCATGACGCAAGATCAACGCAAAAATAACCTCCGCTTGGGCCTGATTTTGGCCTCGGTGGCGGTGGTGTTCTTTGTTGGATTTTTTGTCAAAGTCATGTTGTTGAATAGCTAAAGTCATGGCTATGCCTCGTCGTAACTTGTTGATGTTCAAAAAATTGCTGGTGGTCACAGCTGGCATGTTTGCGTTCGGTTATGCCTTGGTGCCTATGTACAAAGCGATTTGCGAGTTTACGGGCATCAACATTTTGGCGCTCGGTGAGCGAGAAATTCCAGGCTCAGGTAGCGCACGGTCTAACGTTAAAAACTCGCAAGTAGATGCGAGTCGTACCATCACGGTCGAGTTCGATGCCAATGCGCGTGGACCTTGGAAGTTCAAGCCTGCACAAAGCTCTTTGCAAGTACATCCCGGCGAGATGATGACGGTTATGTACGAATTTGAAAACGTGCAAGACCGTGTCATGTCTGCCCAAGCCATTCCCAGCTATGCGCCACGCCAAGCAGCGGCGCATTTCAATAAATTGGAATGTTTCTGTTTTAACCAATACACCTTGGCGCCTGGCGAGAAAAAGCAGTGGCCCGTGGTGTTTGTGATTGACCCCAAGTTAGCCAAAGACGTGACCACCATCACCTTGTCTTACACCTTTTTTGAAGTGGGCTCTAAAACCCCTGCAGCACCTACTGCTGCTTTGGATGAGCCACGCCAAGCAAAGGTGGGCGTATGAGCAATAAGACCTCGCTCATGCGTTCGATCAAAGCGGTGGCATGGTCATTTTTAGGAATTCGTAAAAGCAGCGAGTTTCAAGAAGATATTGACAAGATCACACCTTTGCATGTGCTCGGTGTGGGCTTGGTTGCAGGTTTGTTGTTTGTGATCGGTTTGATCGTTTTGGTCAATCTGGTCGTTGCGAAATAAAGAAGGAGTGGATATGAGTAGCACCTCACACGGCTCAACGCCTTACTACTACGTACCTCATGCATCACGCCATCCGGCGATGGCTGCATTGGGATTGTTCTTTGTGATTCTTGGCGCAGGCCAGTGGGTCAACGGGGTGGAGTGGGGCAAGTACAGTTTGTTCTTTGGCCTCGCGTTTTGGTTGGGTGTCCTGTACCAATGGTTTGGGGATGCCATCGCCGAAAGTGAAGGCGGCCAATACGGTCACAAGATTGACCTGTCATACCGCTGGAGCATGAGTTGGTTCATCTTCTCTGAGGTTATGTTCTTTGGTGCATTCTTCTCAGCCTTGTGGTGGGCACGTGCGCATTCCGTACCTGCGCTGGGTAGTTTGGATAACGCGCTTCTGTGGCCTGATTTCAAAGCGGTTTGGCCAACGGTGGCTGCCGGCGTGACAGCATCTCCCGCGGGCATCATCGAGCCTTTTCAGGCGATGACGCCGTTTTGGTTGCCCACCATCAACACAGCTTTGTTGTTGACCTCGGGTGTGACTCTGACAATCGCGCATCACGCGTTGATTGAAAACAAGCGTGATACAACCATCAAGTTCATGTGGCTCACTGTGTTGTTGGGCGTTGTGTTCTTGTGCGTGCAAGGCTACGAATATGCGCATGCCTATAGCGAGATGAACCTTAAGCTGAGCTCGGGTGTGTATGGTTCCACATTCTTCATGCTCACAGGTTTTCACGGTTTTCATGTGTTCTTAGGCATGTTGATGCTGACGATCATTACCCTGCGGTTGCAAAAAGGACACTTCACTGCAGACAAACATTTTGGTTTCGAAGGTGCGGCTTGGTACTGGCACTTTGTGGACGTGGTTTGGCTGGGTCTGTACATTTTGGTTTATTGGTTGTAACCAGCGATCCAGGAAAAACAAAGGCCGCTTGCGCGGCCTTTGTTTTTGGTAGGGTCGTTTACTGTCCAGGCGCAATGCCAGTGGGTTGTATGTAGCCCAAATACCAACCCATCAAAATACAAATAAACAAGGCAATAGAGATACCTACCCGAAGCCCCAATGCTTTCACCATTCGACCAGATTGGGTCTTGCCGCTGCGCCCATTGCGCATCATGAAAACCAAAGCGGAACCCAGGCTGGCGAGAATGGCTAAGAAGGCAAGTGCAACAATGAATTTCATGGTCACCATTATCTCTATTCCTCGTCATCGCGCTTTTGCATGGGTGACACTGGCCATGCTGGTGGGGGTGACTTTGACGGTGCGCTTGGGCTTTTGGCAACTGTCTCGTGCGGCTGAAAAGGAAACCCGTCATGCAGTCATCGTGGCACAAATGTCGGCACCTGTGCTCAATACTCCTGCTTTGTTGGCTCAATCTGCCCAGTTTGAACAATTGCATCAACGTGTTGAGCTGCAAGGTGAATGGTTACCTGAGTACACCGTGTATTTGGATAACCGCCCGATGTCCGGACACGCTGGATTTTGGGTGCTCACACCTTTGAAATTGAATGCAACCACGCGCGTATTGGTACAACGCGGGTGGGTGCCTCGCCATCAGCTAGACAGAACTTTGCTGCCCACCATTCAAAGCCCTGCAGGCGAGGTGCGTGTGCACGGCCGCATTGCGCCGCCGCCGTCTCACTTGATGGCGCTGAGTACCGAACCAGAGGTGACAGATACTGCATCAAAGCCATCGAAGATTCGGCAAAATCTCAATCTTGAAACTTATGCCACTCAAACAGGCGGTGAATTCGCAGCTGTTGTGTTGCAAACCGATCCAGCTTCTGATGGTTTGTTGCGCGAATGGCCAGAAATTGCGGCAGGTGTCGAAAAAAACCTGGCTTATGCGTTCCAATGGTTTGCACTCGCTGCACTGCAGCTGATGCTCTACATTTGGTTTCAATTCATTCAACCCTATCGACATGCAAGACGCTCCTCGCTCTAAATCTCAGCACCCCTTAGGCATGACGGTGTATGACTTGCCTTCACCATCCGATGTGATGCAAGTGGACGCCAAACGCACTGCCATGGGGCGCTTGCGTATGTTGCTTGTCTTGTTGGTGTGTGCGGCACCTGTCGTAGCTTCGTACTTCACGTATTACGTGGTACGCCCAGAAGGCCGTCGCAACTTTGGCGAATTGATTGAGCCAATGCGTGCTTTGCCCAACGTGACAGTACATGCGCTGAATGGGGATGCGTTTCAGTTGACCTCGCTCAAAGGCCAATGGCTGTTGATCAGTGTGTCGGGTGGCGATTGCCAAGCCGATTGCCAGCGTCAGTTGTATCTGCAACGCCAAATTTTGACGGGCTTGGGTAAAGACCGTGCGCGCACGGACTGGGTCTGGTTAGTGAAGGACCAAGCAGAGGTGCCCAGCAGCATCTTGCCAGGTGTCAAAGATGCCACGGTTTTACGTATTGACGCTGATGCGTTAGCGCGATGGCTTCAACCCGCTACAGGTGAAGCGCTGCAAGACCACTTGTATTTGGTCGATCCACACGGTCAATGGATGATGCGTTTTCCTGCAAAGCTGAGTACCGAGGGTGCCTTGAAAACCAAGCGCGACATCGAGCGTTTGTTACGTGCAGCTGCTTCTTGGGACGAGGCGGGTCGCTAAGCATTGCTATTTATGACCGATCGCCTTTACAACCTCACGCCGGTGCTGCACTTACTCATCATGGGCGCCTTGGTGGCTATGGTGCCGCTGTGCTGGGTCTGGCTGCGTAACCCGCAGGCTTCAACAGCACGCCGTGTGCAAGCGTTGACCTTGATCACCTTGTTCATTACCTTTGATTTGGTTTTGTTTGGGGCATTTACGCGTTTGACAGATTCAGGTTTGGGTTGCCCCGACTGGCCCGGTTGCTACGGTCACGCCAGCCCAGTTGGCGCTCAGCCTGCAATTGCCTTAGCGCAGAGCCAAATGCCCGATGGCCCCGTGACGCACACCAAAGCATGGATTGAAATGATTCACCGCTACATGGCCATGGCGGTGGGGGGCTTGATCTTGACCTTGGCTTCATTCGCTTGGGTGCGCCGCTGGCGCGGGGATGAAAATGCGGGCGTGCTATGGCCAACATTCACTTTGGTCTGGGTGGGGGTGCAAGGTGCGTTTGGTGCCCTCACGGTGACTATGAAACTGTTTCCGCTCATCGTCACTTTGCATTTGATGGGGGGCTTGGTGTTGCTTGCATTGCTGACGATGCAGGTGCAACGACAACGTTTGGGCAGTACGCGAAGTCAGTCCATTTTGTTGCGTCCTGGTTTGTTTGGTGCAACGCTGTTTGGCCTGCTGTTGCTGACCGTGCAGATGTTGTTAGGCGGTTGGGTCAGCACCAACTATGCGGTGTTGGCATGCAACACGTTTCCTCTGTGCCAAAGCAGCTGGTGGCCATTGATGAATTTTGAGCAAGGCTTTACGTTGTGGCGACACTTAGGTCTAGACGCATCGGGTCAGCCTTTGGTGTTTGAGTCGCTCACGGCTATTCACTATGTCCATCGTTTAGCTGCTTATGGGGTGCTGGTTTATTTGGTGGGCTTGGCCTTTTCTTTGCGTGGCGTGCCGGCCTTGAAGACCGCCGCGCATGTGTTGCTCTCGTGCTTGTTGTTGCAGCTGCTCACAGGTTTGTCGAATGTTGTGTTCGATTGGCCATTGGCTGCTGCTGTGTTGCACACTGGTGGCGCTGCGGCGTTGGTGGTGGTGTTGATATGGATCTTGACCGGTGCGCGTGCCTCGCGCAGCACGGTGTTGAATTGATTGTGAAGAGACCCTGTTTATGAGCCTCGCTTCCTCCTTGATGTCTCGCTTGCGGCAGTTCAATGCTCTGACCAAACCGCGCGTGATTCAACTCATTGTGTTTTGTGCCTTGATTGGCATGGTGTTGGCGGTGCCCGGTGTACCGTCTTGGCCTGAAGTGCAATTGGCGTTATGGGCGTGCTTGGGTATTTGGTTTGTGGCCGGAGCAGCAGCAGCCTTTAATTGCTTGGTTGAAAAAGGTATTGACTCACGCATGAAGCGCACCGCTTGGCGCCCCACAGCCAAAGGCGAGCTGAGCGACCGTGAGACCTTGCTTTTTTCCACGCTCATGTGCGCCGTGGGTTCGCTGATTTTGTATGTCTGGGTGAACCCCTTGACCATGTGGCTGACCTTCGCCACATTTGTGGGCTATGCGGTGATTTACACCGTCATCTTGAAGCCCTTGACGCCGCAAAATATTGTGATCGGTGGCGCATCTGGTGCCATGCCACCAGTACTTGGCTGGGCCGCGATGGCGGGCGAGGTGAGCCCTGAGGCTTTGATTTTGTTTCTCATCATCTTCTTATGGACACCACCCCATTTTTGGGCCTTGGCGTTGTACCGCGTGGAAGACTACCGCAAAGCAGGCCTGCCCATGTTGCCCGTGACCCACGGCAATGAATTCACACGTTTGCAAATTTTGCTCTACACCTTTGTATTGTTTGCAGCCTGTTTGATGCCTTTCATATATCGCATGAGCGGTTGGCTTTATTTGATCAGTGCTGTCATTTTGAGCCTTGGGTTTTGCGGCTACGCGTGGGCTTTGTGGCGCAACTATTCGGACGAGTTGTCGCGTAAAACCTTTCGCTTCTCATTGATCCACCTTAGCTTGCTGTTTGCAGCGCTTTTGATTGACCATTACCTCTGATGCTTCAAACCACACGTCGTCTTTTATGGCTTACTTTGTTGGTGATGGCCTTGCTCGGCTGTACCGCTGACAAGCCCAAATTCAATGCGATCGACATCACTGGCGCAGACTATGCCAAGGGCTTTACCTTGACCGATCACAACGGTCAAAGGCGTAGCCTGAGCGACTTCAAAGGCAAAGTGGTGGTGTTGTTCTTTGGCTACACGCAGTGCCCTGATGTGTGCCCCACGTCCATGAGTGAGTTGGCCGAAGTCAAACGGTTGCTGGGTGCAGATGGTGACAAACTCCAAGGCGTGTTTGTGACTGTTGACCCTGCTCGCGACACAACCGAGTTGCTTAAGGCTTACATGAGCAACTTCGATCCAACTTTCGTTGCTTTTACGCCTAGCCCTGAGGAGCTAATTGAGGTAGCGAAGGACTACAAAATTTATTACAAAAAGGTGGATGGCAAAACCACCACCAGCTACACCGTGGACCACTCAGCTGGTAGCTATGTGTATGACACGCAAGGCCACTTACGTTTGTACAGCCGCTATGGCGTGGGCCCCCAAGTGCTGGCGCAAGACATTCAAACCTTGCTCACAACCACGCCATGAGTCAGCGCTGCCGTAGCTAGTGCGTGTTGGCTTTTTCGACCAAGAAGTCGATGCAAGTTTTAATCGCTCTGGTGCGATGGCGCGAGGGCAGGTAAAGCAAATACATATGGGTGCCAAAGATGCTTAAGCGATGGTCATCTAGGCTGGTTACCACTTCGCCACTGGCAATCACGTCTGTCACCATGTAGTCGGGCATCAAGCCAATGCCTAGACCACCCAAAATCATTTCTTTTAAAAACGGATAGTGATCGGAAATGACGGTCGGCGTCAACATCACTTCTTGGCGTTCATCACCCCGGTAAGCACGCAGCGAGAGTTGGCGCCCCACGACGTTCGCTGTGATGATGGGTTGCGTGCGCAACTGCGCCAGTTCGGTGGGCATGCCATGTTGTTTGGCAAATGTCTTGGACGCACAAGCCAAGTAGCGCACCGTACCCATGTCTTTGGCCACCATGGTTTCTGGGGGTTGTGGCAACACGCGAATGGCGATGTCAACATCGTCGCGCAAGTTGTCGATTCGGTTTTCAAATACAACATCCAACACCACACCAGGGTAGCGCTGTTTGAACTCAATCAGCCAAGGGGTCATCACGATGTGGCCATAGCCACTGGGCACGCTGATGCCCACGCGGCCTTGCAGACCTTGACCCAGGTTGGTGACGGTTTCATGTGCGCTGGCCATCTCGTTGCGAATGGCGCGTCCGTGTTCGCACAGCCGCCAGCCTAGCTCGGTGGGTTCCATGCGTCGGCTGGTGCGACGGATCAGCTCGGCACCCAAGGCTTTTTCGAGCTGGCGTAGGTGGTAGCTCACGTTGGCACGGGTCATCTTCAGCTTACTGGCGGCTTTGCTGAGATTGCCCGCATCAATGATGTCGACCAAAAGGGTAAGGGAAGCAAAGTCGACGTTCATAAGTAAATATTTTTTGACATAACGTCAATAAAGTTTGAGATTGTCAAGAAATATTATCTGCCAAACAATCGCATCGAAAACAAAACAATGAGGAGACCTTGTTTGAGCACCCATTCTGAAATGACCGTTGTTCGCACAGCCAAAGACGGTGATCTATTGGTCGTCACGATTGACCATCCCCCTGTCAATGCCATCAGCGTGAATGTGCGCCGAGGTTTGATGGCGGCGATTGATGAGGCAGAAGCGGATGCCGACGTCAAGGGTGTGTTGCTTGTGGGTGCCGGTCGCGCCTTCATTGCGGGTGCTGATATCCGTGAGTTTGGTCACCCGCCCATGCATCCGATCTTGCCTGAGGTGTGTAACCGCATTGAGGCCTGCAGCAAGCCCGTGTTGGCCGCAATTCATGGCCCCGCATTGGGTGGTGGTTTGGAGGTGGCATTGGCTGCGCACTACCGTTTGGCCATGCCCGATGCCAAGCTCGGCTTGCCCGAAGTGCAACTAGGTTTATTGCCAGGCTCTGGTGGCACACAGCGTGCCCCTCGTTTGATGGGGGTAGAAGCGGCCGTGCAATTGATGCTCAGTGGCAGGCACATGAAAGCCCAAGAAGCCCTCGACTGCAAATTGGTTGACCGACTGGGTGAGGGTACGAATGTATTGACGACAGGCTTGGCCTTCGCACGCGAGTTGCTGGCAAGCGCAGCACCCGTTCGACGCACGCGTGATTTGGATGCGTTCAAAGTGGGTTACGACCATCAAATGGACGCACTCGACAAAATTCAAAAAGATGTCGAAAAAAAATCGCGTGGTTTGTTCTCACCACTCAAGGTGATTGAGGCTGTGCGCGCTGGCTTGCACATGCCGTTTGACGAGGCACTGGCCAACGAGCGCCAATTGTTTTTGCAATGCATTGACAGCCCGCAGCGTGCCGGTTTGATCCATGCATTTTTTGCAGAGCGTGAAGTGGTGAAGGTGCCAGAAGTGAAAAGCGTGGCACCGCGCGCGGTGACCAGCGTTGGGGTGATCGGTGGCGGCACCATGGGCGCTGGTATTGCAGTGTCTGTGCTGGATGCAGGTTTACCTGTGCTCATGATTGAGCGTGATGACGAAGCCGCGGCAAGAGGCCGAGACAACGTTGACAAGGTCTACAACGGCCTGGTTACCAAGGGTCGCATGACCGAGCAAACCAAAGCGAAAGTGATGGCACGCTTCAGCACAAGCACGAACTACGACGCTCTGGCGCAAACTGATTTGGTGATCGAAGCGGTCTTTGAAGACATGTCAGTCAAAAAGGCGGTGTTTGCAGAGCTAGACCGTGTGTGCAAATCCAGCGCGGTGATCGCCACCAACACCTCATATTTAGACATCCATGAACTCGCCGACAGTGTGTCGCGTCCGCAAGACGTGATTGGCCTGCACTTCTTCTCGCCAGCCAACATCATGAAGTTGCTTGAAATTGTGGTGCCCGAGAAGGTGAGCGCTGACGTGGTGGCCACGGCGTTTAGTTTGGCAACGCAGCTCAAAAAAGTACCTGTGCGTGCGGGTGTGTGCGATGGTTTCATTGGTAATCGAATTTTGGCGGTGTACCGTGCCGCCGCAGATCACATGATGGAGGACGGTTGTTCTCCCTACGAGATTGATGCGGCCATGCGCGAGTTTGGTTACCCCATGGGCCCATTTCAAGTGTCTGATTTGGCAGGGGGTGACATTGGCTGGGCCACACGCAAGCGACGTGCGGCCACGCGCGACCCCAAAGCACGCTATGTGCAAATTGCAGACCGTATTTGCGAACGGGGCTGGTTTGGTCAAAAAACGGGACGCGGTTATTACCTCTATCCCGAAGGGGCGCGCACAGGTGTGCCTGACCCCGAGGTGTTGCAAATCATTGATGCAGAGCGTGTACGCGCCAACATCCAAGTCCATGTTTTGACACCAGAAGAGATTGTTCGTAAATACATGGCAGCCATGATCAACGAGGGGGCGAATGTGGTGCACCAAGGCATCGCCTTGCGCCCCTTAGATGTGGACGTCACGTTTGTGCACGGTTATGGATTTCCACGCCATCGGGGTGGACCCATGAAGTACGCAGATATGGTGGGGCTAGAAAAAATCTTGGCTGACATTCAAGAATTTTCTAAACAAGACCCCTTGTTTTGGCAACCTTCGCCGCTGCTGGTGCAGTTGGTGAAGGAGGGTAAGAACTTTGACAGCTTGAACCGTTGATTAATTTTTTTGAAAGATATGTATGCGTGAAGCGGTCATTGTTTCTACGGCTCGTACACCACTGACGAAATCGCTCCGTGGTGAGTTCAACGCCATCTCAGGCGCAGAGCTTGCCTCGCATGCTGTGAACGCTGCGGTGCAGCGTTCAGGGGTGGATGCCCAGTTGATTGAAGATGTGATTTTGGGTTGCGGCTATCCAGAGGGACGTACAGGTCGCAATGTGGCGCGTGCCAGTGTGGTGCGTGCAGGTTTGCCACTGAGCATTGCGGGAGCCACGGTGAGCCGTTTTTGCGCATCCGGTTTGCAAGCCATTGCCACCGCAGCAGGACGCATTGTGGTGGAGGGCGCTCCTGTCGTGGTGGCTGGTGGACTCGAAAGTATTTCGGCACTGCGTCGAGGACTTGGTGTCACTGTTGACGATGGCATTGACCCATGGATTGCCCAATACAAGCCTGACTTGTACTTGCCCATGATTGAAACCGCGGACATTGTGGCCAAGCGCTACAACATCAGTCGTGAAGATCAAGACCGGTTTTCAGTGGAGAGTCAGCGCAAAACGGCAGAGGCACAAACAGCCGGTCGTTACAAGGACGAAATTATTTCGGTCACCACCACCATGGCTGTGACGGACAAGGACACCAAAGAAGTGTCGTATCAAGAAGTCACGGTGGACCACGACACGAGCAACCGTCCTGGCACGAGCTATGAGTCGTTGGCGAAGTTACAGCCGGTGCGTGGTGAGGGGCAATTCATCACGGCGGGCAACGCCTCACAACTATCAGATGGCGCATCCGCGTGCGTGATGATGGATGGCAAGTTGGCATCGCAACTGGGCTTGCAGCCCTTGGGTGCATTTCGTGGCATGGCGCTGGCGGGTTGTGAGCCCGATGAGATGGGGATTGGGCCCGTGTTTGCTGTGCCTAAGCTTTTGGCACGCCATGGCCTGACAGTGGATGATATTGATTTGTGGGAGCTCAATGAAGCATTTGCATCGCAATCTATTTATTGCCAAAAGAAGTTGGGCATTCCTGATGTACGGCTGAATGTGAATGGCGGTGCAATTTCATTAGGCCATCCGTTTGGCATGACAGGGGCGCGTTTGGTGGGACACCTCTTGCTCGAGGGGCGACGTCGCAAGGCCAAGTGGGGCGTGGTCACTATGTGTATCGCAGGCGGCATGGGCGCAGCGGGTTTATTCGAAATATTCTGACAAGGACGTAGTATGGATTTGAACTTTACCTCGCAAGAAGAAGCATTCCGCGAGAGGGTGCGTGACTTTTTATCGCAGAACCTGTCGACTGATTTGTCAGACAAAGTTCGCGCGGGTGAGCATTTGTCAAAGACCGAAATGGAGGGCTGGCATGCCAAGCTCCATGCACGAGGTTGGCTGGCCAACCATTGGCCTGAAGAGTGGGGTGGTCCTGGTTGGAATGCCATAGAGAAATTTATTTTTGAAAACGAATGTGCTTTGGCGCATGCGCCGCGCATTGTGCCGTTTGGCGTCAGCATGCTAGGGCCTGTGTTGATGAAGTACGGCAGTGACACGCAAAAATCGCATTGGTTACCGCGCATCTTGGACGGCTCTGACTGGTGGTGTCAGGGCTACTCAGAGCCTGGTTCAGGTTCTGATTTGGCCTCCGTCAAAACCATGGCGGTGCGTGATGGCGATTACTACATCGTCAATGGTCAAAAAACATGGACAACGCTGGGTCAATACGCCAACATGATTTTCTGTCTTGTGCGTACAGACCGCGCGGCCAAGTCGCAATCGGGCATCAGCTTTTTATTGATCGACATGACATCGCCTGGCATTGAGATAAGACCCATCATCACCTTAGATGGTGCGCATGAAGTGAACGAAGTTTTTTTCACAGACGTCAAGGTGCCTGTGGCCAACTTGGTCGGCGATGAAAACAAAGGCTGGACGTACGCCAAATATTTGCTGACCTATGAGCGCACCAACATCGCTGGTGTGGGCTTTTCGGTGGCGAGTTTAGAAAAGTTGAAGGTGGTAGCGGATCGTGTGCGTTGCAACGGAAAACCTTTGTCGCATGACCCCCTGTTTGCCGCTCGAATGGCCAAGGTTGAGATTGATTTGGAGAATATGAAGACCACCAACTTGCGTGTCATTGCGGCGGTGGCCGGTGGCGGTGTGCCAGGTGCTGAAAGCTCAATGCTCAAGATTCGAGGGACCGAAATTCGTCAAGAGATTTTTTCTTTGACGCGTCGGGCCATGGGGCCATATGCAGCGCCTTATTTGCAAGACACGTCGGATGTTGAACCGCATTTAGGTGATGAGGCTGCAACAAAGTCTGCATTGTCTTATTTCAACAACCGCAAGTTGTCGATTTTTGGTGGCTCGAACGAGATTCAGAAGAACATCATTTCCAAAATGATCTTGGGCCTGTGATGGCTGGCAGCGTGTGAAAGGAATACCCCATGAATTTTGAACATACCGAAGACCGTCGCATGCTGATGGACAGCCTGAACCGCTTTGTCTCAGAGCAATATGGCGCAGAAGTTCGCAGCCGCATGGCCTATGGCGCCGAAGGACATAGCCCCAAGTTATACGCACAGTTGGCAGAGCTGGGAACCATTGGGGCGTTGTTTCCAGAAGAGGTGGGCGGTTTTGCTGGCGCAGGATTTGACATCAGTGTGGTGTTTGAATGCTTGGGCCGAGGCATCGTGCCCGAACCCCTGTTGGGTGCGTTGATGGTTGGGCGTGCTTTGATGTTGGCAGGCAGTGATGCCCAAAAAGCGCAGCTAGAAAGTTTGATCGATGGAACGGCCATCGCAGCCTTGGCGCATGATGAACCAGGCGCACACTATGAGTTGAACCAAGTGACTACCACGGCTACACGTGTGGATGCGCATTGGGTTCTTAGCGGTGTGAAGGGTTTGGTGAGCTTTGGCGAAAAAGCCGATTGCTTGCTGGTGTCTGCGCGGACTTCTGGCGCTACTGACAGTGAGGCAGGTATCAGCTTGTTCCTTGTGTCAGGTCAAACGGCAGGTATCACGCGCCGATCGTTCAATCGAATCGATGGTGGCCGTGCTGCTGAGTTGGTGTTTGACCAAGTGCAAGTGCCAGCCGATGCGTTGTTGGGATCCGAGGGAGAAGGTTATACCGTGCTCGAGCGTGTGCGTGGCTACGCTTTGCTGGCCTTATGTGCAGAGGCCGTGGGTGCGATGGACATGGCCAAAGACCAAACTTTAGAGTACTTGCGCACACGCAAACAGTTTGGTGCACCGATCGGTAGCTTTCAAGCTTTGCAGCACCGGATGGTGGATGTGTTGTTGGAGGTGGAGCAAGCACGCTCTGCCGTCATCAATGCAGCCGCAGCCGTTGATACGCAAGATCGCGTGGCTCGAGAGAAAGCCTTGTCGGCAGCCAAGTACAGCATTGGTCGCATCGGCACTTTGGTGGCAGAGGAAAGCATTCAGCTGCATGGCGGTATTGGCATGACCTGGGAATTACCCCTGTCCCATTACGCCAAGCGATTGGTGATGATTGACCATGAGTTGGGTGACGAGGACCATCATCTGGCACGTTTCATTGCATTGAGCCAAACACATTGAGCCAAGAGACGTTCATGTCACACACATTGCTTACCCGTCGCGAAGGCGATGTATTGGTTCTGTCCAATAACAATGTTGCTGCGCGCAATGCGTTGAGCTTTGAGTTCTACATTGCTGTGACCGATGCGTTGCGTGATGCAGCCAGTGATCCGTCGGTAGGTGCCATCGTGCTCACCGGCGAAGGCGGTCACTTCTGCTCTGGCGGTGACTTGCGCCAGTTGGCCAAACGACGTGAGCTGTCTGTGCAAGAGCGTCGCGTGCGCCTAGAAGGTCTGCATGATTTGATTCGCGCGGTGCGCGATTGCCCCAAGCCTGTGATCGCAGCCGTAGAGGGCGCGGCTGCTGGCGCTGGGCTTTCGTTGGCGATGGCATGCGACATGTTGGTTGCAGCCAAGGATGCTAAGTTCACCGTCGCCTATGTCAAAGTAGGCCTCACGCCGGATGGCGGTGCGACGGCGTTTCTGGCGGAGTTTGTGTCTCGACAAGTGTTAACTGAGTTGTGCTTGACAGGGGCTCCTCTCAGTGGTGAGCGCATGCATGACTTGGGTGCGGTCAATCGATTGGTGGAATCAGGCAGCGCATTGCCAACTGCGATGGCACTGGCCGTTGACATTGCAAAAGGCCCGCAGAAGGCCATGAGCCATATCAAAAACTTATGCCGTCATGCAATGCGAAATTCATTGAAAGATCAGCTCGAACTCGAAGCGCAATCCATGGTCGAGGCCATGGGCAGCGATGAGTCCTTGGAAGGTATCCATGCCTTTTTGAACAAACGACAACCCAACTTCTCCCAACTACGTCAGGTCAGCGAATGAGTACTTCTACTTCACATCCGGAGCATGATTTTCCCTTGGCGGGAATTCGTGTCTTGGATCTCTCTCGCGTGTTTGCGGGCCCCATGTGCGGCATGGTCTTGGGTGACTTTGGTGCGGAAGTGATCAAGGTCGAACATCCAGGCCGTGGTGACGATACGCGCGATTGGGGGATTCGCATTGGTAAGACCGAGACGACCTACTACAACAGCATGAATCGCAACAAACGGTCCATCACGGTTGACCTTCAATCCGCCGAAGGCTTGAAGATCATCCACGAATTGCTGCCTCAATGTGACGTTGTGATTCACAACTTCAAAACGGGCGGCGCTGAAAAATTGGGTATTGGTTACGAACAGCTCAAAGCCATCAGGCCCGATTTGATTTATTGCGCGGTGGCCGGTTACGACACCAGCGGCCCCGAGGCGAGGCGACCCGGTTATGACTTGGTGATTCAAGCCGAAGCTGGCTTGATGGCTCTCAATGGTGATGCACATATGCCACCCTTGAAATTTGGCGTGGCGGTGGTGGATTTGATGACGGGTATGTATTCGGCGCAAGCGATTTTGGCAGCCTTGTTGCGTCGGGAGCGTCTCGGTGTGGGCCAGCTCATTGAGATGGCGTTGTATGACTGCGGCTTGTCTGTTTCTGGCTATTACGGTTTGGATGCTTTGCATCTCGGACGCGACCCTGAACGTTATGGCAATGCACATCCTTCGATCGTGCCTTATGGCATGTATGAAGCAGCAGATGGCGCGCTGATCATCGCTGTGGGCAATAACGCGCAGTTCGATAAATTTTGTCGCCAAGTGATCTTGCGTCCAGACATTGTGGAGAACCCCCTGTTTGCAACTAACGTCGAGCGCGCCAAAAACCGCAAAGAGTTGGGCTCCATGCTCAAGACCTTGATTCAAACATTCCCACGTGAGCTGTTGCTAGAGCGCATGACGGCGGCTGGCATTCCTTGCGGCAAAGTGGCTGGCTTGCATGAGGCGTTGACGAGCGAGCGCTCTCGCCGTGGTCAGATGGTGCAAGACATGCCGCATCCTGTGATGGGTACCACGCCTGTGTTTGCGCCGCCTTACCGTTTAGATGGGCAACGTTTGCCCATTCGCAATGCGCCCCCGACATTGGGTGAAGGCACGCGCGCTGTGTTGCAAGAGCTGTTGTCGATGAGTGACAGCCAACTCGAGGCTTTGCAGGCTGCTGGTGTACTGACACTGCCGAATGCGTGATGAACCAACTTTTGGAGATGGCTATGTTTGTGAAACATGCAATGAGATTTGTGGATCGAGGGATATTGATGTGTCTTGTGTTGATCGCATCCCTCAGTGGCGTGCAGGCACAGCAGACGACTTGGCCTGATAAACCCATCAAACTGGTCGTTCCTTTTCCTGCGGGTGGCCCAACTGATACTGCCTCGCGCATCGTGGGGCAACGTTTGGCTGAACGACTGAAGCAAACGGTGGTGGTTGAAAATCGTGCAGGTGCATCAGGTGCGATTGCCGCAGCCCAAGTGGCCAAAAGTGCACCCGATGGCAATACCTTGATGATGTTGGCCACCCCCACCATGCTGGCGCCGCATTTCAACAAAGCGGCAGGCTACGACACCACCAAAGACTTCATGCCGGTTGCCACCGTGTATGACTTGCCTATTGTCATTGTGGTGAACGCTGCTTTGTTGCCCGATGTGACCGACTTGTCCAAACTTATTGCCCATGCCAAATCACAAGCAAAACCGATGAACTACACCAGCTCTGGGGTGGGTAGTTTTGGTCACCTCAGCATGGAGTTGCTGCAACAGCTTGCGGGCTTTGAAATGCAGCACGTGCCCTACAAAGGCGGCGTGCCTGCCATCACAGACACCATCGGTGGTGTGGTGCCTGTGATGTATTCAGACTTGGTGGCCGCGTTGCCACACATCAAGTCGGGTAAGTTGCGTGCGATTGCGATTGGTTCACCCCAGCGTGTGAGTGTGGTGCCTGATGTGAAAACTATTTCTGAGCAAGGCATCAAAGGTTATGACGCTGTGTCGTGGGGTGGTTTGCTTGCGCCCAGAGGTACACATAAAGCAACCGTCGATCGGTTAGCCAACGAGGTGCAAGAAATCTTGGCTGAAAAAGAAGTTCAAGATAAGTTGCGCGATGCGGGTTGCATTGCCAGTTTTCAAGGCCCCGCGCAGATGGGGCAACGTGTTCAGAGTGACTACGCGAAGTGGGGGCGAGTGATTCGCGACAAAAATGTGTCAAACGATTAAAAAAAAACAGGAGACAACCGTGATGAAAAGCAAAACACGTCGCCAAGTTTTGGCCAGTGCTGCCATCGTTTTGATGAGCTTGAGTGTGAGTTCAACTGCGCAAGCGCAGACCTATCCATCTAAGCCCATTAAATTGATCGTGCCTTATGCACCTGGTGGTGCCACAGACATCATTGCGCGAACCTTGGCTGAGAAACTGTCTGACCGCTTGGGACAACCTGTGTTGATCGATAACCGAGCTGGCGCAGGCGGTGTGACCGGCACTGATGCCGCTGCCAAAGCTGCACCCGACGGCTATACCTTCTTGGTGACTTTGGGTACCACGGTGTTGATCAATCAGTTCTTGTATGAGAAATTGCCTTACAACCCTGGTCGTGATTTTTCATTGGTTTCGCAACTTGCCTTAGCCCCCGTCACGCTGTTGGTGAACCCCAATTCGGGCATCAACAACGCGAATGACTTGAAGGCGAGCATTCTCAAGAATCCTAAAAAAATGTCTTATGGTTCTTGGGGGATGGGCTCATATGCGCACCTAGCCGGTGCTTATCTCAGCCAAAATCTGTCTGCAGATTTGACCCATGCGGCCTACAAGGGCGAGGCGCCCATGTTGCAAGACTTGGTGGGCGGTCAAATTGACTTTGCATTTGCCAGTGCACAAACGGCCAAGCCTTACATCGACTCGGGCAAATTGCGTTCCATCGCCGTGACCGGTGAGCAACGCATGAGTGTGTTGCCCAACATCCCCACCATGCGTGAGCAAGGCTTCAAAGATGACATCTTCCGCGTGACCGGTTGGATTGCCATGGCTGCACCAGCGAAGACACCCAACGATGTGGTGCAACGTGTGTCTGCTGAAGTACGTGCCATCGTGGCTTTGCCAGAAACGCAAGATCGCATCAACAAGATGGGCTTCATGCCTGTGGGCAACACGCCCGAGCAGTTCTTTGCTGTTTACAAAAGCGAGTTTCCTGTCTGGGAACGCGTGGTGAAGTTGTCTGGCGCCAAGCTAGATTGACAATTCAATTGTCGACAATCTTTGAGTAAAGAAGCCATCATGAGTTCTAGTCATCGCTTTTCTTGGGAAGATCCCTTTCAACTTGATTCCCAATTGACGGACGATGAACGTCAGGTCAAAGAAGCTGCCGCTTCTTATTGCCAAGAGCGTTTAGCCCCGCGTGTCTTAGAGGCTTTCCGCCACGAAAAAATGGACGCCACTATTTTTAAAGAAATGGGTGAGCTGGGCCTCTTGGGGGCCACGATTCCAGAGGC
>CANFKQ010000007.1 GCA_947447405.1 Comamonadaceae bacterium | reverse complement strand
GGCATGTGCTTGTCGGCACGCTTGCCTGAGAGAATTTCATCGCCAACGATGATGAGGCCGAACTCGGGCCGGTTTGCTGGCTGAGCGTTAGACGCTTGGTGGTTGGGGTGTACTGCTTGGGTCATCCGCCAATGCTACCGTGGGTAGCGGCACCGAGGCGCCCATCACCACAGTGCCCGACTCCGCCCGCAGGGCTTCTAGGGCAGCCAAGCTGTAATGCGTGAACCACAGCGAAGTGAATGCAAACACCAAGGCGTAAATCCAAATGGCCAATGGAATGAGCACCAAAAACGCCGCCGCAAACACGGCACCCGACGCCCACACGAGGCTAGGCAAAGCGCCCATGTAGCCTGTGAGTACACCCATCGTCAGCAGCGCAGTCCGGTGCTGACGGCCAATAGCCAAACGCTCTTCCCGGCTGGCGTGGTCGACCAAGGCGTCAAACACCATCACGCGGTAACTGAGCCAACCCCAGATGAGCGGCGGCACGATGAACATCAAGGGCGGAACTGCCCACAGCGGTAAAGAAATCACCATCGCAACCATAGCAATCACGGTGGAGCCCAACGTCCAAGCCAAACTGGTGAGCGTAGTGCCCCCATGCTTGAGCGCCAAATGTGCAAAGCGTCGCTGCACCACGAGGTCAACCAAAGCGGGCGTCATCATCAAAGAGACGGCCAACAACGAGATGACCACCAATACGGGCGTGACAGCAAAAATTACCACCAGCGGCACCATGACGGCTTGCAACTCCGTCGCACCTTTGTCTTGCAGCCAATCCATCATGCCTTGCAGCACTTGCCAAGAAGCTAGCATCTCGCGCACCCAGTCTTGGGTGGGCGACCAATAGAAGTAACCCCAACTCACCGACAGCACCAGCAACATGGCCAAAGGCAGCAATGAAAGAAGCATCACGCGCGGCATTAAGCAATACGCTACAGCACGCCAAAAAGAATCTAAAAACAAATGCATGCCAAAAGCATACCGCAGCTGACTAACGCGTGGATGAAAAACCTAACGCTTGCATGAAGCGTTTGATACCTAATCGTTGCTGCGACCAGAAGCCTTCGCCGTAATCCACACCCTGCTCCACTTGGTCGCGGATGCCAGTGGGCTCGAAACGCTGGTCGAAATTGGCGGTACCAAACATCACGTCCCACCAAGGCAAAAGCACGCCGAAGTTATGGCCGCCTAGAACGGTCTTTGTACCTTTGGAGGACTCATGCCCCAGACCAATTGCGTGATGCAAACGGTGAAACCGTGGACTGACCCACAAGCGCTCACCCCATGCGCCAAAACTCAGGCGCAAATTGGCATGCTGAAAATTTTCAAACAACTGCGTGATGGCCACCACAGCTACAAATTGCGTGGGTGCAATGCCGATGAGCTGCGCAACGAACACCCAGATGACAGCATGCAGCACATCATCCAACACATGGTTACGGTTGTCAGTCCACTGCGACATTTGGCGTTGCGAATGATGCACAGCGTGCAAGGCCCACCACCAATGCCATTGGTGCTGGGCACGGTGCAGCCAGTAATTGACGAAGTCAAACACCACGAGGTACATCACAAAGCTGGTCAGCGGTCCATCGGTCACGCTAGGCCAAAGGTCTTCCAAATGAAACGTACCCACCCCCTGCACACGCAACTCACCCATCAGGGTGTCGAGCACAGGTTCAACCGACAAAAACAATGCCACACGAAAAAGACCAAGGCGGTGAATGAGGGTGTAAATCACATCGGTTCGAATGGCGCGCGTGTCGGCCACTGCCTCGACAGGGCGCCAGCGTTCCAACGGACCGATCACCACAAGCATGACGGCAATTTGAATCAAACCAACCAGCAGCCAGCCTGTGCCATCAAACACATCCTCTAAGCGGTTGCCCAAACCCACAGCAAAGGCGATGGGCTGCATCACGCCCTCATACAAAGCGGCTTGCGCATTGGCAAAAAGATCGATCAACGTATCCATGGTTTGAATTGTGGATGGTCTTTGAGCGTGGCAAAGCAAAACCCTTTGGCTTTGAGGCCTTCAATCATGGGTTCAAGCACGGCAGGTGCCCAAGGGTCTTGACGCGACCAAATACCCAAATGCGCCATCAAGATGTCGCCAGAGCGAATGTTGTTCAGCGCCCGCTGCAGCAGCAAGGCATTGGGAAACCTATCGCTGGGCAACTCGTCACCTAAAAAGCCCGCATCCGCCCAGCCAACATGGGCAAAGCCGCATTGTTTAGCCGCATACAAAAGCGATGACGATGTTTTGCCGCCAGGCGCACGAAACAAAGGCAAGGGTTTCACGCCAGTGATTTGTTCTAAACGCGTGTTGGAGAGTTGGAGTTGATCGCAGTAACGCTGACTGGTCCACACCTCGGTTTGGCCTTTATTAGGGCCTGCCGTAGGACGCATTTGCCAGCTCCCACGAGGCAAGTCTGAACGCCAATACACATGGTCAAACGTGTGTGACGCAAACGCATGGCCTTCAGCACCACGCGCTTTCCACCAAGAGGCCCAGTATTCCCCCAACGAACCATCGCCTTCTTTGGTGGGTTCGTTCGCAGCAAAGAAGGTGACCTTCACGTTTTGGCGGTTCAAGACCTCAGCGATGATTGGCGCCACGCCCATGTGGCCGGTATCAAACGTGAGGTACAGCGGCTTGCGGCAAGGCGCAGCGGCTTGAGCTGAAAGGCTCAGTGCAGCAATAGTAGCGATCCCCCAATGGCACCAGCGTATCTGTGCAGGCCTCGACGAGCGAGCGATTGAGAGCGATGCGATACCAAACGTATTCATCAAAACCGTTTGGCGTGGTCCACAGTCCAAATGCCGTGGGGCGATTTGCCGACTTTGATTTGGCGCACGAGTTGACCCGTCGCTATATCAATCACGCTGACCTTTTTGATCCAGCGCGAAGACACCAGCAGTAACTTGCCATCTGCCGTGACTTCCATGCAATCAGGACCACCTGGGGCCTTGAATTGCATCACCGACTCAAGGGTGGTGTAGTCAATTTTATTGATGGTATTCGCCACACGATTACCCACAAACACATGGCGACCATCGCCAAGCGCACGAAAAGCATGTGCGCCTTGGCCCGTTGCAATATTTTTCACCAGTTTGGCTTGCGGACCTGTGACGTCATACACCTCCACATGGTCACCACCGGTCAAGCCCACCAACAAGTGCTTGTCATCAGGCGTGCCAAACACGTCGGCGGGCATTTCACCCGTTTTGACGCGCCACTTCAGGGTTTGCGTCGCCAAGTCCACCGCCACTAATTCGTTGCTGTCTTGCATGGTGGCGTAAGCCGTCGTGCTTTTGGTATCGATCCAAATGTGACTGGGTGTTTTGCCTGAAGGAATGCGCTTGGCCAAGGTCAGCTCTTTGCCGTCCCAGCGGTAAATGTCAATGTGGTTCAAACGGTTGGCCACTGTGACAAACCATTTCATGTCTGGTGAAAAACGCAACTGGTAAGGGTCGAGCGTGCCACGCACCACGCGTTGCACATCGGTCGTGCGTGGGTCGATGAAGGTGAGTGAATCACCACCTGCATTGGCCACGATGACCGATTTTTCATCCGGCGTGAGGTAAATATGGTGCGGCTCTTTGCCGGTAGCAATGCGGCGAGTTTCTTTCCAGGTCGCAGAGTCGATCACGCTCACATTCGCATCTTGCGAATTGAGTACAAAAATGGGGTTGCCGGCTTGCGCAAAAGGGGCGACTGCCATCAGCAGCGCGCTGGTCAAAGCCAGTATCAAACGTTGAATCAAAAACACAAAAAACACCTTGAAAAATCTGCACCCAGTGTAACGAGCACGCTGCGCTCACACTGGCTATGGGCTTGAATCCAAACGAATTGCGTTTGACGCAGCGCAAACAAGCTGCAAAGGCGCCGCAAAGTTAAGCGTTTGTAGCTAGCAGCTTCAACTCATCTTCGCTGATCCAACGCCACTGGCCGGGCGCTAAATCTGCCGGCAAAGGCATAGCGCCAATTTGAGAACGGTGCAACTCCACCACTTTATTGCCCACCGCCGCCAGCATGCGCTTGACTTGGTGGTACTTGCCCTCGGTGAGCGTCAAACGCAAATGATGCTCAGACACTGCCACGCACGCCGCCGCTTTGACAGGCTTGGGTGAATCGTCCAGCACCACACCATCGAGCAAGCGTTGCACTTGTTTGTCATCCAGCGGGTCTTCCGTGGTCACCTCATACACCTTAGGCACATGGTGCCGGGGTGAACTCATGCGGTGAATCAGCGGACCATCGTCGGTCAAAACCAACATACCCGTTGTGTCTTGGTCCAAGCGCCCGACTGCTTGCACGCCTTGCACCGCGCTTTTTTGCGGACGCTGACGCAAAGCTGGCGGCAGCAAGGTGTAAAGGCTAGGCCATGCAGAAGGCTTATGTGAACATTCATAGCCCGCCGGTTTGTGCAAGAGCACATAAGCTTTTGAGTGGTACGGCCACAACACACCTTGCACCGAGTATTGAAGGCCTTCTTGGATGGTCACGTCTTCGAGCGCATCGTCACAGGTGACCAAGCCCTCGCCAAAATCAACCTGCACGTAGCCTTGTTGAATGAGACCCGCACAAATACGACGAGTACCAAAACCTTGGGAATACAAAATATCTTGCAATTGCATGGGGCAATCGTAATCGCTTAAGCTTTCAGACAAAGGCGCACACCATGAAACCTAGCTCACATTATTTGCAATGCCACGGCTTCAACATTCACTACACCGCTTGGGGCGACGCCTCGCTGCCCGTGGTGATTGCATGGCACGGTTTGGCACGCACGGGACGAGACTTTGATGCACTGGCCGAACAGCTGGCTCCTCATTACCGCGTGATTTGCCCCGATACCATTGGCCGAGGCCTGAGCCAATGGGGCCATGCCCCCAAAGACGACTACAGCTTTGCCACCTACGCACACATCACCTTAGATTTGATGGATGCGCTGCACATCGCCCAAGCACACTGGATTGGCACCTCCATGGGCGGCGCTTTGGGCTTGGTTTGTGCAGCTGCGTTAGAGCTGCCAGCCCTCAAAGGACGCATTCGCAGCTTGGTGTTGAACGACATCGCGCCTGAAATTTCAGTGACAGCCGTGGAGCGCATCAAAGCCTACGCTGGCCAGCCACCCGCCTTTGACACTGTGCCCGAGCTGGAAGCCTTCTTCCGTGCTGCCTATGCGCCTTTCGGTCAACAGACCGATGCCCAATGGACGCACTTGACCGAAACCTCCACGCGTCGCCTGTCCGATGGCCGCGTAACGCCCCACTATGACCCGAACATCACCCAGCAGTTTTTTCGCGAAGTGCCCGAGTACCCCATGTGGAGCGAGTACGACACATTGAGCATCCCAGTCATGGTGATGCGCGGCGCAAATTCAGATTTAATTTCCCCTGAGACCATCCAAACCATGCACGCACGCGGCCCAGGCGCCAAAGGTTTACTGCGAACAGAGGAGATTGCAGGTTGCGGTCATGCCCCTGCCTTAAACGTACCTGAGCAATGGGCTTTGGTGATGGATTTCTTGAAAACTCTCAACTAAAGAATCCCGCAGCGTTCAGGTCTACGGCGGCGTCCATAGTGAGTGTTTGTGCATCACCGCAATAAACGCCTCTGAGTTTTCAAAGGCCGCCAGCCACAGCACCAATTGCGGCCATGGCTGCGAATCAAACCATGCACGGTCTGTGCGTGCAAACTGGCGCACAAAAGGGGCCACACAGGCATCCAACAAACCCCAGTGGTGGCCGGATAAAAAAGGCTGCATTTGTAGATGTGCTTGCCAACGCATCAAGATCTCCGCACCTTGTGCGCGGTGTTGCCATCCATCGGTCAAACCAAAACGCTGCGGGTATTTATAGCGGTCCAGATGGGCTTTGAATTCACCATCATTCAACGCAATGCCCTCGTTGGTGAATGCCCAAGCGTCAGGCGAACGGGGTAACCAAGCTTCGACATCGTTTTGCTTCAAAGCCCAACGCATGATGTCTAAGCTCTGTTCTAACACCTCCCCCGTCGGCAAGCAAAACACAGGCACAGTGCCTTTGGGGGATGCCGCTAACATTTCTATAGGCTTGGCTTTCAAAGCCACTTCGCGGTGCTCATAGGCTACGTTGCTCACGCGCAAAGCCAAGCGCGCGCGCATGGCGTAGGGGCAACGACGAAAAGAGTAAAAAATAGGGTTCAACACAACGAGTAACCAAGGCGTCAGTGCGGCGTAGCGCATTTGAAAGTCATCGGGAAGAATGACTGCACGGCACATCTTAAAACAGGCATGACAGGCCAAGGAGACAAATCATGAAACGTCGTCAATTTTTTCAAAACTCAGCCCTTGTGACATCAGGTGCACTGGCCGGATGTGCCACTCCTGGCTTGGCGTCTGGTAGTCCCAAAACACCATTTGCCGTGCCCGCCACCTACATCCCCATCGTCGGGTCAGACGAGATGTTTCCTGTGCGTCGCATCTATTGCATTGGCCGTAACTACGCAGCCCACGCACGCGAAATGGGTTCAGACCCCACACGTGAGCCGCCCTTCTTCTTTCAAAAACCGACCGATGCCATCCAGTACGTGGCTTCAGGTACGGTAGCCGATCACCCCTACCCCACCCTCACCAAAAACTACCACTACGAAGCTGAATTGGTGGCCGTGCTTGGCAAAGGCGGTCGCAACATTTCCGTCGACAAAGCCCTCGACTTGGTTTACGGCTACACGCTAGGTTTAGACATGACACGCCGCGATTTGCAACGCGGCATGGGCGACCAAAAGAAACCTTGGGAAATTGGCAAAAGTTTTGACAAATCGGCCCCCATTGGCGCGGTACACAAACTGGGGCAAACGGGTCACTTCACCAAGGGTGACATTTGGCTCAAAGTGAATGGGCAAGTGAAACAAAAAGCCGATTTAAACCAAATGATTTGGTCTGTCGCTGAGCAAATCAGCAAACTCTCAGAAGCATTTGAGCTCTTTCCAGGCGACATCATCTACGCAGGAACACCTGAAAACGTGGGCCCTGTGGTACGCGGCGATGTGATTGAAATGCACATCGACGGCTTGCCCAATCTGAGTGTGAAGATTGTCTAAATTTAGGTCACAGGTGCGGGATTGAACAACACCAACGCGTTGTGCAATTTCCAGTGCTCAGCCCAGGTCTTTTTGCGGCCGCTGGCCACATCAAGCATGAGTTGGAACAGTTCCATGCCCACTTCTTCAATCGTCTGGGTGCCATCGGCAATGGTGCCAGCGTTGACGTCCATCAGGTCATGCCAGCGGCGCGCTAGGTCCGTGCGTGTCGCCACTTTGATGACGGGTACTTCCGCCAAACCATAAGGCGTACCACGCCCCGTGGTGAACACATGTAGGTTCATGCCTGCTGCCAATTGCAGCGTGCCGCAGATGAAATCGCTGGCCGGTGTAGCCGCATAAATCAAACCTTTTTGTTGGAGCTTTTCACCAGGGGACAAAACACCCGAAATCGGTGCAGAGCCCGACTTGACGATCGACCCCATGGCCTTTTCCACAATGTTGGACAAGCCACCTTTTTTGTTACCAGGTGTGGTGTTGGCACTGCGGTCAGCGCGACCACGCGCCAGGTAAGCGTCGTACCAAGCCATTTCACGAATCATGGCCTCGGCCACTTCGGGGGTGGTCGCACGCGAGGTGAGTTGGTCAATGCCATCGCGCACTTCGGTCACCTCCGAGAACATCACACTTGCGCCAGCACGCACCAACAAATCGGTGCAATAGCCCACGGCAGGGTTGGCGGTCACGCCCGAGAATGCATCGCTGCCGCCGCATTGCACCCCCACCACCAACTCGCTGGCAGGCACTGTCTCACGACGGCGTTGGTTCAAGCGTTGCAAGTGTTGTTCCGCCGTTTTCATGATGCTGCCAATCATGGACATAAAGCCTACGTGCGAATCGTCTTGCAAACATACCACGTCTAGCGCTTCGCCACGTTGGTCATTGATGGGAATGGCACCAGGTGGCATCAAGCGTTCAGGTTGAAGTTTTTCACAGCCCAAGCTCACCACCATCACCTCCCCCCCAAAGTTGGGGTTGAGGCTGATGTTGCGCAGGGTTCGAATTGGAATCTCTGCGCCATCGGCATCAATGGCCACACCACAGCCGTAGGTGTGCTCAAGCCCCACCACATCATCCACATGGGGGAACTTTGGCAGCAACTCGGCCTTGATTCGCTCAACGGCGAACTCGACCACGCCCGACACACACTGCACGGTAGTGGTGATGGCCAAAATATTGCGTGTGCCCACTGAACCGTCGGCATTGCGATAGCCCTCGAAGGTGTAGCCCTCCAATGGCGGCAGGGGCTCTGGTTTGACCGTGGCGATAGGCAAGTTGTTTAACTCGCGCGCCGATGGCATTTGAAGCAAACGTTCCTGCACCCAGCTGCCTGCAGGAATGTCTTTCAAAGCATAGCCAATCGCAATGCCATAACGTAGCACCGCGCCGTTTGCAGGAATATCGACCAACGCCACCTTATGCCCTTGGGGCACGGCATCACACAAGCACAAACCGTCTGGCAACACCGTGCCTGCGGGCAAACCACCGTGGTTGGCCACAATCGCCACGTTGTCTTGGGATTGCATGCGGATGGTGAGTGGGATCATCAAGGTCTCCTATCATTCGGCTTCAGCTCAAAGCCTTTACAAACACAATGATAGCGGTACCATTCATGAACGTGCAAGCCAAGTAGGCCAAAGAATTTGATGACCGACAAAGAACAACCCAAACGCTCACGCCGTAGCAGCGGCGCCATCACCCTGCGCGATGTGGCCATGCTCGCAGGCGTGGCCCCCATCACGGCGTCACGCGCCATCAACACCCCCAACCAAGTCTCGCCCGATGTATTGCGCAAAGTGCAAGAGGCCGTGCAACGCACCGGCTACGTGCCCAACCGCATGGCGGGTGGCTTGGCCTCCTCGCGCAGCCGCCTGATTGCAGCAGTGGTGCCCAGCACGGTGGTATCGGTGTTCATGGAAACCATCGAGTCATTGAACGGCACCTTGTTTGATGCGGGCTACCAACTGATGCTGGGGCAATCGGGCTACTCCGCCGAGCGCGAAGAGTTGCTGCTCGAAGCCATCATCGGTCGCCGCCCTGACGGCATTTTCATCACCGGCATCTTGCCACCAGGCAAGGCCCGCACGCGCTTGCTGGCGTCAGGCATTCCGGTCGTCGAAACCTGGGACCTTACCCTCACACCCATTGACATGCTGATTGGCTTCTCTCACTCGGACATTGGGCGTGAAGTGGCTCAATTCCTAGTGCGCAAAGGCTACAAAAAATTTGCCATCGTCCGTGCCGAAGACGAACGCGCCGACCGCCGTACCACTGCCTTTCAAGAAACCGTGGCGCAGCTTGGTTTACCCCCTGTTTTTGTGGCCAATGTCGGCGCCTCACGTTCACTCAAAAGTGGCCGCGAAGCCATGGCCCGTATCTTGGCTGAAGCCCCCGATGCGCAAGCCATTTTTTGCAGTTCCGACCTGCTGGCTTTGGGTGTGATGACCGAAGCCCGCGCACGCGGCTTGACCGTGCCAGATGACATCGCGGTGATGGGCTTTGGCGATGTGCCTTTTGTGGCCGACATGGTGCCCGCACTCACCACTGTGCGCATCAATGGCGGGCAAATTGGCACATTGGCCGCCCGCTTTTTGATGGACCGCGCCGAGGGCCGCACGGTTGATCCGCGCATTGTGGATGTGGGCTTTTCCATCATTGAACGCGACAGCACAGCCCTAGCGAAAACCCTGACGTAAAAGCATTGACGGCCCGTTTTGCCGTGGCTAACATCCGTTCACTCAATTTGGTAGCGCTACCAAATTAAACGAAAAAGCAAACTTCGCACAACCCAAACTTCACGTCAAATTTATGGCTTCCTCCTCACACATGTACTCACGCCTGCTGTTGACAGGGGCCGCCGGTGGCCTAGGACGCGTCTTGCGCCCACGTCTGAAAGCCCGCTGCGATGTGCTGCGCGTCAGCGACTTGGGCGATTTGGGCACCGCCAATGCGGGCGAAGAAGTCATGCCCGCCCCCTTGCAAGACCGCCCTGCGGTGTTCAAGCTGCTCGAAGGCGTAGACGCGGTCGTGCACTTGGGCGGCATCTCGACCGAACAACCGTTTGATGACATCGTACAAGCCAACATCATTGGTACTTACAACCTGTATGAAGCGGCCCGTACACACGGCACACGCCGCATCGTGTTTGCGAGCTCCAACCACGTCACCGGCTTTTATCGCCAAGACGAAGTGGTCGATGCCACCATGCCCGTGCGTCCCGATGGGTATTACGGTTTAAGCAAAGCCTTTGGCGAAAACCTCGCCCGCTTTTACTTCGACCGTTACGGCATTGAAACCGTGTGCTTGCGCATTGGCTCTTCATTTGCAGAGCCGAAAGACCGCCGCATGCTCGCCACCTGGATGAGCTTCGACGACTTGGAGCGCTTGGTGCTGGCTAGCCTGAACTCACCCGTCGTGGGTTACAGCGTGATTTACGGCATGTCCGACAACCACCACGTTTGGTGGGACAACACCGCTGCCAAACACATAGGCTACCGCCCGCTCGACAGCTCTGAGCCATTCCGCGCTGCCGTCGAAGCCAAGCAACTCTCTCTCGATTTGAATGACCCTGCCGTGATTTACCAAGGCGGTGGTTTTGTCAAAGCAGGTCCTTTCTGAATTTCTAACCACAACAGGAGACACCCATGAACGCACGCTCGAATTTGATCAAGACCTTGGTGGCCACAGCGGCCGCCTCGCTGTTTGCTTTTGGTGCACACGCCACCGAATTCCGCTCCTCTGACATTCACCCAGACGACTACCCTACCGTCCAAGCCGTGCGCCACATGGGCGAGGTACTGAACAAATCCAGCAATGGCAAACACAGCATCAAAGTGTTCTCGAAGTCTGCACTCGGTAACGAGAAAGACACGATTGAGCAAACCAAGCTCGGCGCCATCGCGATGGCCCGCGTGAACGTGGCACCCATGAACAATATTTGTGCCGCCACCATGGTGCCCACCATGCCCTTCTTGTTCCGCTCGACAGACCACATGCGCAAAGTGCTAGATGGCGCGATTGGTGAAGAAATTTTGAAAGACTGCGAAGCCCAAGGCTTTGTGGGTTTGGCGTTTTACGACTCTGGCGCACGCTCGATTTACACCGTCAAGAAGCCCATCAAGACCTTAGCCGATGCCAAAGGCTTGAAGGTGCGCGTACAGCAAAGCGATTTGTGGGTGTCCTTGCTCGAAGCTATGGGCGCCAACGCCACACCGATGCCGTATGGCGAGGTGTACACCGCGTTGAAAACCGGCTTGGTCGATGCCGCTGAAAACAACTACCCCTCTTACGAGAGCTCACGTCACTTTGAAGTCGCCAAGTACTACAACAAAACCGAGCACTCGATGGCACCAGAAATCTTGCTCTTCTCTAAGAAGGTATGGGACACGCTCTCTGTTGACGAACAAAAGCAAATTCGTGCCGCCGCCAAAGAGTCTGTGACCTACATGCGCAAGCTGTGGGATGAGCGCGAAGCCAAGTCATTGGCCATCGTCAAAGCTGGTGGGGCTGAAATTGTGGACGTGGACAAAGCCCCCTTCCAAGCGGCCATGAAGCCTGTGTATGACAAATTCTTGAAAGACCCCAAGCTGCAAGACATGGTCAAACGCATCAACGCTGTTAAATAAAAGCCATCCATGTACACACGCTTTTGTGCCGCACTTGCGCGGCTTTGTTTGAAGGTCGGCGTCGGCGGTCTCGTGCTACTGATTGCTGCGGTGCTCTACCAAGTTATTGGGCGATACGTGTTCAACGACACGCCCACTTGGGCTGAGAGTGGTGCCGTGTTACTCGTGCTCTACGTCACCATGCTCGGCATGGCCGTGGGTGTGCGCGATGCGGGTCACATTGGCTTGGAATCTTTGTTGGTTCTCGTGCCTGAAACCGTACGCCTGAAGATGGAGCTACTCATCCACGTCCTGGTTTTAGTCTTTGGTGTGGTCATGGCCTACAACTGTGCCCTGCTGGCACAAAGCGTGTGGGATTACAAAATTCCCACCCTTGGTTTGTCCGAGGCTTTCAAATACGTCCCACCTGCGATGGCCGGCGTTTTGATTGCATTGTTTTCTATCGAGCACATCATCGCTTTGATTCGCGGTGAAGAGGTGGAGCCAGCATGGCATTGACGATTTTGTGCGTGAGCTTCACGCTGCTGTTGCTGCTGGGCGTGCCCGTAGCGTTCTCGATTGGTTTGTCATCTTTGGCAACATTGTTGTTTGAAGGTCTACCTTTAGCGGTAGGTTTTCAACAAATGATTTCGGGCATGAACCCGTTCTCGTTCCTCGCCATTCCCTTCTTCATCTTTGCGGGTGAAATCATGATGTACGGCGGCATCGCCGACAAGATTGTGGATTTCGCCAAGTCGCTGGCAGGTCATGTGCGCGGTGGTTTGGGCATGAGCAATGTGCTGGCATGTACCTTGTTTGGTGGCGTTTCAGGCTCACCTGTGGCCGACGTGTCAGCCATGGGTGCGGTGCTGATTCCACAAATGAAAAAAGAAGGTTATGACGCCGACTACGCGGTCAACGTGACCACACATGCGTCCTTGGTGGGAGCCCTGATGCCCACCAGTCACAACCTCATCATCTTCACGCTGGCCGCCAGCGGTAAAGTGAGCATTGCTGCACTGATGCTTGCGGGCATCGTGCCAGCCGTTGTTTTGACCATTTGCAACTTGGTGGCAGCCTATGCGGTGGCCGTCAAGCGCGGCTACCCAGCCGGCACCTTCCCCGGCTGGGCTGTGGTGGGGCATTCGTTTGCACAGTCATTACCAGGCTTGTTGGTTGTGGTCATCATCATCGTGGGCATTTTGTCGGGCGCATTCACTGCGACGGAGTCTGCCTCAGTCGCGGTGATTTGGGCCTTGTTTTTGGCCACCATGGTTTACAAAAAACTCACAAGCGAACAGTTCTTGAAAGCGGCAGCCAAAGCCGTCAAAAGCACCGGCGCCGTGTTGCTGCTCATTGGCATCAGCTCCATGTTTGGCTACTTGATTGGCTTATATGGCGTGGCCGAACTGACAGGACAAATGCTGTCAAGCGTCAGTGCAACGCCCTGGGTCATCTTCTTGTGCGTCAACGTCATCTTGTTTGTGTTGGGTACTTTCCTCGACATGGCAGCAACAATTCTGATTTGTACCCCCATCTTCTTGCCCATCTGCCAGCAAATGGGTATGAGCACTGAGCAGTTCGGCATCGTCATGCTCATCAACTGCGCTTTGGGTTTGAACACGCCACCCGTAGGCACAACTCAATTTGTAGGCTGCACGATTGGCGAAGTGTCGGTGGGCACCGTCATGAAAACCATTTGGCCGTTCTATGGCGGCCTGATCGCCGCTTTGATGCTGGTCACCTATGTGCCAGCGTTCTCCATGTGGTTGCCCAATTTGATTTTGAAATAAAGCCATGACCAACGGACCAGCCATTGCCTTTGAAGCCAGCGCACGCTATCCCGACCCACGCGTTGAAGTATTGGATGAGCGCTTTTTGAAACTGCGCTTATTCAGCGCCAGCGTTGAGCAGTTGGCCTCAGGCCTGCGTTGGGCCGAGGGGCCTGTGTGGTTTGGGGATGGTCGCTACGTGTTGGTGTCAGACATTCCCAACAACCGCATCTTGCGTTGGGACGAGCCTTCCGGCCACGTGAGTGAGTTTCGCAAGCCATCCCAGCACGCCAATGGTTTGGCGCGTGATACGCAAGGCCGCTTGCTCACCTGCGAACACCAAACACGCCGCGTCACACGTACCGAATACTCGGGAGACATCACCGTGCTGGCAGATACCTTTGAAGGCAAACGCTTGAACTCACCCAACGACATCGTGTGCCAACGCAATGGTGCGGTGTGGTTCACAGACCCGCCCTTTGGCATTTCAGGCGACTGGGAAGGCGACGCAGCGATAGCCGAGTTGCCCCATGCGCTGTACCGCATCAACCCAAGCGATGGCCAATTGCAACAAGTGTTGACCGAAGTTCAAGGCCCCAATGGCCTGGCCTTCTCACCTGATGAGTCGGTGTTGTATTTGGTGGAAAGCCGTGCCAAGCCTCACCGCAAAGTGTGGGCATATGACGTGAATGCACAAGGCAGCTTATCGAACAAGCGCTTAGCCATTGATGCCCAAGGCCCAGGTGCACTCGACGGTATCGCCGTCGACATGGACGGCAACATTTGGTGTGGCTGGGGCAGCGACGGATCTGCGCACGCCAAGCCGCAAGAACTTGATGGTGTTCGCGTGTTTGCGCCTGATGGCACCGCCATTGGTCACATCCATCTGCCAGAGCGATGCGCCAACCTGTGCTTTGGCGGTACCAAACACAACCGACTGTTCATGGCCAGCAGCCATTCGTTGTATGCCCTCTACACCAACACACGTGGTGCGGCTTAAGCACTCGCACACACAAAAGACCTCACATGAAAAAACGCCACTTACTCTTCACAATGCTGACAAGCATCGTTGTCATGGGCACTGCACACGCTTGGCCTGACAAACCGGTCACATTGGTTGTGCCATTCCCACCCGGTGGCGCCACCGATTTGATTGCTCGTACTTTGGCACCCAAGCTGCAAGAAAAACTGGGGGGCACCTTTATCACCGACAACAAAGCAGGTGCTACTGGCACGATTGGCGCAGGTTTTGTGGCACGTGCACCTGCGGATGGCCATACGCTGCTGGTGTCCTCCCTCGGTCCTTATGTCATTGCACCGCATCTGCTAAACAAAGTGCCCTATGACGCGCTGAAAGACTTCGATTACATCAGCATCGCCGTGCAGGCACCCAATGTCTTGGTGGTGCCCGCCAACTCGCCCCACAAATCGATGGCCGATGTCATTGCCTTTCTAAAAGCCAATCCCAACAAGATGACATTCGCATCATCTGGCAATGGCAGCAGTGACCACCTGACGGCTGAATTGTTTTGGTTACAAACCGGCACGACAGGCATCCACGTGCCCTACAAAGGGGGTGGCCCTGTGATGACTGATTTGCTCGGTGCACAAGTGGACTCATCGTTCATGAACATCAACACCGCCATGCCCCAAATTTTGGCGGGCAAGTTGCGACCACTGTCCATCACCAGTGCCAAGCGTTCACCACTCTTGCCCAACGTGCCCTCGCTCGAAGAGCTGGGCATCAAAGAAGCCAATGTGTATTCATGGCAAGCCATTGCAGCGCCCAAAGGTTTGCCTACGGACATCAAAGCCAAGCTGCACGCGGCCATCGTGGCGGGTTTGAACGACCCACAAGTCAAAACCAAGTTACTGGATTTAGGCTTCGAAATCGTGGCCAACACGCCTGAGCAATTCACCGCTTACCAAGCCGCTGAATTCACACGCTGGAGAAAACTCATCCAAACCCGCGACATCAAAGCAGATTGAACTTTCAACCATACGAATACACCATGCCTCACTCTGCTCCCGTCATCACACAGTTACGCGTCATCCCCGTTGCAGGGCATGACAGCATGTTGATGAACCTCTCAGGCGCACACGGCGCTTTCTTCACGCGTAACCTGCTCATCCTTACCGACAACGCGGGTCGCACTGGCATTGGCGAAGTGCCTGGCGGTGAAAAAATCCGCACCACGCTGGAAGATGCCACCGAGTTAGTGGTGGGCCAAAGCATTGGCAATGTGCAGGCGGTACTGAACACCATGCGTACCCGATTCGCTGACCGCGATGCCGGCGGTCGTGGCTTGCAAACATTTGACTTGCGCACCACCATCCACGCTGTGACTGCCGTTGAATCTGCCTTGCTTGATCTGCTCGGCCAGCATTTGAACGTACCCGTGGCCGCGCTTTTGGGTGAAGGCCAACAACGCAGCTCTGTCGAAATGTTGGGCTACTTGTTCTTCATTGGTGACCGCACCCAAACCGACCTGCCCTATCGCACCGAGCTAGAAGCCAACGATGCTTGGTTCCGTTTGCGCAACGAAAAGGCCATGACGCCTGGATCAGTGGTGCGCTTGGCAGAAGCGGCGCACGAAAAATACGGCTTCAACGATTTCAAGCTCAAAGGCGGTGTGCTCGCGGGTGAAGCCGAGATAGAAGCCGTCACCGCCCTGCACCAGCGCTTCCCCGAAGCACGCGTCACCCTCGACCCCAACGGCGGGTGGTTGCTGAAAGACGCCGTGCGCTTGATGCGCGACATGCGTGGCGTGGTGGCCTATGCCGAAGACCCTTGTGGTGCAGAAGAAGGCTTCAGTGGGCGAGAAGTGATGGCTGAGTTCCGCCGCGAAACAGGTCTGCCCACCGCCACCAACATGGTGGCCACCGACTGGCGACAAATGGTGCATTCACTCTCGCTGCAAAGCGTAGACATCCCCTTGGCTGACCCTCACTTCTGGACCATGGCGGGCTCGGTGCGCGTGGCGCAAACCTGCCGTGATTGGGGACTGACGTGGGGATCACACTCGAACAACCACTTTGATGTGTCGCTCGCCATGTTCACGCACGTGGCAGCTGCCGCACCCGGCAAAGTGACCGCCATCGACACCCACTGGATTTGGCAAGACGGACAAGCTCTCACCAAAGAGCCTTTGCAAATCGTCCACGGCCATGTGGAAGTGCCCAAGAAGCCAGGCCTAGGCGTTGAGCTGGACATGGTCGAAGTCGAGAAAGCTCACCAGCTTTATCTGCAACACGGCTTAGGCGCGCGCGATGACGCTGCCGCTATGCAATACCTCATCCCCGGCTGGACGTTTGATCACAAACGCCCTTGCATGGTTCGATAAACACTCTTAAATCACCCCCCCCACACCATGCGCCCTAACAAAATCAGAGAAATTTGGAAATCAGGCGGAGCCGTCGTCAACGGCTGGCTCGCCATCCCCAACAGCTTTTCCGCAGAAACCATGGCCCACCAAGGCTGGGATTCACTCACCATCGATTTACAGCACGGCGTGGTCGACTACCAAGCCATGGTGACCATGCTGCAAGCCATCTCCACCACCGACACAGTGCCCGTGGTACGCGTGCCATGGTTAGAGCCCGGCATATTGATGAAGACCTTAGACGCCGGCGCATACGGCGTGATCTGCCCCATGGTCAACACCAAAGAAGACGCGCAAAAACTAGTGGCCTACACCCACTATGCACCTCGCGGCACACGTAGCTTTGGTCCTGTGCGTGCCCTGCTTTACGGAGGCGCCGACTACCCTAAGCACGCGAACGACACCATCGTCACCTTCGCCATGATTGAAACCGCAGCGGCCTTAGACAACTTGGATGACATCCTCAGCGTCGAAGGCTTGGATGCCATCTACATCGGCCCCTCTGACTTGTCGCTGGCTTTGGGCTGCAACCCCACCTTTGACGACCTCGACCCAAAGGCCGCTGAAGCAGTGGACCATATCCTGGCACGCGCCAAAGCACACGGCGTAGTCGCTGGCATTCACAACGGCACACCAGAGTCTGCGCTCAAACGCATTGCCAAAGGCTTTCAATTCGTCACTGTCAGTTCGGATGCACGTTTGATGGCAGCAGGTGCGCAACAAATCATTTCCAAAATGCACGCCTCCAAGACAGCAACATCCTCCGGTACTTACTAATTTCACAAAGGAAGTTTTCATGAAAATCGGTTTCATCGGCTTAGGCATCATGGGCTCACCCATGGCGCAACATTTGTTGGCAGCCAAGCACGACTTGTTCGTTCGCACACGCAGCAAAGTGCCCGCCGAACTCTCCAGCGCACACATCTGCGCCACCAATGCCGATGTGGCTCGCGCCGCAGACATCATTTTTTTGATGTTGCCCGACACACCCGATGTAGAAGCCGTGCTCTTTGGCAAAGACGGCGTGGCCGAAGGTTTGAGCCCAGGCAAGATCGTGGTCGACATGAGCTCTATCTCGCCGATGGACACCAAAACCTTCGCGCAAAAAGTCAATGCACTGGGTTGCGAGTATTTAGATGCCCCCGTGTCGGGTGGTGAAGTCGGTGCCAAAGCAGCCAGCCTCACCATCATGGTGGGCGGTTCAGAAGCCACCTTCAACACCGTCAAGCCTTTGCTAGAACTGATGGGCAAAAACATCACGCTCGTGGGTGGTAACGGCGACGGTCAAACCACCAAGGTGGCGAATCAAATCATCGTGGCCTTGAACATTGCTGCCGTGGGCGAGGCCTTGCTGTTTGCTAGCAAAGCAGGTGCTGACCCAGCCAAAGTGCGTGCGGCGCTGATGGGCGGTTTTGCATCCAGCCGTATTTTGGAAGTGCATGGCGAGCGCATGATCAAGCGCACCTTTGCCCCCGGCTTTCGCATTGCCTTGCACCAAAAGGATTTGGCCTTGGCCCTCAACGGTGCCAAAGCCATTGGCGTGTCACTGCCACAAACGGCATCGGCCGCACAGCTCATGCAAGCATGTGCATCGAATGGGTGGGACCAGTTAGACCACTCAGCCTTGGTGAAGTCGCTAGAGCTGATGGCGGCACATGAAGTGGCAAAGGCATAAACAAAGCTTCATTCAAAAATAAACCCGCCTAAAGCGGGTTTATTTTTGGTCGTCTAACTAACTCAAAACGCCAATTCAATCTTCGATCTTCCAAGTGGGTAAACGCCACTCAAACTGAAGCGCTGCCAAGCGCAGCAGCGTGACAGTGGCTGCACCAATAGCAACCACTGCATTCGGATCAAAACCCAAGTAGTGCAACACCACCACCACCCAGCCACCCGCAAACGCGCACACCGCGTAGGGATGGTGATCATGAAATGCTGTGGGTATTTCATTGCACACGATGTCGCGCAACACACCACCAAAAGTCGCAGTGATCACACCCATGAGCACCGAGATCAACGCAGGCATCTGCATGCCTATACCGATTTGTGTTCCGCTAGCCGCAAACAGGCCCAGCCCCAAAGCATCGGGCCATTGCATAGATTTTTCAGTGGGTTTGAAGTGTTTAGCACGCATCAACAACATGGCAGCTATGCATAAACACAGCACCGACCATACATACCAAGATTGCTCAATCCAAAACAAGGGGCGACGGTCCAGCAATACGTCGCGCAATGTCCCACCGCCAAAGGCCGCCACGCTGGCCACGGCGCAGACGCCCACGGCATCGAGCTTTTTGCGGGCCGCTTCCATCACACCAGACAAGGCGAAGGCCACAGTCCCAGCCACTTCAATACTCGTCTGCACCCCTGACAGGGTTTGCGTCGTCAAGGCGTCCATCGACCAAAACCTCTTTAGCTAGCCAAAGGAGCTAGTGTCGCACCTTCAATGTGGTGCTTAGTCATGGCTTGAGCCACCACGCCTTTGGCTTTCATATCCTCCACAAACCGATGCAAGTAAGCCGCAGCTTCAGGACCACGGCTCTTGGGTAAACCCATCGCTTGCGAGATGACCATGAAGTGGCCGGGCAACATGCGCAGGCCCGGAATGCGTGGCAACTCAGCTTCGAGCTGGGGCTTCACACCCGCCGCCACATCGTGGCCGTGTTCTAAAAAGTAGCTCACCACTTCGGGCGAGGTGGGGCTGCGCACCAGCTGAGCCTGTTTGATTTCGCGGCTCAGGCACAAGTCATAAGCACTGCCCTTGCCCACCACCACGGTGTGCTGGGCTTGGTCCACCTCGTCATTGCTTTGCAATGGCGAGTCCTGTTTGACCATGTAGGCACCTTCAATCAGCACATAGGGCGCGGTAAAGGCGATGGCCGCACCGCGCAGCGGGTCGGTGGCAAAAAAGCCCACATCAGCCTCTTCGCCCGTCACGGCTTCGACCGATTTACTGGCGGCCTCAAACACCACAAGCTTCAAAGGCACACCTAGGCGCTGAGCCAGTTGGGTGGCGAGGTCAATCGAGACGCCTTCGGGCTCGCCCGTCTCAGGGTGGCGGCGGGCCAAGATGGGATTACCCACGTTGATGGCGACGCGCAGTTCACCGGTGGGTGCGAAGGTGTTGGCAAAGGGTTGGATAGCGTTTGTCATGCCCCAATTGGCCCACAAAAAGGTGACACGTAACTTGCTGCGAAAATACAGGCATGACATACAGCGTGAAAGAAATGTTCTACACCTTGCAAGGTGAAGGCGCCAATGCAGGGCAACCCGCCGTGTTTTGCCGTTTTGCCGGCTGCAACCTGTGGAGCGGCCGCGAAGAAGACCGCAGCACAGCCATTTGCCAGTTTTGCGACACCGACTTTGTGGGCACCGATGGCACGCATGGCGGCAAGTTTGACAGCGCGCAAGCTTTGGCTGATGCCATTGCCAGCTTTTGGCCCGCCAGCGACACCAAGCATCGCTTTGTGGTGCTGACCGGTGGCGAGCCCCTGTTGCAAGTGGACGAGGCTTTGGTCAATGCCCTCCACGCTCTGCACTTCACCATTGCCGTCGAAACCAATGGGACGGTGCAACCGCCCAAAGGCATTGACTGGCTGTGCATGAGCCCCAAGGCTGGTAGCCTGCGTGTGGTGGAAAGCGGCCAAGAGCTCAAACTGGTGTTTCCCCAAGTGGGCGCCGAGCCAGCGCTGTATGAATCTTTGAATTTTGAAAATTTCTATTTGCAGCCCATGGACGGGCCCAATGCTGCAGCTAACACAGCTGCAGCTATTGCCTATTGCCAAGCGCAACCCCGCTGGCGTCTGAGCGTGCAAACCCATAAGTTGATTGGCATCCGATGACATACGAACTCAGCCAGCGCTTCTACTTTGAAGCCGCTCACACCCTGCGCCGCAAGATTGATGCAGAGGGAAGCCTGCGCATCCACGGCCACACGTATCACGCCGAAGTGACCATTGCAGGTAAGCCAGACCCTGAATCCGGGATGATGATGGATCTCGCATTTTTGCGCCAAGAAGTCGACAAAGTGCGCGAAAAGCTTGACCACCATTTCCTCGACGAAGTGCCGGGCATTGGCCCAGCCACACTTGAGAATCTGTGCGCCTTCATTTACAACGACCTCAAAGGCGCGTTACCCAACATCCACCGCATCAAGATTGAGCGCCCTGCCAGCGGCGACACCTGCTGCTTGTTGCCCAACGAGGACTGAGCATGTCTATCCAAGCGGTGGTGTTCGACGCCTATGGCACCTTGTTCGATGTGTATGCCATCGGCGCATTGGCTGAGCAGTTGTATCCGGGTCAAGGCGCAGCCATTTCTTTGCTGTGGCGCGACAAGCAGATTGACTACACGCGTCTCATTACCCTGTCTGACCCGCACCATGCAGAAGGTAGCCGCTATTACCAATCGTTTTGGGACATCACGCGCAGTGCCTTGCTCTACACACTGGAGCGCTTCAAGCTCGACGTCAAACCCGAACACATCGATGCATTGATGGGCCAGTACGCCAAGCTCACACCTTTCGCGGAAAACTTGGGCGTACTGCAAAGCCTGAAAGAGCGTGGTATCACCACAGCCATTCTCTCCAACGGCAGCATGGACATGCTTAGCACCGCAGTGACCAGTGCAGGCATGTCTGAGCTGATTGACCACGTCATCTCCGTTGATTCGATTCGTCTTTTCAAAACTTCGCCCGAAGCATATGGCTTGGTGCAACAAACCATCCCCTCCGAGAAGCAAGATATTTTGTTTGTGTCTAGCAACGGCTGGGATGCGCTGGGGGCTACTTGGTTTGGCTTCACCACACTTTGGGTCAATCGCCAAAAGATGCCCTTTGAAGCCATCGGCCCCAAACCTACCTACACAGGCCACGACCTCACACGCGTGTTGGACGTGTTCAACCACTGATGGACAGTCTGCGCATCGACAAGTGGCTGTGGGCTGCTCGCTTTTACAAAACACGCAGCCTCGCGTGTGATGAAGTGACCAAGCACCGCGTGCAAATCAACGGCCAAGATGTCAAGCCTGCGCGCGAGGTCAAGGTGGGCGACACCCTCACCGTGCGACAAGGCAACATCACCAAGACCATCGTCGTCAAAGGCATCAGCGCTGCACGAGGCCCGGCGCCCGTGGCACAGCTGCTGTACGAAGAAACTGCGGAAAGCATGGCATTGCGTGCCAAGTTAGCCGAACAAAACCGCATGGCCGCAGAGCCCGCACACAGTATTGAGCACGGCCGCCCGACCAAGCGCGACCGTCGTCAAATAGAACACGCATGGGACGCGCGCTGGAGCGCAAGTGCCGACAACTGACAACACACATCAAACATAAAGGAACACACACATGGGCGCTCAATGGAAAGCCAAAGGCAAAGACTTAGCCGCTAACGCCAAAGGCCGCGTTTTTAGCAAATTGGCCAAAGACATCATGGTCGCAGCACGCAACGGCGCAGACCCAGCCGCCAACGCACGCCTGCGCATGGTGATGGAACAAGCCCGCAAGGTGTCCATGCCCAAAGACACGCTGGACCGCGCCATCAAAAAAGGTGCTGGTCTCACGGGCGAATCTGTGCAATTTGAACGTGTGATTTACGAAGGCTACGCGCCGCATCAAGTGGCAGTGATGGTCGAGTGCTTGACCGACAACGTCAACCGCACAGCCCCCGAAATGCGCGTGCTGTTTCGCAAAGGCCAGCTCGGCACATCGGGCTCGGTGTCGTGGGACTTTGACCACATTGGTTTGATCGAAGCCGAGCCAACGGCACCTGATGCAGATGCTGAATTGGCCGCCATCGAATCGGGTGCACAAGACTTTGAAGCGGGTGACGAAGGCACATCTGTGTTCATCACCGATCCCACTGACTTGGATTTGGTCAGCCGCGCCCTGCCCGCGCATGGTTTCAATGTGCTGTCGGCCAAGCTTGGCTACAAGCCAAAAAATCCTGTGGACCCAGCCAACCTGAGCCCAGAAGCTTTGGAAGAAGTCGAAGCCTTTCTCTCAGCGATTGACGACAACGACGATGTGCAAAACGTGTATGTGGGGCTGGTGAGTTAACTTCTTTCATGACCGCTTCCACACCAAAATCCCAAAGTGCCGATGGCATTTTGGGCATTGACTTCGGCACGTCCAACTCAGCCATGGCTTGGGCCTTACCTCAAGGAACTGCCCAGCTGATCCCGCTAGAAGGTGATGCACTTGCCATGCCCACCGCCGTGTTTTACAACGCCGAAGAAGGTAGTACGCACTTTGGACGCGAAGCGATCACGCATTACCTAGAAGGCACCGAGGGTCGCTTGATGCGTTCGCTCAAAAGCCTGTTGGGCAGTCCGTTGCTGATGGAGACCACTGTCATCAACAACCAGTTGGTGAACTTCTCAGACATCATCACGACCTACTTGGCCGCTTTGCGTGAACGCGCTACACGACACCTCGGCACTGCGCCCACACGCGTGGTGATGGGGCGCCCCGTTCACTTTGTGGACGACGATGCGGTGCGTGATGCGCAAGCTGAAGCCTCACTGCGCCAAGCGGCTGAGAGCGTGGGTTTCAAGGACGTCTCATTTCAATTCGAACCCATCGCTGCCGCGCTGGACTACGAGCGCCGCCTCACGCGCGAAACCACCGTACTGGTGGCCGACATTGGAGGCGGCACATCCGACTTCACTGTGGTGCGCTTGGGGCCAACGTTGATGCACAAAACCAACCGTGCCGACGATGTGCTGGCCACCACCGGTGTGCACATTGGCGGCACGGACTTTGACCAAAAGCTGAGCCTTGGCCAAGTGATGCCCTTGCTAGGTTATGGTCACTTAGGCCCTGACAGTCGCGAGGTGCCTAACCGCGTGTTCTTTGATTTATCCACGTGGCACTTGATCAACTGGCAATACCAGCCCAAAGCCTTGGCTCAAGCCAAGGCTTTGCAAACCAACTACTCCGATGTGCGTTTGCACGACCGTTTGATGCTTGTGCTCACCGAGCGCTACGGCCACCGCATGGCTCACGATGTAGAGCAAGCAAAGATTCGTTGCTCGCAAACAGACGGTGACACGCCAATTGACCTCTCGTATGTAGAGGTCAACTTGGCCGCAGCACTTGGCAGCGCCGACTTGCACCGCCACTTGGCGCAACTGCTTTCCAACACCGTGGCTTGTGCGCGCGAATGCGTGCAGCGTGCCGGCTTGCCCAACGGCAAACCCAATGCCATCTACCTCACCGGAGGTTCATCGGCGCTACGCACGTTTCAAGAAGCACTGCAAGCTGAGTTTGCAGGCGTGCCTTTGGTCGAGGGTGATTTGTTTGGAGGTGTAGCCTCGGGCTTGGTGTACAGCCGTCATTGAACCATCAATCAGAAACAAAAAAGGGCCGCAATAGCGGCCCTTTTTACTTTCACTGAAACGCTTTACTTGCCAGCGGCGTACTTGGCAATCAGCGCCTTAGCACCTTCCAACATTTGCTTGCCATTTTTGCCTTTGCTGTTCATGTCGGCCACCCAATCATCAGTCAAAGGTTGACCGATCTTTTTCCAGTTTTCCAGTTCGGCTTTTGGAATTACGTTAACGGTGTTTTTGCTGGTCAGCTTCTTGCCTTCGATGTCAGCTTGCAAGAAAGCTTTGCCAGCCATGCCGGACAAAGCTTGGCCACTGTTGTGGTCAATCACCTTCTTGAGCTCAGGCGACAAAGAGTCGTACTTGGCTTGGTTCATCGCGAACACGAATGTGGCGGTGTAGAAAGCAGGTTCAGCGGGATCAGTTTCAGAATGGAATTTCACCAACTCTTGAATCTTCACAGCGGGCACCACTTCGTAAGGTACCACTGCGCCGTCGATCACACCTTTAGACAAAGCGTCACCCACTTGTGGCACAGGCATGCTCACCGGTGTGCCACCCAACAAAGCAATGAACTTGTTGGTGGTACGTGTCGGTGCGCGCAGCTTCAAGCCCTTCAAGTCAGCCGCCGTGCGAATGGGCTTGTTGGTCATGTGGAAGACACCGTCGCCATGAACGTGGAAGGCCAAAGGCTTGACGTCTTTGAACTCGGCTTTTGCGTATTGGTCCACGTAGTCCCAGAGGGCTTTACTGGTGGCTTCTGGGCTTTGCATCATGAAGGGTAATTCAAACACTTCGATGGATGGGAAACGACCAGCGGTGTAGCCAGGCAAGGTCCAAATCACATCGGCCACGCCGTCACGGGCTTGTTCAAACAACTGAGGGGGCGAACCACCGAGTTGCATGGATGGGTAAATTTGGCACTTCATCTTGTTGTTCGACTCTTTGGCGATGCGGTCGCACCAAGGCTGAATAAACAAGGTTTGTGCGAACGATGAGGCGGGCAAGAAATGGTGCACCTTGAGTGTCACTTCTTGGGCCATCACGGCGGGGCTGAGTGCAACAGCGGTCAACGCAGCAGCGGCAACTTTGAGAAAACGCGTTTTCATTTTTGTCTCCAGGTTATAAAAATTTAAGTCAACAAATGCACCAGCCACAAAGAGATGGCGGGGAATGCAATCAACAACGACAAGCGAATGCCGTCTGTGATGAGGAACGGCACGACACCTTTGTAGGTCTCGACCATCGGTACATCTTTGGCCAAGCCGTTCATGATGTACACGTTCAACCCCACGGGAGGGAAGATCATGCCAATCTCACACACGGTAAGGATCAGGATACCAAACCACAAGGCCTTGTCTGAGGGGTTCAAGCCAAAGAAGTCCATGCCCAAAATGACTGGAAACAAGGTTGGCACGGTCAACAAAATCATGGACATTTCATCCATCACACAACCCAAGATGATGTAGAAAACCATGATGCCGCCCATCACCACCAAAGGTGAAATCTGCAAGTGACCCACCATGTCGGCCAACTGTGAAGGCAGCTGCGATAGGGCTAGCGAGGCGTTGATCATGTCCGCACCAATGAAGATCAAAAAGATCATGCCGCTAGTTTGAGCAGTGGTGCGGATAGAGGCCACCAGTTTGTCAAACGTCATTTCGCGACGCAGCAAAGTGATAGCAAAGGTCAGCACGTTACCAATGGCAGCACCTTCAGTCGCCGTGAACACACCACCGTAAATGCCACCGAATACCACCAAGAAAATAGCGGCGATGGGCCACACGTTTACTGCCGTTGTCATCAACTCACTGGCTGTGGCTGCTTTGGCTTGAGGCGCTTGGTCTGGGTGAATACGAACGATCACCGCAATGGCGATCAGGTAACCGGCAGCAGCCAGCAACGCTGGAATATAAGCAGCCAAGAACATCTTGGTGATGTTCTGCTCAGTCAAGATGGCATAGACCATCAACGTGACCGATGGCGGCAACAACACCCCCATCGTGCCGCCCGTAGCCAATACAGCTGTGGCAAGTCGACCCGAGTAGTTGATACGGCGCATCTCGGGGTAAGCCACTTGGGCAATCGTGGCGGTGGTGGCAACAGTCGAGCCAGAGATGGAACCAAACGCGGCACAGGCCAGCACACCCGCCATCGCCATGCCGCCTTTGAAGCGGCCCAGTAAAGCGTTGGCAAAGTCAAACAAGGCCTTAGACAAACCACCATGCACGGCAAACGCGCCCATCAACATGAACAAGGGAATGACCGACAAGTCGTAAATCGACACACGGCTATACACCGCACCTTTGAGGTGTGACAGCAAAGGCAACCAGCCCGACAAGGCCATGTAGCCCAAGGCTCCTGGCACAAACATAGAAATTGCAATCGGCACGCGAACGGCCATCAGCACCAACATGGCGCCGAACATGGCTAAACCAATATTCATCGTGCTCATACTTCTTCCTTCGCAATCAAACCGAGGTGTTGCAGGGTTTGAACCAAGCCAATCACCGAGCACAGCACCAAACCTGGCACCATCAACATATAGGGAATCCACAGTGGCAATGCCATCAACATAGAGGTTTCTTGGTTGGCTTTGATATCAATGCCGCCCACCGCAACGCGCCAAGCAACCAAGCCCAACACGAGCGTGTAGAGCAAAGTTCCAAACGCATCGAGCTTGCTTTGTGTTTGTTCAGAGGCGCCGGTGGTGAAAAAATCCACAATGATGTTGGCTTGGCGAAACTGGGTGTAAGGCAGAAAAGATGCCACAACAACTGCACAGCCCAACTGCACCAGTTCCACATCGCCCAAGATGGGATGTGAAAAGAAAGCACGACCAATGACGCTGACAACGGTGACTGACGCAATGGCCACCAACACAATGCCACCGATGGTGGCGCTGGCATCGCACAAGCGCTGCAAGACGCGGTCTACGCCAAATGACGGCGTTAAGTTTTGACTCATCAATATTTCCTCGTTATTTTTATAACCTGCGCAATGATTGATTTCGCGCAAAGTCGAAAGCATAAGTCTATTACCGATGCGCAAAGCTCAGTAGATGCCTTAAATCAAAGCGCGATGACCATAGTGATCACACCTTTGTAAATCTTATTTACTCACCAAAATTCAGAGGCAAGCCCACATAGTTTTCAGCCATGGTGCGAGAACCCGCTTCACTGTGAATCAAGTAATCCAACTCAGCCTCTTGGAACTTCTGACCAATCTCACCTTGATCAGGAAAGCTGTGCATCAAACTGGTGAACCACCAAGAGAAGCGCTCTGCACGCCAGATACGCGCCAAACAACGGGTGGAGTAATGGTCAATGCCTGCGTGTGATTTTTCGACGCACGCCTCAATCAGTGCATCCGACAAATACTTCACGTCAGTCGCTGCCAAATTCAAGCCCTTGGCCCCTGTGGGAGGCACGATGTGGGCGGCGTCCCCTGCCAAAAATAATGTGCCAAAGCGCATAGGCTCGGTCACAAAACTACGCAAGGGGGCGATGCTTTTTTCGATACTGGGGCCGGTCACCAAGTTATCTCGGGCTTCTGGATCTAAGCGGTTACGCAACTCGCCCCAGAATGCATCGTCAGACCATTGCTCGACCTTGTCGGTTAGTGGCACTTGCAGGTAGTAGCGACTGCGTGTGTGGCTGCGCTGCGAACACAGGGCAAAACCGCGCGAACTGTTGGCATAAATGAGCTCTTCGTGCACGGGCGGTGTATCTGACAACACACCCAACCAGCCAAAGGGGTAAACCTTTTCAAACTCTTTGATCGACTTTTGAGGCACGCTGGCACGGCACACGCCATGAAAGCCGTCGCAACCTGCAATGAAGTCACAACTGATGGTGTGGCTTTTGCCATCCTTGCTAAAGCTCACGCTGGGGTGGTCGCTGTCGAAGTCGTGAATCTGAACGTCATCAGCTTCGTAAATGGTGGTCAGGCCTGCAGCTTGGCGAGCATCCATCAAATCACGAGTCACTTCAGTTTGGCCATAGACCATCACTTTTTGACCGCCCGTGAGGCCTGCCAAATCAATGCGATGGCGTTCTCCTTTGAACAACAAATCAAAGCCGGTATGCACCAAACCTTCTTTGTTCATGCGTTGATCAACGCCCGCTTGTGCCAACACATCTAAGGTGACTTGCTCCAGCACGCCCGCGCGAATACGACCCAAAACGTAGTCTGGACTCTGACGCTCCAAAACGATGGCATCTACCCCCGCCTTGTGCAGCAGCTGGCCCAACAACAAGCCAGAAGGGCCGGCACCCACAATTACCACTTGTGTACGCATGTCTCAAATCCTCGTTTATTAATAAGTGCTGCAAGATTAATAGCGCAATTGATCTAGCGCAAAGCCCAAAATCGAACACTGCGCGGTGAATAGAATAGTTGCACGATGATCGCGCAACCTACACCCAACGCTACTCCCATGAACAAGTCGGATTGGATTGAAGGCATGGCCAGAGGCATGGCCGTGCTGGAAAGCTTTGACACTGAACGCCAACGCTTGAACGCCACACTCACGGCAGAACGCACAGGACTGACGCGGGCAGCGGCACGTCGACATTTGCTTACGCTCACGCACTTGGGTTATTTAGAAACAGATGGCCAGTATTTCTGGCTATCCGCCAAGGTACTGGGGTTTGCGGGCAGTTATTTATCGGGCGCTCGCTTGCCACGAGCGGTCCAACCCTCGCTACACCAATTGAGCATGGCCACACAGCTATCGTGTTCGGTGGCAGTACTGCAAAACGATGCTGTGATCATCGTGGCACGCGGCATTTGGCAAGGACCAGACTTACCAACCAAAGCCAGCCACAGCGTATTGGCGTATGGACTGCATGTGGGCACGCGCTTGCCAGCACATGCCACATCGACAGGCCAAGTGTTGCTCGCCAATTTGAGTCGCGTTCAAATGAAAGCCTGGCTGGATGTACACCCCTTGAGCCGATTGACCGCGCATACCGCAACGCAAATCAAAGAACTCAAGCACAAGCTCAAGCAAATTGCAAAGCAAGACTACTGCTTAGCAACACAAGAGCATGAGTTAGGCGTTGATGCGTTGGCAGTGCCATTGCGCAATGAACGAGGCGACACTATTGCCGCACTTAACTTGGTGCGTTCGGGTGTAGGGCCCAATGCGCCAGATTTGGCAACGCGGTGGTTGCCGTTGTTGCAGCAAACAGCACAAGCATTGCGGCAGGTGATATGAAAAAAGCCGCTAGGTGGTTAAACCTAGCGGCCTTTATCTTTGCATATGGTGGTGGAGAGCCGAAAAACCCCTATTTATTTATTAACGTCGTTGCGCGTGTCCGCGGGGAAGAGCGGAATTGATCGAGAAAAGACATATGCACCAACCACGTGCACCCATGATGTAAGTCAATTACTAATAAAAGTTCATAGCTGCCAAGACACTCGACTTCTCTAAAAAAGTACGCGTAAATACAACTCCATTTGTCTCAAGGAGTACGCAACGTGACCTCAACCCTAACCGAAATTGAACTGGCT
>CANFKQ010000006.1 GCA_947447405.1 Comamonadaceae bacterium | reverse complement strand
TCGGGTGCGGGTTCTTTGGTCGCGTATGCGCTCAAAATTACCGATCTTGATCCGTTGCAATACAACTTGCTCTTTGAGCGATTTTTGAATCCTGAGCGGGTCTCCATGCCCGACTTTGATATTGACTTTTGCCAAACCAACCGCGACCGCGTGATTGACTACGTGAAAGACAAATACGGCCGCGAAGCCGTGTCGCAAATTGCCACCTTCGGCACCATGGCAGCGCGCGCCGCCATCGGTGACGTGGGCCGTGTGCTCGACATGAGCTACACCTTTTGCAAAGGTATCAGTGGCTTGATTCCCAACAAGCCCGGCCAGCACATCACCATTGCAGGTGCGATTGAGGTGGAACCCATCTTGGCCGAGCGCTTGGCCAAAGAAGATGAAGTCAAAACCTTGTTGGAGTTGGCGCAAAAGCTCGAAGGCATGACGCGTAACGTGGGCATGCACGCCGGTGGTGTGTTGATTGCCCCGGGCAAGCTGACCGACTTCTGCCCGCTGTACCAACAGCCCGGCAGCGACTCGGCGGTGAGCCAGTTTGACAAAGACGACGTGGAAGCCGCCGGCTTGGTGAAGTTCGACTTTTTGGGCTTGGCCACGCTGACTATTCTTGAGATCGCGCGCGAGTTCATCATGGCGCGCCACAAAGGCCAAGAGAACTTTGCGTTTGAAAACATCCCGCTCGACGACAAGCGCACTTACGAACTGTTCCAAGACGGTAAGACCGAAGCCGTGTTCCAGTTTGAAAGTCGCGGCATGCAGGGCATGTTGCGCGATGCGCGTCCTACGCGCTTGGAAGACTTGATTGCGTTGAACGCTTTGTACCGCCCAGGCCCGATGGACTTGATCCCAAGCTTCGTGGCGCGTAAACACGGCCGAGAAACCATTGAGTATCCCCACCCGATGGTGGCGCAGATGTTGTCCGAGACCTACGGCATCATGGTGTACCAAGAGCAGGTGATGCAGACCGCACAAATTTTGGGTGGCTACTCGCTGGGCGGCGCCGACATGTTGCGCCGTGCCATGGGTAAGAAAAAGGCCGAGGAGATGGCCGAGCACCGCGCCATCTTTCGCGAGGGCGCAGCCAAGAACAACATCGACCAAGACAAAGCGGACGAGATTTTTGACTTGATGGAGAAGTTCGCGGGCTATGGCTTTAACAAGTCGCACGCGGCCGCTTACTCGCTGCTGGCCTATCACACCGGTTGGCTGAAGGTGCATTACACGGCTGAGTTCTTCTGCGCCAACATGACGGTGGAGATGGACAACACCGACAAGCTCAAAGTGTTGTTTGAAGACGCACACAAGATGGGCCTCACGTTTGAGGCGCCCGATGTGAATCGAGGCTTCTACCGCTTCGAACCTATTTCAGACAAGGTCATTCGTTATGGCCTCGGTGCTATCAAAGGCTCAGGCCAGCAAGCGATTGAAGCCATCGTGGCTGCGCGCGAAGACGGGCCGTTTACCAGCTTGTTTGATTTCTGCCGCCGCGTTGACCGCAGTCGCTTGAACAAGCGCACTGTCGAAGCCCTCATCAAAGCGGGTGCGTTTGACAATTTGCATTTGAACCGTGCCGAGTTGCTGGCCAGCGTGGAGCGGGCCTTTGACTTTGCCTCTGCCAGCGAAGCCAATGCCAACCAAGGTGGCTTGTTTGACATGATGGGTGAAGACACTCACGGCTCTAGCACGCAAGAGCCAGAGTATGTCGAGGTCATGCCATGGGGTGTGAAAGAGCGCTTGACGCACGAGAAGGTGGCCTTGGGCTTTTACTTGTCGGGTCACTTGTTTGACGAAGTCGAGCGCGAGGTGCGCCGCTTTGCGCGTACCCGCATTGAAGATTTGATGGACTCGCGCGAGCCGCAGTTGCTAGCAGGCATCGTGAGTGACATGCGTGTGATCAACGGTCAACGTGGCAAGTTGGCTATCTTTAAGTTGGACGACAAATCGACTGTCATTGAGGCGACCGCCGACGAAGCCACCATCAACACTTACCGCAACACCTTGAAGGATGACGAGCTGGTCATCATCATGGGCAAAGCGCAGCCAGACCGTTTTTCGGGTGGTTTACGTTTGTCGATTCAGCAGGTGTGGAGCCTAGAACAAGCCCGTTGCCGCTTTGGCAAATACCTCAGCGTCACGGTCAACGGGACTTCGCCTGACATTGCGCGGATGTTGCGTGACCACCCTGCCAAAGTGGAGCAATCCGAGCAGGGTGAATTGGTGCGTGGCATGGGCGTACGATTGAAGCTGCTGCGCGACGGTGCCACCGCCGATGTGCAGCTGGGCGATAGCGCCAAATTCTTCCCCAGCGATGCGGCCTTGGCCAGTTGGATGGCACAGGCTCACGACGGGCAATCTCACATCATTTACGAGTAACCATTTATGTGGACCATTCCTACGCTCATGACACTGGCGCGCATCGCGGCCATACCGCTCATCGTGGGGTTGTTTTACTTACCGATTGAAACGGCGGAGCGCAACCTCTGGGCTACCTTGATGTTTGTGGTGTTTGCTTTGACCGATTGGTTGGATGGTTACTTGGCTCGTAAGTTGAATCAGTCTTCCGCTTTTGGCGCTTTTCTCGATCCGGTGGCCGATAAGTTTTTGGTGTGTGCCAGTTTGTTGATCTTGGTACACCTCGGTCGTGCAGATGTGTTGGTGGCTCTGATCATCATTGGACGTGAAATTGCCATCTCTGCTTTGCGCGAATGGATGGCACAAATTGGCGCCTCGCGAAGCGTGGCGGTGCATGTGTTGGGCAAACTGAAAACCACCGTACAAATGGTGGCCATTCCTTTTTTACTGTTTGATGGCCAACTGTTTGGTGTAATTGACACCGCTTTGTGGGGCACGGTATTGATTTGGATTGCCGGTGTCTTGACCGTCTGGTCGATGGTGTACTACCTGCAAAAGGCTTGGCCAGATATCGTGGACCACGCCAAGTAATGGAGACCCCACAAAACCAAGCTTGGCTGCGTGCTATGCCGGTGGTGTTTGTGCTGATCTGGAGCACCGGATTCATCGTGGCGCGATACGGAATGCCCAATTCACCGCCGTTTACTTTCTTGCTGTGGCGCTATATTTTTTCTATTCTGTGTTTTGTGCTGTGGGTCAAATGGGCGCGTGTGGCTTGGCCGCAGGGCAGGGCGCAGTGGGGGCATTTAGCCGTCACGGGGGTATTGATGCACGCGGGTTATTTGGGCGGTGTGTGGGCAGCTGTCAAAGTGGGCATGGGCGCTGGCCTGACGGCTTTGATTGTGGGCTTGCAGCCTGTTCTCACTGCCATCTGGTTGTCGGCACGTGGGGGGCATGTGTCGCGCCGTCAGTGGCAAGGGTTGACTCTGGGCTTTGTCGGTTTGGCGATGGTGGTCTCGCGCAAGCTCGAAGGCGGCATTGAAGTCACGCCGTGGAGTCTGATCATGATCACCATGGCCTTGGTGTCCATCACCACGGGAACTCTGTATCAAAAACGGTTTGTTCAACCCTGCGATGTGCGCAGTGCCAATGCCGTTCAGCTGATGGCCGCCTATGTGGTGACCTTGCCTTTAGCGCTGATGGAAACCGAAGCTGCCTTGTGGAACGCTGAGATGACCTGGGCCATGGTGTGGGCCGTGTTGGTGTTGACTTTGGGCGGTAGTTCTCTTTTTTACATCCTCATTCAGCGCGGTGCCGCTGCGGCGGTGACCAGCTTGTTGTACCTGGTGCCACCCACGACCGCCGTGATGGCTTGGATTTTGTTCAGCGAGCCCATCACCTTGGTGACACTGGTCGGCATTGCTGTCACTGCTGCTGGCGTGAGCTTGGTGGTGCGACCACCTAAAATTGCTGCTTAATTTTTCGAATGTTTGTTAAAGGTTAAAGATGAGTCAAAAACGCATTGCAGTGATTGCTGGTGACGGCATTGGCAAAGAAGTTATGCCTGAGGGCATTCGCGTCATGGATGCAGCTGCACGCAAGTTTGGCATTGACTTGAAGTTTGATCACTTCGATTTTTCCAGCTGGGATTACTTTGAGAAGCATGCAAAGATGCTGCCTGATGATTGGAAAGATCAAATCGGCGGACACGATGCCATTTACTTTGGTGCGGTGGGTTGGCCCGACAAAATTCCAGACCATATTTCTTTGTGGGGCTCGCTGTTGATGTTCCGTCGCGAGTTTGACCAGTACATCAATCTGCGTCCCGCACGTTTGATGCCTGGCATCATTGCGCCGGTGGTGCGCCGAGATGGCTCGCCACGCCAGCCCGGCGAAATTGACATGTATATCGTGCGCGAAAACACAGAAGGCGAATACTCCAGCATTGGCGGCCGCATGTACCCAGGTACCGAGCGCGAAATCGTGATGCAAGAAACCGTGATGTCACGCATCGGGGTTGACCGGGTGTTGAAGTTTGCTTTTGAGTTGGCACAGACCCGCCCTAAGAAGCATTTGACCAGCGCGACCAAGTCCAACGGCATTGCCATCACCATGCCTTACTGGGATGAACGCGTGGTTGAGATGGCCAAGAACTATCCCAGCATCAATGTGGATAAGTTTCACATTGATATCTTGACCGCCCATTTCGTGCAGCGCCCAGACTTCTTTGATGTGGTGGTGGCCAGCAATTTGTTTGGCGATATCTTGAGCGATTTAGGTCCCGCATGCACGGGCACGATTGGTATCGCACCCAGCGCCAATCTGAACCCCGACCGTAAGTTTCCTTCTTTGTTTGAGCCTGTGCATGGCTCGGCACCAGACATCGCTGGCAAAGGCATTGCCAACCCCATTGGTCAAATTTGGTGTGGTGCCATGATGCTGGAATTCTTGGGGCATAAAGAGGCACACGATGCCGTGATGTCCGCCATTGAGAAGGTGCTTGATCCTAAAAGTGGCGCACCGAAGACACCAGACATTGGGGGTAACGCGAGTACTTCAGATCTGGGTCGTGCCATTGCAGAATCTTTGTAATTTTTAGCTTCAAAAAACGACTAGAATTCAGACCCATGCCGTGTTGTGCAAGCTTTTTTAATCGAAAGCACATTGCACCCAGATGTCATCATCCGCGGTATCAAACTCCTACTAACATCACATCTCATTGAGAGGGGATTTTTGTGAATAAGACAGAACTGATTGAGCACATTGCTAAGCACGCAGACATTTCTAAAGCTGCTGCCACACGCGCACTCGAGTCCACCATCGGCGCAGTAAAGACCACCTTGAAAAAGGGCGGTACAGTTTCTTTGGTTGGTTTCGGTACATTTGCAGTTGGCAAGCGCGCTGCTCGCACAGGCCGTAACCCACGCACTGGTGAAGCCATCAAGATCAAGGCCGCTAAGGTGCCTAAGTTCCGTCCAGGCAAGGGTTTGAAAGACGCCTTGAACTAATTACCGGTTTCGGTTGGGTGCTTAGCTCAGTTGGCAGAGCGGCTGCCTTACACGCAGTAGGTCGGCGGTTCGACCCCGTCAGCACCCACCACCCATTAAAAAGGCGAACTCAAAGGTTCGCCTTTTTTCTTGGTTCCTCACAATTCACGATGAGTCCACAACATGTTTGATTTTGTTCGTAAGCACACACGGATCATGCAGTTCTTGCTGTTCCTGTTGATCTTCCCGTCTTTCGTTTTGTTTGGCCTTGAGGGCTATAACCGATTCAAAGAAGGCGGTGCGACCGTGGCAACGGTGGACGGTCATGACATCACGCAAGCAGAGTGGGACGGGGCGCATCGCAGTCAAGTCGAACGCATGCGTAGCAGCATGCCCAATGTGGATGTGAAGTTGTTTGATACCCCTGAAGCCAAATACAGCACCCTGGAGCGCATGGTACGTGACCGCTTGTTGCAAGTGGCTGCGAGCAAGCTGCGCCTGGGTGCTAGCGATGCCCGCCTAGCCGCTGAGCTGCAACAAAACCCAACCATCGCGGCCTTGCGCCGCGCAGATGGTACTTTGGATATGGAGCGTTACCGCCAGTTGTTAGCTACACAGGGCATGTCGCCTGAATCGTTTGAAGCGCAAGTGCGTGGTGATTTGGCCTCGCGCCAAGTCATGTCTGGCGTGGGTGTCACCAGTTTCAGCTCGGCTGCTTTGGCCGATGTGACCCTGAACGCTTTTTACGAGCAACGCCAAGTGCAAGTGGCACGCTTTGCTCCCGCTGACTTTGTAAGTCAGATTAACCCCAGCGCAGAAGAACTAGAGACTTATTACAAAGCCAACGCAGACAAGTTTCAGTCGGCTGAACGCGCTGACATCGAATACGTGGTGTTGAACTTGGCTGCTGTGCAAAAAGACATTGCGGTACCCGAGGCTGAGCTCAAGACTTACTTCGAGCAAAACGCAGCCCGTTTGGCTGGTTTGGAAGAGCGTCGTGCCAGTCATATCTTGATCAGCGCCGATAAAGGTGCGTCTGCTGCTGAGCGTGATGCAGCGCGTGCCAAAGCACAAGCCGTGTTGGCCGATGTGCAAAAGTCGCCAGCACAGTTTGCTGAGTTGGCTCGCAAGAATTCCCAAGACACAGGATCCGCGGCCAAAGGCGGTGACTTGGATTTTTTTGGTCGTGGTGCCATGGTCAAGCCATTTGAGGAAGCTGCTTACGCTCTCAAAAAGGGTGAGACCAGTGGTTTGGTCGAAACGGAGTTTGGTTTTCACATCATTCGCCTGACCGACATTAAGCAGCCCGAGCAGAAAAGCTTTGAATCACAACGCGCCAAGTTGGAGCAAGAAGTGCGCGGCCAATTGGCCCAACGTAAATTCGCTGAAGCTGCTGAGCAATTCACCAACATCGTTTACGAACAAGCTGACAGCTTAAAGCCCGCCGCTGAGCGCTTGAAGTTGGACGTGCAACACGCCAGTAACTTGGGTCGTGAGCCCGTGGCTGGCAACACAGCCGCAAACAACCCCAAGCTCTTGGCTGCCGTATTCTCGCAAGACTCGATTGAAAAAAAGCGTAACACCGAAGCTGTAGAGTTGGCTCCCAATGTTCTAGCTGCCGCCCGCATCATCAACTACAGCCCCGCACGTACTTTGCCTTTGGATGAAGTCAAAGCTCGCGTACGGGAGCAATTAGTGGCGCAACTTGCCATTGCGCGTGCACGTTCCGAAGGCGTTGCCAAATTGACTGAGTGGAAGGCCAGCCCTGACGCTGCTAAGCTGCCTACCGCCTTCGTGGTATCGCGTGAGTCTAAGCAGGAACAACCCACCGCATTGGTGGAAGCAGCCTTACGTGCCAGCACACAAACCTTGCCCGCATGGGTGGGCGTGGACTTAGGCGCTAGTGGCTATGCGGTGGTGAAGCTTGAAAAAGTGCTGCCCCGTGACGCATCCAATGCAGCCAGCATGGCCCGTGAGCGTGATCAATATGCTCAGTGGTGGGCATCTGCCGAAGGCTTGGCGTACTACAAGCTATTAAAAGAAAAATTCAAGGCAGAAATCAAAATAGCTAGGTTATAATTTTTCTTCTACGGTGGCTGTAGCTCAGTTGGTAGAGTCCAGGATTGTGATTCCTGTTGTCGTGGGTTCGAGCCCCATCAGCCACCCCAGTATCTATACGCCCTAGCGACCTATTGGTTTCTAGGGCGTTTTTTATTAGCCCATGCCAAGGTTACTGATCCATGAACATCAACGCTGATTACAGCCAAAGAGTCGTGATCAATCATCATGAACATCCATGGATGCCAAGTCCTGAACTAGGGGTTGAGCGACGAATGCTTGAGCGACAAGGCGGGGAGGTCGCTAAGGCAACTTCTATTGTTCGATACAAGTCAGGCTCTAAGTTTCAAGCGCATCACCATGAGCTTGGGGAAGAGATATTGGTATTGGATGGGACATTTAGTGATGAGACTGGCAGCTATCCTGCTGGCACCTACATCATGAATCCACCAGGATCTTCCCATGCGCCGTTTAGTGAATCTGGCTGCACTCTGTTTGTGAAGTTGCGTCACCTCGGTCCTGACCAAGTGGTGCGAGAAGTGATTGATACGACAACAGCCCCTTGGTATCAAGGTATGGTGCCCGGTCTAAATGTCATGCCGTTGATGCAGCAGGGGAGTGGTTCGACTTTAGTGAAATGGGCGCCACAAACATTTTTCAATCCACACAGGCACTATGGTGGGGAGGAAATCTTTGTTGTTGATGGTGTGTTTGAGGATGAACACGGACGCTATCCAGCTGGATCTTGGATCAGAAGTCCGCATATGAGCCTACACAAGCCATTTAGCAAAGAGGGTTGCACTATCTTTGTTAAGACTGGGCATCTGCTTGACTAGAGAAGCAGGGAAATCCAGTTTGAATTGCAAGTGCTCGCTGACTAAAACTCAGCGAGCCCATGCTTAACTTCCTTGGTTAGCGTGTATTGACTGTGAGGTTGTTGTGAACAGCGCTGACAGCTTTTACCTTGGTTGCTAAGTTCGTAGCCCTGTCCGACTCAGCTTTACTGTCTACCTTTCCAGTTAAATCTACAACGCCATGATCTGTTCGGACGCTAATGTCCCGACCCTTAACCAACTTGTCTTCTGCAAATGCTGCCTTGACCTTAGTCGTGATGGTTGCGTCGTCCACATACTGACCAGCTGTATCAGTTGTTGTATCTTTGGCGATTGCTTGCAACGGACCGAATAGCGCGCTTAGCAAAAATAAAGTTCCTGCAAATTTGATAATCATGATTTCTCCAATAGGTTAGTTGTCGTCACTAGACGGTAGCTGGATTTAACTTAGTAAAGTGCTGTTTATGCTTTTGCAATGCTTGACTTAACGTCACCAATTTTGGCTTGAACAATCCCAGTGTTTTTCTGGATAGAGCCTTTTAATTCAAGCTCTTTGCTTCCGACGACTGCGCCAACTACCTCTTTGACTTTGCCCACAGCCTCATCGGTACGTCCTTTGACTTGGTCTTTATTGATGCTCATGATTAACCCCTTAGAAAGTTGATCGACTTAATGTCGACATGTGACGAAAGCCACACATATGCACATTAGTCAAAAAAAATCTATCAGTCTGTGCGCCTGCGAACCTATAGGGTGGGGCACTTAGACTGCTGAGCTCAGACATCTGATTTCAGTGCATCATTTCCATAGCGCTCGATTCATTCCCAACTAGCCACTCATTGAACTGGCAATGGAGTTGTAACAACTGGGGTAAGTTTCTTATTCCCAGTTCGATGGAACTGCTTCATCACTAAATCGCCAGTTGTCGGGTCAGTCCACGTATCCGAAATGCTGTCAATTCCGAATGTTTCCTTGGATGTCAGTTCTAACTTCCAGCGCTCAGCCTTGCCACTGACGTAACTGCGTTCATAGAAGTTGTCTAGCAAGACGATGCCATAAGCCCACAGTGAAACGTGCGATGCGCAGCATCACCACTCATAACGTGTTTGCATGTTTTGCAGCTATCTTTCTCAAGCATGTGGTTGTGAGTCAGCGACACCGGGTTTTTGCATCGTCTATGTTGATTCTGAATTTTGGCCCCAGCCTTGCATACCAAGGGCTCATCGCATGCTAGCTTTACGCTTTTTGCGTTGCAAAGAACGGATACACCAGATTCACGCAGGGCAATGTTCGCGCAAATCATTCCATACATCTTGTCGGGTAAGTTGGCCAGCGACAACTTCAAAACGATCTATGAAGCGGATGTTGTCAAACGTTGTGCCATTGGGCCAAACACCGTTCAAGTTTCCAGCGCAATAGACCACGGTGCGGTCGCCTTGCCATGACTCGTCAAAGTGTGCAAACGTTTTCTCTACGCATTGGTAACGGGTTATTGACCAAGCCACGAGTTCTTCGAGGTGATGGAAGGTTTGCCCACCTGGAAACACCATTTGAAAGTTGGCATGTAAGTGGATTTGGGCTTGCTCCAAGTCCCGCGCTTGCATCGCGACTAGAAAGCTTTTCACCACTTCAGTAGCGCTGTTAAGCGCGACATTGCCTTGGTCAAAAAATCGACCATCGCGCTGGTAGGCAGCCACCTCCTGGATGAAAGTCGTAGTACCTGCCTCTGGGGCTGGTATGACCGATCGCACCGCTTTAGATACATGGTCGATCAAGCGCTGTTGAGCTTCTTGCTCATAGCCTCTGAGTAGGGTGATTTGTGTAACGGGCACAGGGAGTAGATCTTTCTTATCGTTTGTGTATAAGCGGGAAGGCTACGTGAAACGAACGCTCTCAAATTAGCTAAAAATGACATTATCCAAAAATATAGAAGACACAAAAAGCCCTTTGTATATTTACAAAGGGCTTTTAAAAAAGGTGAGGCTAGGGACCTTATAGCAATGATTAAGCCTACCAGTTCGAACTTTGGTACTTGCAGCTCATTTGAAACATCAGATTTGTCTGTACGTTACCGTACATATAGAGCGTTTCATTTCATATATTTTTTGCCATCTGTAAGCACTATTGATGAGGCATGTATTTACATTGTTAGTGCTGACGAAATGAGATGCAACTTCTCAATCTGAAATCAGTCAATCAGGCTCAAGGAAAAGCATTAAATTCAAACCAGAAATTAATTTCTTGAGAACAACAATCAATAAGAGGACAAAGCATGAGCAATCCAAAAGAACATGAGACGCGACAGAGATATTTACAAGTTGATTCGCATACAGCTAAACCAAGCTATGAAAACTTAGAAGATGAACTCATTAACTTGTACCCTAAAGTTGACTTACTAAATTCGCAACTTGCAGAGCTAAAGCTCACCATTTCTTCACTGTGCGATGCTTCTGAAATTAAAGGTGAACGCGATTACAAAAGAGCGCTTGATGAATTTAATGAAAAAATCAAATTGACAAATCTCACAAGGCTTAGCGTCATTGCGCTTGAAGCAGCGCAAACCGTTGCAACTTTACGCAACGACAGTGAAAAGGCTGTGCTGCTTGAGCATGCTGTTGTCACAGTAAAAATGGTCAACGAACACGCAGAGCGCACGGAATAAAACTCACAAGCGAGAGATCAAGCTATTCATGCTGAAATGCGCACTTGTCTAAATTGGTAAAACGCTATCAAAGGCTAAAAAACATCATGCTTTTTAATTTTCTATTGATCGATAAACCTGGACAGGATGAGCTTTCCTAATTCATCTTGAAAGTTATCAAGTGATACGCACATGGCCTTAGGAAACGCGTTATGCCATATCGGTCAAAGCTTTGGAAACAATGCTTTGTGCATCCACATGGAAAAACGAACGCAACACCGCACGCGTGTCACTGCGACCAAAACCGTCGGTGCCCAGCGTGCGGTAAGTGCGATCGGCTGGTAAATAAGCGCGAACGCTCTCAGGCACTGCACGCACGTAGTCGGTCGCAGCCAGGATTGGGCCTGAACTGCCGCTGAGAAGTTGAGCCAGGTAAGGAGTGGTGCCATCACTTTCGTGCGCCATGCCATCTCGGGCTAATTCGCTCCAACTGGTGATGCTGTAAACATCCACCCCTATGCCTTGTTCAGCAAGCTTCTCAGCTGCTTGAACAACTTCAGTGAAGATCGCCCCCGATCCCAGCAAGGTCACACGTTGACCGTCTTTTGGGCCAAAGCTACGAAAGTGGTAGCCCCCGCGCAATACGCCCTCGTTGATGCCGTCAGGCAGGTCTGGGTTGGCATAGTTTTCGTTCATGAGAGTGACGTAATAGAAAACGTCTAGCTGTTCAATCAGCATCTCACGCATGCCCGCGTCGACGATCACAGCAAGTTCACCGGCAAAGGCAGGGTCATAGGCCTTGCAGTTGGGAATAGTGGCGGCCACAAGATGGCTGCTGCCATCTTGGTGTTGCAGACCCTCGCCAGCCAAGGTGGTCCGGCCTGAGGTGGCCCCGAGTAAGAAGCCTCTTGCGCGCTGATCAGCTGCTGCCCAAATAGCGTCTCCTACCCGTTGGAAGCCGAACATAGAGTAATAAATGTAGAAGGGCAGCATGGCCATGCCGTGCACGCTGTAGCTGGTGGCCGCTGCCGTCCAACTGGCAATCGCACCCGCTTCGCTGATACCTTCTTCCAAAATTTGTCCCTCTAAAGCTTCGCGGTAAGAGAGGACGGAGCCGATGTCTTCAGGTGCATAACGCTGACCGACGCTGCTGTAAATGCCAACTTGCTTGAACAAATTGGCCATGCCAAAGGTCCGTGCTTCGTCAGCGACGATGGGCACGATACGTGGGCCTAATGTGGGGTCTTTCAGCAACGTACCAAGCATGCGAACAAAGGCCATGGTGGTGCTCATTTCTTTGCCGTCAGCCTTGAGGGCGAACTGCGCGTAGCCTTCCATTGCGGGTACAGGAACCACTTCGCAAGAGGTTTCGCGTTTAGGCATGGCCCCGCCAAGTGCGGTGCGGTGCTCACGCAGGTAGCACATCTCAGCGCTGTCTTGTGCAGGTTTCAAAAACTCCAAGCCCTTGGCTTGTTCGTCGCTCAGCGGAAGGTTGAATCTGTTGCGGAACTCGATCAGGTCGGTTTCATCGAATTTCTTTTGGCTGTGCGTTGTCATCTTGCCTTGTCCAGCCGAACCCATGCCATAGCCTTTCTTGGTCTGTGCCAAGATCACCGTAGGCTGTCCTGTATGTGCCGCAGCCGCTGCGTAAGCTGCGTGAATTTTGACCAAATCGTGACCACCTCGTTTGAGGTTGTCAATCTGTTCATCTGTCATGCCCTCTACCAAGCGGGCGAGTTCTTCGTTTTGGCCAAAGAAGTTATCGCGGTTGAAGCGACCATCTTTGGCCGCGAAAGTTTGCATCTGGCCATCCACGGTTTGCGCAAACGCACGCGCCAAAGCACCGGTCGTGTCACGGGCAAACAAGCCATCCCAGTCGCTGCCCCAGACCAACTTGATGACATGCCAGCCCGCACCCGCAAAGAGTTTTTCTAACTCGTCGATGATGCGACCATTACCACGTACGGGGCCGTCCAAACGTTGCAGGTTGCAGTTGACCACCCACACCAGGTTGTCGAGTTTCTCGCGGGCGGCCAGCGTGAGCGCACTCATGCTCTCGGGTTCATCCATCTCGCCATCGCCAAATACGCCCCAGACTTTGCGGGTGTCACAGTCCAGCAATTCGCGATGTGTGAGATAGCGCATGAAGCGCGCGTGATAGATCGAGCTGATCGGGCCGATGCCCATCGAGCCGGTGGGGAACTGCCAGAAATCGGGCATCAACCAGGGATGCGGGTAGCTCGACAGACCACGCGCACCGTTGGTCGGTGCGGTGATTTCTTGGCGGTAATGCAGCAAGTCGGCTTCGCTCAAACGGCCTTCCAGAAAGGCGCGGGCATACACGCCGGGTGCGCTGTGGGGTTGGAAGAACACCAAGTCGCCGCGATGTGTTTCATTGCGTGCGTGAAAGAAATGGTTGAACCCGATCTCGAACAAATCAGCCGCACTGGCGTAGCTGGCGATATGGCCCCCGAGTTCACCATAGGCTTGGTTGGCGCGCACCACCATCGCCAGCGCGTTCCATCGCATGAGTGAAGCAAGTCGCTCTTCCACTGCGAGGTCCCCTGGAAAAGTGGGTTGTGCATCCACACTGATGGTGTTGATGTAGGGCGTGTTCAATTCAGGCTGCCAGCTAATGCCTTGCGTCCGAGCCAAACGCACCAACTCATTCAGAATGTGTCGAGCACGAACAGGGCCCTCAGCCGCAGCCAGTGACAACAAGGCATCACGCCACTCTTGGGTTTCTAATGGATCGCTGTCTACTTCTGTAGATGATGTGAAATGGTTTGGCTCGGTCATGTCGTTCATTCCAAATGTCTCCTCGTGCGAAGACTGTAGGGAATACGCCATGGCAGTTGATGTTGAATTCATGCATTATTCGGATTTATATGGCATTTAATTTTTCATAAGTAATGAATCAAAGCATAAAAAACTTTGACGCTATCGATTTGAAGATTCTTGATGAACTTCAGGCCGATGCAAGTCTGTCCAATGTCGAACTTGCTCGCCGGGTTCACTTATCGCCGTCGCCTTGCTTGGCCCGTGTGCGTGCTCTGGAGGCGCGGGGATTGATCCGGCAATACGTGGCCTTGCTTGAAGCCAAGCATTTGGGTCTTCATCTGAACGTGTTTATCTCGATCAGCCTTAAGCAACAAAGCCGTCAGGCACTTCAAGAATTTGAGGAGCGCATCACCATGCGCGATGAGGTGATGGAGTGTTACTTGATGACAGGGGATGAGGATTACCTATTGCGGGTAGCGGTCCCCGATATGCCCGCCCTCGAGAGCTTCATCCTTGAACAGCTCTCGCCGATCGCACAGGTGGAAAAAATTCGATCCAGCTTTGCGCTCAAGCAGGTGCTTTATAAAACTGCGCTTCCACTGCACAATCTTTGAGCTGATTACTTTTTTGCATCACTGTTGAAATATTGCCAGTCTTGCAAAAAATCAAAGTCTCACTGGACTGAAGTGCGCGTCATGCAGTTGACACTGGCTTATTGCCCCATCGTATGTTCGATGGAGCCTTAAATCCTTTTGCAATTCCGTTCAACGGCCTATGTAGTGTCATTTGCTTAGCATCTAACTGGTAAGTGAAACAAATCGAGGAGCACTTGAGCTCCTCGAGGGTCATGGTTAAAGTCCCAAGTTCAAAGCTTTGAAACGCGTTCGAGTTCGCTCTTGAATAGCTTGACGACTGTTGGATCGTATGCAGCTGAAAATTTGTCGTGTACTGCTTTAACTTCGGATCGCATGCGAGCTTGTTCTGGTGCAGAGATTTCGTTAAAGATCATTCCCTTGGCTTTTAGCTCTGCAACAGCTTTGCTAGAAACATCGCGGCTAATAACGCGCTGGTAATTTTGTGCTTCAGTTGCGGCGTCTTGTAGGAGTTTCTGTTCGGTAGTTGACAGTTTTTCCCAGAAACGTTTGCTGATTTGAATCGGGTTTGTCGCATAAACGTGGTTCGTCTCGCTGACGTACTTGTTCACTTCGTAAAACTTGTTTGACAGAATCACTGCGTAGGGATTCTCCTGGCCGTCAACAGCTTTGTTTTCAAGCGCTCCGTATAGCTCAGCAAAGGGCATAGGAACTGGATTTGCCTTGAATGTCTTGAACGTTTCTACGAACACCGGATTCGGAATCACTCGCAGTTTAAGTCCCTCTAGATCCTCGCCCTTGGTGATTGCCCGCTTGCTGTTCGTGACGTTACGGAATCCCAAATCAAAGTAGCCTAGTACAACGATACCTTTGTCGTTCAGTCGGGTGTTGAGCATCTTGCCAAGGGGGCCGTCTACCATTGAGTCTGCTTGCCGAGCGTTACTGAAGAGGAATGGAAAATCGAGCATTCCGAATTCCTTCACAACGCCAGTCAGAGAGGTAGTCGAGGCCACCAGCATTTCCTGTACGCCACCCATCAACGCCGACTGTTGCTGCAATTCGTTTCCGAGTTGACTGCTAGCAAATTCGGTTACTTTGATTTTTCCGCCGCTCTTAGCGGCAACGATTTCCGCAAACTTTTTAACACCCATGCTTGTTGGATGATCCGTGTTGTTCAGATGTCCGAATTTAATCGTGCGTTCCTGAATGTCTTGGGCTTGCGCTACCGTATTGGTTACGATGAGGCTAAGAATTGCGACGAATTTAATCAGCTTAGTTTTCATGTCATCTCCTTTAGTAATTGTTGATATGTGTTCATAGTTCATGAACATCTGACGGAATAGCCGTATAGGCAAGTGAGAACAGTTGGCATTTGATTTCTGCGATAGCACCTAATTTTTCCAATCGAGCATTGGAGAGCTCTACGTCGCGGAGTCTTTGCAAAGCATCACGGTCATATCCGCTTGCAACAATGATCCAATCGGCAGCCTGGTCTGCATTTCCACGAATTTTTTGTTCGGTGGTTGCAGCAATTGCTGGTGCTTGGTGACGAAGCACATGTAAACCTACGATTCCGGGTAATTGCGAAACAGGCCTACCGAGGCCACCTAGTTGGTGATGAAGTTTCTCTTGTTGCCCTTCTAAAGGGGAGCAACGAATCGTCAAAACATGTCGGGCAGTAACGGCCCCGTGGCTATGAACGACCTCGCACTGGGTTCTGACCATATTGCGGTGCAATGGCATCATCTTCGTCGACCAGGGCGTTGGTGAATTGAGGCGTGCAACGTACGGTGCCGATGCTAGAACTGCATGGTCACGTAGTTCGTACATGACAAAAAAGCCCTCACCACCTGACGCGTCGGTCCACCTTGAAGATCTCAAAAATCCTTCAATCGACAGTCGCTCTGCGACATGTTCGTGAGCATGCCAATGCTCGAGTTCTTCTTGCACGTCTGGCGATACATCCCACCACATGGCCAGTGCGGCCTTTCCAAGCATAGTCATGATTTACCTTCAGGCTAAACGTTCTGCAATAGCGCGAACCGCCAGCATGTATCCCGCTGGACCCAGTCCACAGATAACTCCGTTAGCTACTTGGGAGACGAGAGAGTATGTATAGGGGGCAGGGCGCTGATGGATGTTGGTGATGTGGACTTCAATGAGGGGCTTACGCAATAGCTTTAGCGCGTCCAATACCGGTACGCAGCCAAATGAGAAGCCGGCTGGGTTGATGATTACTGCGGCATCTTTCATTGCCGCTTCCTGGATCCAGTCCACCAGAATGCCTTCGTGGTTAGTTTGGCGAAAGTCGCAATCTAAACCGAGTGATGCAGCAAGCTCCTTGCTTGTTTTTTCAATTTCAGCAAGCGTCGTCGTGCCGTACATACCAGGTTCTCTTGTGCCGAGCATGTTTAAGTTTGAGCCATTCAGGATGAAAAGTGGGTGTGCCATTTGCAGAGTCTCAAGTTGTTTGACTGGATTGTGTGGCGTTTGTTATTGCGCAATTCCAAGTTGGAAACGTATTTCATATAATGGCAATCCATTGAAATGTCTAGATAAATAGAGGCATTCGATAAGTACTTAAAAAAGATTCTGTTTAAAAGGAGCCACATCATGACGCTCGCCCTCGACCGTGGACTATCCCTTCTTGAGCAACTGTGCGATCAGCCTGAAGGCATGCCTTTGACAGAACTGGCTGATGAGTTAGATATTCCACGTAGCGCATGCCATCGCCTTTTGGGTGAATTGCAAAGGCGCGGTTATGTTCGCCAGTTACGCAGCCAAGGCGATTACATACTTACGGCAAAACTAGCATCGATGGGGTTGGGGCTTTTGAGTAGCAAGGGTATCGTCGATATAGCTGAACCCATACTCGAGCGACTTTCCAAAGAGTCGGGCGAACTTGTTCGGCTGTCGATCGTTGATGACGATCGACTCGTGTGGGTCGCAAAGTCTCAAGGTACCCGCATGGGGTTGAGGTATGACCCCGACATGGGCATGGAGGCACGCTTGTCCTGTACGGCCTCCGGGCATGCTTGGTTATTAACACTGAGCGATGAGAGAGCGCTTGAGTTGGTTAGCCGACAAGGCTTTGGTCAGCCCAAAGAATACGGACCGAAAGCCCCAACCACTGTGATGTCACTTTTAGACATGGTGTATGCAGCTCGCGGGAGAGGCTACGCAATGATTGATGAGGTGTTTGCGCCTGGTATGACTGCTCTAGCCGCACCAGTGATTCGTAGTCAAGAGACTGTCGCGGTCGTCAGCATTGCAGGACCGCGTCAAAGGCTGACTTTGGCGCGTATGCAAAAACTGTCTTCGGCTGTACTTGCGGCCACAGCAGAACTCGGGCCGATAAGTCGGATCTCAACCTTGTCAGGCAAGCCGCAGCTTGGGAGGTCTTGATTTAATCCTCATGCAATGGCTTCACTTTGAAACAATGAAGGAGCTGCAAGTGCTAGCTAAGTAAAAGTTTCAGTAGCACGATTGCGTGATGACGATTAAAGTCAAAACACTCAATTTAAGACGCTCGAGGTTTAGATGTCGCATACAGAATCACTGACCCATCCAAATCCAAGATGTGATTCTTGTGGTTACGCCATGCCCTCTGAGACTTCTTCAACAGGTCTGCGATGTGGTCGCCAATATTTTTTGGCAACCCCCATCATGAGAAAGTTCACGCGAATGGATCACTATCCCGTGATCAAAGAATCAAATGCATGTGAATCTTGGAATAAGTCAGTTACTTAGCCGCTGCACGGGCGCGCGCCGTGTGTAATTTTCTATAGCTGTCGATCAGGCGGTGGTGCCTATCGAGACCCTCTAGTTTCATACTCGTTGGCGTGAGTCCAAAGAAGCGCACGGTGCCTTCGACAGAACCTATGACTGCGTCCATCCGGTCATTGCCAAACATGCGTCGAAAATTGTGCGCGTAATCTTGCAGTTCTAGGTCTGGATCGAGTTGCACCTCTAGCACCACGTTCAGGGCTTGGTAAAACAATTTACGCTCAACCGTGTTGTCGTTGTACTGTAAGAAGGCGCCTACCAGCTCTTGTGCTTCCTCGAAATGCTTCAAGGCCAGATGAACCAATAGCTTCAACTCAAGCACGGTGAGCTGACCCCATTCTGTGTTCTCATCAAACTCGATGCCGATCAAGGTGGCTACATCTAAGTACTCATCGAGCTCATTGTTTTCTAAGCGGTCAAGCAATGCACACAGACGGGTATCGTCCAAGCGGTGCAGGTTGAGGATGTCTTCGCGAAACAAAAGTGCTTTGTTGGTGTTGTCCCAGATCAAATCTTCAACGGGGTAAACCTCGGAATATCCTGGCACCAAAATTCGGCAGGCGATGGCGCCCAACTGTTCATACAACGCGGTGTAAACCTCTTTGCCCATGTCTTGAAGAATGCCGAACAAGGTGGCAGCTTCTTCTGCATTCGGGTTCTCACCATGTCCAGAAAAATCCCATTCCACAAACTCGAAATCTGTTTTGGCACTGAAGAAGCGCCACGACACGATGCCGCTGGAGTCGATGAAGTGCTCCACAAAGTTATTGGGTTCGGTGACCGCATTGCTCTCGAAGGTGGGAGGCGGTAAATCGTTCAAGCCTTCAAAGCTACGGCCTTGCAGCAGTTCCGTGAGGCTGCGCTCCAGCGCCACTTCCAAGCTTGGGTGCGCACCGAATGATGCAAACACACCGCCTGTGCGTGGGTTCATCAAGGTGACGCACATCACGGGGTAGGTGCCGCCAAGCGATGCATCTTTGACCAGCACGGGAAAGCCTTGTTCCTCCAAACCTTGGATACCAGCCAAGATGCTGGGGTATTTAGCCAACAAGTCTTGTGGTACATCTGGCAAGCAAATTTCACCCTCTAAGATTTCGCGCTTGACGGCGCGTTCGAAAATCTCGGACAGGCATTGCACCTGCGCTTCGGCAACTGTGTTGCCAGCGCTCATGCCATTGCTGACGAATAAGTTTTCAATCAGGTTGGATGGGAAATAAACCACTTTTCCATCTGACTGACGCACATAGGGCAGAGAGCAGATGCCGCGGGCTGCGTTGCCTGAATTGGTGTCGATGAGGTGCGAGCCACGCAGCTCACCATCGGGGTTGTAGATGCGTAAGCAGTAGGCATCCAAAATTTCAGATGGCAACGTATCTTTCTTCCCTGGCTGGAACCAGCGCTCATTGGGGTAGTGGACAAACGGCGCATCGGCTATATCGCTGCCCCAGAAGGCACCGGCGTAGAAGTGGTTGTTGTTGAGCCGCTCGATGTATTCGCCCAACGCAGAGGCCAATGCGCTTTCTTTGGTTGCGCCCTTGCCGTTGGTAAAACACATGGGTGAGTGCGCATCGCGAATGTGCAGTGACCATACGTTGGGAATGATGTTGCGCCACGAGGCAATTTCAATCTTGATGCCCAATCCAGCCAAAATGCCCGACATATTGGCGATGGTTTGCTCTAGTGGCAAGTCCTTGCCCAAGATGAAGGTGCTGCTGTTAGAGCTTGGCTTCAATGTGAGCAGCGACTGCGCATCGGCATCCAAGTTCTCGACTTCTTCGATGACAAATTCTGGCCCGGCTTGCACCACTTTTTTGACTGTACAACGCTCAATTGAGTTCAAGATGCCTCGGCGGTCGACCTCTTGGATATCTGCCGGCAACTCGACTTGGATTTTGAAAATCTGCTGGTAGCGGTTCTCGGGATCAACAATGTTGTTTTGCGAGAGGCGAATGTTTTCGGTGGAAATTTTGCGTGTGTCGCAATACAGTTTCACAAAGTAAGCCGCACACAAAGCTGACGATGCTAAAAAATAATCAAAGGGCCCGGGAGCCGAGCCGTCTCCCTTGTAGCGTATAGGCTGATCGGCGATGACCGTGAAATCGTCAAACTTGGCTTCTAGGCGAAGTTTGTCGAGAAAGTTGACCTTGATTTCCATGGGCAATAGTTTAGCGAAGGTCTCTCAGATGGTCGGCAAGAAAATCAATCAATACCGATACCCGGTGCGGGATGTATCGGTTGCTGGGCAGAACGGCATAAATACCCAGTGGCTCTGGTTCAAATCTGGACAACACGGTCACAACGCTGCCATTGTCTAAATATGGTTGCGCCATAAAGTCGGGGGGGCGCGTGATGCCCAAGCCCTGCGCTGCGGCCTGCAGCAAGGCTTCACCATTGTTGGCCGCTAAGCGTGGGCGAACGTTTACGTTCTCCACGCCGTTCTTGGAACGATAGCGCCATGTGGTGGACTGAAAGTCTTGCGAATACACCAAGCACGCGTGATGCGCTAAGTCGCGAGGATGTTTGGGGCGGCTGTGCTCTGCCAAGTAGTGCGCAGAGGCGACGGTGAGCAAACGCGATTCACCCAATTTACGCATGATGTCACCCGGCTCTAAGCGACTGGTGATGCGAATCGACAAATCAATGCCTTCTTCAATCAGCTTGCTTCGCCGGTCTGAAAAATCCATGACCAGTTCGATGTGTGAATGGGTTTGTGTAAATTCCAGCAGCGCGGGCATCAGGCGCTGTAAGCCAAAGCTCAAAGGCAAGCCCAAGCGAATCCGACCACGCGGCTCGGTTTTTTCTTCTAGCAAGCTCGATTCGGCCGCGTCCACCATGTTCAAGATGGCACGACATTTCTCAAGGTAAGCCGAGCCAGCAGTGGTGAGCGTGAGGCTACGTGTGCTTCGCGTCATCAGCTTGGTGCCCAGTTGTGTTTCAAGGGCAGAGATTTGCCGAGTCACGACCGAGCGCGCCACATCCAGTTGATCGGCCACGGCGGTGAAGCTGCCGGTTTCGGCAATCCTCACAAAGAGTTCCATTGCGTTGAGTTTGTCCATTGTTGCTAATTTTGCAACAAATAATTGATGATTGGGTGCTTTTTATATTCTCGAATTATTTCTACATTACGAGCTCACAACCCGAAAAATCGTATGCAGACCTTTCGTAAAATCCTCTTCGTGCCGCATGGTGCACCGACCTTTGCCCTGAACCCCGGTGCTGCGGGTGCCGCCATGTCTGACATGGTGCATAAGTTGTCACCTCCGCGTGCCATCGTGGTGGTGAGCCCGCATTGGGACACCCATATCCCCACCGTCAGCATGGCCCCACAGTTGGAAACCATTCACGACTTTTACGGTTTCCCAGACGCGCTTTACAAAATTCAATACCCCGCCATTGGCTGTCCAGAGCTTGCTCTAGAGGTCGCCACCGTATTGCGCAACGCGGGCATGAAAGTAGACGACAGCAGTCAGCATGGCTTGGACCACGGTGCTTGGCAACCCTTGCGTCAAATGTTTCCCGATGCCGATGTGCCCATCGTGCCCTTGTCGATGCAAACACACGCAGGCCCAGAGCACGCGCTTCGCGTGGGCCAAGCCCTTTCTGTGTTGACTGAGAAAAACATTTGGGTGATTGCCTCCGGCAACATCTCCCATAACTTGCGCGACTGGCAGGTGGCGGCATCGACCACGGGTGAAACGCCCACCTATGTGCATCGCTTTGCGGATTGGGTGAATGCGAAATTGCAGACCAATGATGTCAATGCCTTGCTCAACTACCGCCAAGACTGCGCCGATGGGCGACAAGCCCACCCAAGTGAAGACCACCTGTTACCGCTATTCGTGGCATTGGGTGCTGCTGGCGTGGGGGCTAAACCGCAAGCTTTCTATCGTGGTGTCAGTGACTACGTCATCGCCATGGACGGCTACGCCTTTGTGAATTGAGAAATCAGAGATGAACCACAGTTACACCGCCATAGCCAAACTGTTCCATTGGGGCATGGCCATTGTTTTTGCAGGCCTCATCGTGTTGGGCTTTGTTATGACCGACATGCCTTTGTCTCCAGAAAAACTACAGTACTACGCATGGCATAAATGGGCCGGCGTGAGCGTATTCATGCTCGTGTGGCTGCGCTTGGTGTGGCGTGTGCTCAACCCACCGCCTGCCTACCCCAGCACGATGTCACCACGGATCAAAGGTATGGCGCATTTGGGCCATGCAGCTTTGTACGGTTTGATGATCGTCATTCCCGTGTCGGGCTGGTTACTCAGTTCGGCTAAAGGCGTGCCCACAGTTTGGTTTGGCGTCCTGCCCTTGCCTGACTTGTTAGAGAAAGACAAAGAGCTGGGCCACTTGTTGCACGAAGTGCATGAAGCACTCAACTTTGTGTTGCTGTTCTTGCTCGCAGGCCATGTGGTCGCTGCACTGAAACACCACTGGATAGACCAAGACGATATTTTGAAACGCATGTTGCTCAACCGCAGCGCCCCTAAGGACCACGCATGAAAGATGTCTGTACTTTTTTACTTTGCACCATATTGGCCATGAGCGTCTCTACAACCGCTCGTGCCGTGGAATACAAAGCCATTCAGCTCGAGAAAAGCAACGTCACGTTTCAATACAAACAAATGGGCGTTGCGATGGATGGCCGCTTCAAGAAGTTTGCGGCTCAACTCATCTTCGATCCCACCAAACCCGCTTTTGCCAAGGCCGAGATCGAGATTGACCTTGCCAGCGTGGACGCCGGTTCGACGGACGCCGATGACGAGGTGGTCGGCAAAAATTGGTTCAATGTCAAAGGATTTCCGAAGGCCATGTTTGTGGCCAAACATATCAAAGCCACGGGCGCGAACCAGTTTGAGGTAGCAGGTGTACTCACCATCAAAAGCAAAAGCCAAGATATCAAATTTCCACTCAAGTTAACCACTCAAGGCAACGCAGCTTTATTCAGTGGTGGGTTTGTCATGCACCGCGCAGACTTTGCCATTGGCGAAGGCATGTGGGCCAAGTTCGATGTGGTTGCCAACGACATCCAAGTGAATTTCCAACTTAGCGCCATCTCTGGCAAATGATTTTTAAAAGGAGTTTTCAAATGAAATCAATCAAACGCATCGCCGTCGCTTTGGCATTCACGGGCGCATTGGCATCTGCCGTGGCTGCACCCGTGACTTACGGCGTGGACGGGACACATACCTTTCCACGTTTTTCGTACTCACACTTTGGCTATTCCACGCAGTTGAGCAGCTTCAGCAAAACCACAGGCAAAGTGGTGTTTGATGCGGAAGCCAAAAAGGGCTCAGTGGACATCGTTATCGATATGAAGTCAGTCAGCACAGGTTTTGTTGACTTCAACGAGCACATCCAAGGCGAAGACTTTTTGGACACCGCCAAGTTCCCACAAGCGACTTTCAAATCCACCAAAGTGGTGTTTGAAGGTGACAAGCCGCAAAGCGTTGAAGGTCAGCTCACCATCAAAGGCGTCACCAAGCCTGTGACATTGACGCTCATCAGCTTTCAAGCCATGCCTCACCCCATGCTGAAAAAGCCAGTCCTCGGCGCCAATGCGTTTACAGTGATTAAGCGCAGCGAATTTAATGCCGGCAAGTACGCACCTTACGTGGGTGACGACGTGCGCATTGACATCGCTATTGAAGCAATAGCTCAGTAAGAAAAGATCTAAAGTTGACAAAAGCCCGAGTCATCGGGCTTTTGTCGTTCACATGAAGCTACGACTGGGTCAGTATTGCTTGTAGGGCAAGAACTTGCCCGATAGCACCACGTTGACACGGTCACCTTTGGGGTCAGGTTGACGCACGATGTCCATGGAAAAATCAATCGCACTCATGATGCCATCGCCAAACTCTTCGTGGATCAGTTCTTTGATGGTGGTGCCGTACACGCTGACGATTTCGTACCAGCGATAAATCAAAGGGTCGGTAGGCACAGGCGTTGGCAGCGAGCCTTTGTAAGGCACGACTTGCAACCACTTTTGTTCTTCGGCATCCAATCCAAAAATCTTGCCAACGATCTTGGCTTGTTTGGCATCCAAGGTCATTTGGCCCAAGCACGCGGCGGTGGTCCACTCTTTGGAGAGCCCCACTTTTTTTGCCACATCGTCCCACTTGATGCCTTTGGACACTTTTGTACTGATGATTTTTTCGGTCACGTCGAGACGGTTCATGCTTACTCCTAGGTTGATTGAAAAGGTTTAGGCAGCAGCGACGAGGCGCTGGTTATTTTTTTGGATGTGAAGCAAGCCTTGCAGCACATCCCCGACCACGATGACGGAAGGGCTGGCCATTTGGTCGCGCACTACGGTGTGGTGCAGTTCGCTGAGTGTGCACACCACATGGCGTTGCGTGGGCAAGCTCACGTGCTGAATGATGGCAACGGGTGTGCCTGGGGGCAAACCGTGCAATAACGATGTTTGCAGTTGCGTCGCGCCACTCATGCCCATGTAAATCACCAAGGTGAGTTTGGCTTGTGCCGCTGTGTGCGACAACGCAGCCCAGTCCACCGCATCAGTAGCGCCTTGTTTGGCGTGACCCGTGATGAACAACACACCATGGGCATGTGCACGGTGTGTCAGTGGCACGCCCAGCGAGGTCACACCCGCCAAGCCTGCGGTGATGCCGTTGATCACAGTCACGTTCACACCGTGTGCGCGCAGGTGTTCCACCTCTTCTCCGCCGCGTCCAAAGATGAAGGGGTCGCCGCCCTTGAGGCGCACCACGTTTTGACCTGCCAAAGCTTCTTGCAGCATCAGCTTCTCAATGAAGTTTTGCGGGGTTGATCTGCAACCGCCCCGTTTGCCCACATAGATGATGCGAGCCGAGGGCGAGGCATAAGCCACGATGGCGTCACTCACCAAATCGTCAACCAACAACACGGTGGCAGCTGCAATCGCTTTGACCGCTTTGAGCGTGAGCAGCTCAGGGTCGCCCGGGCCAGCGCCCACGAGTGTGACGAGAGGTTGCTGATGTGTCTGACGTGGTGTCATGTCGTGCTCTCTGTGAGTTGAATCATGCGACGCAGCTCAGGCACACACGAGCCGCATTGGGTACCGCACTTGAGCGTGCCTTGCAGTGAGGCCAAGCGTTGTGCGCTGTCGCCTTTGTAAATGTTGAGGTGGTTGCGAATGGCCACATCTTTCACGCCGACGCAGCTACACACCGTGGTGCCTGCATCGACCAAGGCTACAGGTGGTTTGCTGCCAGTCATCAACAAGCGGCGACCGTAATCTTTCGTGGACGCCTGGGTTTGTAGCAAGGCTTTGAGCCACGTTTGCGCGGAGGTATCGCCTGCAATGAGGAAAGCGTTGAGCTGCGTGTCTTGGGTTTGCTTGGCTTCGCTGTGTTGCAAACGCATGCTACGCAGTTGGCTGCGCTTGGCATCGACGTAGCGCAGGCTAGCAGGGCCATTTAGACCCAAGAGTTCTTCGATGTCATGCAGCAGTGCCATGTCAGGCGCTTCGCTGCACGCTGCGCGCATCAGCACGCCTTGACGAGCGAGGCCTTCCGTCGGACTGTCGCTGAACGGCACACAACTGGCGAACTCAAACTGCACCATGCGCGCACGCAGATCTTGCAAAATGGTTTGCGCTTTGTGCTCGGGCAGCCATGCCACCGCGAGCAAGGTCCAAGGCAATTCGGCTTTGAGCACTTTGACTGCCGCGTGCTTGAGCTCGGGTTGCTTGGACGTGGGGCAATACGCCGAGGTGGTGATGGCATTCACACCTGCGAGGGGTTTGTTTTGGTGGTCTCGTCCGCTCAAAAACGCTGCGCCCCAATGCATGGCAATGAAAGCTTGGTTCGCACCCAAGCCAGCACTGGCTTGGGCGGGCAACACGATGGAGCCGCGCTTGCTGGTGACGTGCACCAATGTGCCTTCTGTGAAACCTAAACGGGCCATATCGTCGGGGTGCAGCTGCACCATGGGCTCAGGCACATGGCCAAACAGTTTTCCCACCAAGCCAGTCCGGGTCATCCCATGCCACTGGTCGCGCAAGCGACCCGTGTTGAGCGAAAACGGAAAACGCGATTCACGTACCTCTGCTGTGGGTACATAAGGCAAGGCGGCGAACTTGGCACGGCCATTCGCCGTAGCAAACACACCGTCTTCGTACAAGCGAGCTTGTCCTTGGGCTGCACCTTCACGCATGGGCCATTGCTCAGGGCTTTTGTCCAAATGCGCGTAGCTCAGGCCGGTGATATCGAGGTCACGGCCACGGGTGGATTCGCGGTGTTCTTCCCAAATTTCTTCAGGCGAGGTGTAGGCCATGTGCAGGCCGGCTTTGTGTTGTGCCACGCCTGGCTCTTGTGTCAAACGTGTGGCCAAGTCCACCACGATTTGCCAATCGTGTCGTGCATGGCCCGGCGCGGGCACAGCGGCATGCACACGGGTGATGCGGCGTTCGCTGTTGGTGACCGTGCCTTCTTTTTCGCCCCAGGTGGTGGCGGGCAGTAGCAGGTCTGCGAAGTCACAGGTCTCAGCGGTGGCGAAGGCTTCTTGCACCACCACAAATTCAGCGCGCTCAAGTGCGCGGCGCACCGTGCTTTGATTGGGCATGGATTGCGCGGGGTTGGTGCACGCAATCCACAGTGCTTTGATTTCGCCATCGGCGGCGGCTTCAAACATTTCCACCGCGGTTTTGCCGGGCTTGGATGGCACATCGTCAATGCCCCACAGGGCCGCCACTTCGGCGCGGTGTTCGGGCTTGCTCATGTCGCGGTGGGCGCTGATGAGGTTGGCCAAACCGCCCACCTCGCGACCGCCCATGGCGTTGGGTTGGCCGGTGAGCGAGAAGGGGCCTGCGCCAAGTTTGCCAATGTGTCCGGTCGCCAAATGCAGGTTGATGAGCGAGGCATTTTTGGCGGTGCCACTGCTTGATTGGTTCAAGCCTTGGCAATACAAACTCAGCGTGGCTTTGGAGGTGGCGAACCACTGCGTGGCTTGCAGCAGTTGTTCGGGTGTGATGCCGCATACCGCATGCACATGCGCGGGTGTGTAGTCAGCCACCAACGTTTGCAGGGCTGCAAAGCCTTCTGTGTGCGCTGCGATGTAAGCGTGGTCCACCCAACCCTCAGTCAGCATGATGTGCAACATGCCATGAAACAGCGCGACATCGGTGCCGGGTTGTAAAGGCAAATGCAAGTCAGCGCTGCTGGCGGTGTCGGTGCGTCGCGGGTCAGCCACGATGATTTTCACGTTTGGGTTTTTCGCGCGTGCGTCTTCGATGCGCCTGAACAGAACAGGGTGTGCATACGCGGCGTTGCTGCCTGCGATGAACAAGCAATCAGCGTGCATCACATCGTCATAGCAAGCGGGTGGGGCGTCGGCGCCGAGGGTGATCTTGTAGCCGGCCACGGCGCTGCTCATGCACAGGCGTGAGTTGGTGTCGATGTTGTTGGTGCCGAGCAAGCCTTTGACCAACTTATTGAACACGTAATAGTCTTCGGTCAACAACTGGCCCGATACATAAAAACCAATGGCCTCTGCGCCATGCGTGCGCGCGATGCTGGCCAGTGTTTGGCCGGCCAATTGCATGGCGCTGTCCCAAGTTGCAGGTTGCAAACTGCCACCGCGCACCAAGCGGCGCATGGGTTGCAGCAAACGCGTTTGCGCGGCCATCACGGGACTGGCCGACAGGTGTAATGAAGACCCCTTGCTGCACAAGCGCCCAAAGTTTGCAGGGTGTGCAGGGTCGCCGCGCACGCCGGTGATGTGGCCCGCGTTCGATTCGATGATGACGCCGCAGCCCACACCGCAGTAGGGGCAGGTTGAACGCGTTTCTTTCATGGGTTCTTTCGAGCCGTTGGTGTGTTTCAGTTCGCGACAGTGGCGTCGCCAATGGCGAGCGTGTTGAGCTCGTTCATATCCAAGGCCACATCGCCGTTTTCCACACGCACCGCAAAGCGGGTGGTGCAGCCAACGTCTGGGGCGTGGGCGCAGCCGTCGGCTAACCCAATTTGCCAGTTGTGCAGCGGGCACACCACGGTTTCACCAAACACCAGGCCTTGACTTAAAGGGCCACGTTTGTGCGGGCATTGGTCGAGCAGGGCAAACACTTTGTCTTCGGCGTTGCGAAACACCGCCACTTCAACCCCCTTGGCGCGCTGCACGCGGCGTGCGCCCAGCACGGGGATGTCGTCAACTTTGCAAATGACTTTCCATTCGGTCATGGTGTGTGTCCTTAAACGGTGAGGGCTTCAAATTGGCGCGTATCGACTTGCGCTTTGTCGAACTCAAACCATGGATCAGGTTCGCCGTCGAGCGTGAATTGCAAGCGTGCCCACAAGGCTTTGCGGCCTGCTTGATCGTCTAAGATTTTTTTCTTCACGTAGTCCATGCCCACGCGGTTCACGTAGTGCACGGTGCGCTCTAAATACCAACCTTCTTCGCGGTAGAGCTGCATGAAGGCACCGGTGTACTCCATCACTTCTTCGGAGGTTTTGACTTTCACAAAGAACTCAGCCACTTCGGTTTTGATGCCGCCGTTGCCGGCGATGTACATCTCCCAGCCGCTGTCCACGCCGATGATGCCCACGTCCTTGATGCCGGCTTCTGCGCAGTTGCGCGGGCAGCCCGACACCGCAAACTTCACCTTGTGTGGTGCATACATGCGCCACATGGCTTTCTCTAGGTCTTTGCCCATTTGCGTGCTGTCTTGCGTGCCCATGCGGCACCACTCGCTGCCCACGCAGGTTTTGACGGTGCGCAAAGCTTTGGCATAGGCGTGGCCGCTGGGCATGCCAATGTCTTTCCACACATTGACCAAGTCCTCTTTCTTCACACCGAGCAAGTCAATCCGTTGACCACCCGTGACCTTGACGGTGGGGATCTTGTACTTGTCCACCACGTCGGCAATGCGGCGCAATTCGTCGGCGGTGGTCTCGCCGCCCCACATGCGTGGAATGACGCTGTAGGTGCCATCTTTTTGGATGTTGGCGTGGCTGCGTTCGTTGATGAGACGGCTTTGCGGATCGTCCAAGGCTTCTTTGGGCCAGCTGCTCATGCGGTAATAGTTGATGGCGGGGCGGCATGTGGCGCAGCCCGTGGCTTTGGTTTCTGCGCTTGGTTTTTTCCACTCTAAGAATTCAAACACCGCGTCGTTGGTCAACAGCTTGTGGTCACGAATTGCATCGCGCACTTCTTGGTGGCTGTGGTCTGTACAACCGCAGATGGCTTTTTTCTTTGGCGTGGCCGAGTAGTCACCACCCGCTGTGAACATCAAAATCTGTTCGACCAAGCCTGTGCAGGAACCGCACGAGGCGCTTGCCTTGGTGTGCTTGCGCACCTCATCCAAGGTGAACAAACCTTTGTCTTTGATGGCTTTGCAAATCGCGCCTTTTTTCACGCCGTTGCAACCGCACACCTCGGCATCGTCGGGCATGTTTGCGGCTTTGCTGTGACCTTCGTGGCCCACGTCGCCGATGTTGGATTCGCCAAACATCAGCTTTTCACGGATGTCGGCCACGCTGCGGCCATCGCGCAACAGCTTGAAGTACCAGCTGCCGTCTACGGTGTCCCCGTACAAACACGCGCCTACCAATTGGTCGTTGCGTATGACGAGCTTTTTGTACACGCCTTCGTGCGGGTCGCTGAGCACAATCTCTTCGGTGCTGCCGTCGTCGCTACCCATGAAGTCGCCTGCGCTGAACAAATCAATACCGGTAACTTTGAGCTTGGTCGAGGTGAGCGAGCCGGTGTAGCGGCCAATGCCGAACTCGGCCAAATGGTTGGCCAAGACTTTGCCTTGTTCAAACAAGGGCGCCACCAAACCATAGGCAATGCCACGGTGTGCCGCGCATTCGCCCACGGCATAGATGCGTGGGTCCGTCACGGTTTGCAGCGTGTCGCTGACCACAATGCCGCGCTCGCAATGCAGGTGCATCTTTTCGGCTAGCGCTGTGTTGGGGCGAATACCTACCGCCATCACCACCAACTCGGCGGGGACGTGGGTGCCATCTTTGAACAACACAGAGGCCACGCGCCCGTTTTTGTCGGCTTGCAATTCTTGGGTGTGCGCCTGCATGCGGAACTGCATGCCGCGTTCTTCGAGTGAGCGTTGCAACAAGCCGCCTGCGACTTTGTCGAGCTGACGCTCCATCAGCCATTCGCCCACGTGCACCACGGTGACGCGCATGCCACGCTTCATCAAACCGTTGGCCGCTTCCAGACCCAGCAAACCGCCGCCAATCACCACAGCGTGTTTGTATTTAGTGGCTGCGTCAATCATGGCCTGTGTGTCGGCGATGTCGCGGTAGGCCAGCACGCCCTCCAACTCGCGGCCCGGCACGGGCAGCATGAAGGGGTTGGAGCCGGTGGCCAGAATCAATCGGTCGTAGGGCGCGCTTTTGACTTCGCCTGCGGCGTTCGTGGCGTGCACGATGCGTTTGACACGGTCCACCTCGGTCACGGTCCAGCTGGTGTGCAGCGTGATGTGGTTGTCGCTGTACCAGTCGAGTGGGTTGAGGATGATTTCATCCAAGGTTTGTTCACCCGCCAACACGGGCGACAGCAAGATGCGGTTGTAGTTTGGGTGTGGCTCTGAGCCGAAAACCGTGATGTCGTACAGGTCTGGCGTGAGCTTGATGAGCTCTTCCAAGGTGCGCACGCCGGCCATGCCGTTGCCCACCATCACGAGTTTGAGTTTGTCGGTCATGTCCAACTCCTTAGTGTTTCTCGACATGCGCCTGGCGCGTGTACAAAAAGTCAATCACGGCTTTGCGGTAGTGCAGATAGGCAGGGTCGTCGGCCAGCGTCACGCGAGAACGGGGGCGAGGCAGGTCTACATGCAGCACTTCGCCGATGGTGGCGGCGGGACCGTTGGTCATCATCACAATCTTGTCGGACAGCAACACGGCTTCGTCCACATCGTGCGTCACCATCACCACCGTACTTTGCGTGTTGGCCACGATGGCCAGCAACTCATCTTGCAGCTTGGCGCGGGTCAATGCATCCAAGGCGCCAAAGGGCTCGTCCATCAACAACACTTGTGGCTCCATGGCCAAGGCGCGTGCAATGCCTACGCGTTGCTTCATTCCGCCTGAGATTTCGCCGGGGCGTTTGAACGCTGCGTGGCTCAGGCTCACCATCTCTAGGGCTGCGTGTGTGCGTGCGGTGAGCTGTGCTTTGTCTTCTTTGGGTTTGCCGTCCACGACGCCGCTTTGACCGAACACACGTTCTACACCGAGGTAGACGTTTTCAAAGCAGGTGAGCCAAGGCAGCAACGAGTGGTTTTGAAACACCACCGCACGCTCGGGGCCAGGGCCTGCGATTTCGCGGTTGGCACAAATCAAGGTGCCTTCGGTGGGCATGGTTAGGCCTGCAATGAGGTTGAGCAAGGTGGACTTGCCGCAACCCGAGTGGCCAATGAGTGTGACGAACTCGCCTTTGCTCACCGTCAGGTCGATGTCGCGCAGCGCTGGGAAATCGCCTTTGGCTGTTTTGAAGGTCTGGGCCACGCCCTGAATTTGCAAATATTTGCTGGTCAATGATGCGTTCATGACTGCACCTC
>CANFKQ010000005.1 GCA_947447405.1 Comamonadaceae bacterium | reverse complement strand
CTGGCTGCCAGTTTTGCAGGCGTTTCGGCACAAACCACGCCCCTCAAGTTCCAGCTCGACTGGCGCTTTGAAGGCCCTGCCGCCTTCTTCTTGGTTCCCGCCGCCAAAGGCTATTTCAAGGACGCCAAGCTTGATGTGACGGTCGATGCTGGTAACGGTTCTGGCGGTGCGGTCAACCGCGTGGCCTCTGGCGCATACGACGTGGGTTTTGCCGACTTGGCCGCCTTGATGGAATTCCACGCCAATAACCCAGACGCGCCCAACAAGCCTGTGGCTGTGATGATGGTTTACAACAATACCCCCGCTTCGGTGATGGCATTGAAAAAGTCTGGCATCAAAACCCCGGCTGACTTGGCTGGCAAAAAACTGGGCGCACCAGTGTTCGACGCAGGCCGTCGCGCGTTTCCCATCTTCGCCAAAGAAAATAAAGTGGGCGCGGTCACCTGGGTATCCATGGACCCTCCTCTGCGTGAAACCATGTTGGTGCGCGGCGATGTAGACGCCATCACAGGCTTCACCTTTACCTCGTTGCTCAACATCGAAGCCCGTGGTGTCAAGGCTGACGACGTGGTCGTCATGCAATACCCCGACTTGGGCGTGAAGCTATATGGCAACGCCATCATCGCTTCCCCTAAGCTGATCAAAGAAAACCCAGCCGCCCTCAAAGCCTTCTTGGCTGCGTTTGCCAAAGGTGCGAAAGACGTCATTGCCGACCCTGCCAAAGCCATTGAAACGGTCAAGGCACGAGACGGCATCATCAACTCAGAACTCGAAACACGCCGCTTGAAGCTGGCCATCGACACCGTCATCAACAGCCCGGACGCACGCGCGGAAGGCTTTGGTCAAGTCAAAGGTCCACGTTTGTCTTTGATGGCTTCTCAAGTGTCCGACGCGTTCAACACCAAGACACGCGTCAAAGCGGACGATGTGTGGAACGGTTCTTTCTTGCCTAGCGCCAAAGAACTCGACGTGTTGCCCAAGGGTAAGAAGTAATCTAGGCCCTTCTGCATGACCGCCTCTCCTGAACATTTCGTCGACTTTCAAAACGTCTGGCTCGCCTACAACGACGAGTTGCTGGCACAAAACCACTTTGCAGTGGAGGACATCAACCTACAGGTCAAACAAAGCGAGTTCATCGCCATTGTGGGACCCTCGGGTTGCGGCAAATCCACCTTCATGAAGCTCACCACAGGTTTGAAGAAACCCAGCCGTGGTGAGATTTATGTCGATGGCCAGCCTGTCAACGGCCCACTCAAAATCAGTGGCATGGCGTTTCAATCGTCCTCCCTATTGCCTTGGCGCACGACCCTAGACAACGTATTGCTGCCTTTAGAAATTGTGGAACCTTATCGCTCCAACTTCAAAGCCAAGAAGGCCGAATACGAAGCCCGCGCCATGAAACTTCTGCAAACTGTGGGTTTGGGCGGCTACGAGCGTAAGTTTCCGTGGGAGCTGTCAGGTGGCATGCAACAACGCGCCAGCATCTGCCGCGCGCTAATTCATGAACCCAAAATGCTGTTGCTGGACGAGCCATTTGGCGCGCTCGACGCGTTCACCCGAGAAGAGCTGTGGTGCACGCTGCGCGACTTGCATGCTGAACAAAAGTTCAACGTCATCTTGGTCACCCACGATTTGCGCGAGTCCGTTTTCTTGGCCGACACCGTGTACGTGATGAGCAAAAGCCCAGGCCGCTTTGTGGTGAAACGCGACATCGACCTGCCACGCCCCCGCGACCTTGAGGTGACCTATACACCCGAGTTCACCAACATCGTGCATGAGCTGCGTGGTCACATCGGTGCCATGCGTAAAGTCGGCATCCAACTCGGGCAATAAACCCCATGAACCAAAAACAACTTGAAACTTGGGCGCCTTGGGGCTTGCTCGTGACTACTTTGCTCATTTGGCAAGCCGCGTGTTCGCTATTTAATGTGTCTGAATTTGTTTTTCCCTCGCCCCTGCGCATTTGGGAGCAAATGGTCGAATACCGCGACGTCATTGCAGGCCACGCTTGGCGTACCTATTGGGTGACCATGGTGGGTTTTGGGATTGCCATCGTCGTGGGCGTTCTGTTGGGCTTTGTCATCGGCAGCTCACGCTTGGCTTATGCTGCCGTGTACCCGCTTATGACGGGCTTCAACGCTTTGCCCAAAGCCGCCTTTGTACCGATCTTAGTGGTGTGGTTTGGCATTGGCGTGGGCCCGGCCATCTTGACCGCGTTCTTGATCAGCTTCTTCCCCATCATGGTGAACATCGCCACGGGCTTAGCGACGCTTGAGCCCGAGCTCGAAGACGTGTTACGCGTCTTGGGCGCTAAACGCTGGGACGTGCTAATCAAAGTGGGCCTGCCTCGCTCCATGCCCTACTTTTATGGCTCACTCAAAGTGGCGATCACCTTGGCCTTTGTGGGCACCACCGTCTCTGAGATGACAGCTGCCAACGAAGGCATTGGCTACTTGCTAATCTCAGCGGGCTCCGCCATGCAAATGGGCTTAGCTTTTGCAGGTTTGGTGGTGGTGGGTGCCATGGCCATGATCATGTATGAGCTGTTCAGTTTGGTGGAAAAACACACCACAGGCTGGGCCCACCGAGGCTCGCAAAACCACTGAGTTTTAACAAACGAAAAAGCCGCTTTCATAGCGGCTTTTTTTACATCTTTAATATTCATTAAGAACAGCGAGCCGCCCTAATATCTCGTGTTAATTCGATAAATTCAACATATTTACGAATATCATCAAACCCACTTTCGACCGGCCAGCTATCTCTCTAGCCAGACCGGATTTCCTTCATTTCAATGGCGATACCCATGGCATCTTCCACAGATCACTCAAGCGATCAGCAGCAACTCGGCCCCAACACCGCCGACAAAATTTTTCTAGCCTTTTTAGTCTTGATTGTGATTGCCGTTACCTGGCTAGGTGTGGTCAATTACAAAGAAGCTCTAAAGACCGAAACGGCCAAAAGCAATGGCGAGGCTTGGGTTGCGTGGTTGACCGAAACCGGCACCACGCGCTTTGAAGCCAACACGCAGCACCCTGCCTGCAAAGGGGGCACCAAACCTGGCGCCGACGCCAAAGCAGGCACTGCTGGCACGTGGGGCGCTTGCTTGGCACACATCATGGAAACCACGGATCTGAAAGAGCAAATCAATCCATTCTTCAATGTCGCACCACACTTTGTGCCGGCATGCGTGCCTTCTGACCGCACCTTGATGGGCGCCATCTTGTTGGAAGACTTGATGCCGACCCCACCTGGCTCTGCCACCCCCTTTGTGGCCTCGCAATTGATCGAAGCCGACCCCATTGACTACAAGATGCAGTTGCGCCTGTCCGTGTGTGACAAGGGCGGCTATGCCATCAAAGTTGCTGAATTCGAATTCTGAGGTCTGACATGGAAAACAAACACGACAAATTTCTAAAAGACCTCAACGTCCAAGCCATTCTGGGACAAGACGAAGAGGCCAACATTGATCGCAACCTGCCGATGCGCAAGTGGTTGTACTCATGGCTGCTGGATCCCAACATTCCTGGCAACTTTCAAAAAGACCTGGACAAGTGGATCAGCTATCTGATTATTGGTAACTTGTTCAGCCTCATGTTTGAACACGTACCTGCCGTATACGAGCCGTACCGCGGATGGTTTGAGTTTTTTGACATCCTATCGGTGGCCGTGTTCACCATTGAATACGCTTTGCGCCTGTACCTCGCCCCCGAGGACGAAGAGTTCAAAAACCGCAAGCATGCACGTTGGGGCTTTGTGTCTAGCCCCTTCGCCATCATCGACTTCTTAGCTGTGGCGCCCTTCTACTTGAAGGCCTTCATCCCCATCGACTTGCGCGTGTTGCGATTCTTGCGACTCTTGCGAATCTTGAAGTTGTTCCGTGTGTTGATTCCAGCCATGGCTGAATTCAAAGAACTCAACAAAGACCGTACCTTCCGCCAAAAAGTTCATGCCTTGGTATTTCCTAGCAACTACGGCGGCACCATGCAAAACATCTTTGAGGTGTTCATTGCAGTGTGGGTTTTGCTGTCTGTGATGGCTGTGATCTTGGAATCGGTGAAGGGCATTCACTACGTGTTGCACTTGCAATTTGTCATCTTGGACGCCGTGGCCGTGGCCATCTTCACGGTTGAGTACTGCATGCGCATTTACTCTTGCGTGGAAGAGCCTGGTTACAAAGGTGCGTTTTTGGGTCGCTTCAAGCAGGCCAAATCACCCTCCACGTTCATTGACTTCTTGGCCGTGCTGCCCTTCTTCTTGGAAGTGTTCTTGCATCACTTGATGGACTTGCGTTTCTTGCGAGTTTTCCGATTGGCACGATTGCTCAAACTAACACGCGGCAGCGATGCTACCGCCGTGTTGGTCAAAGTCGTCGTGCGCGAATGGCCTGTCATGGGGGCCGCCACCTTCATCATGATGTTGCTATTGGTCTTGACCGCCAGCTTAGGCTACTTGTTTGAATACGACGCTCAGCCTGAGAAATTTGAGAACATTCCCACCTCCATCTACTGGGCGGTCATCACCTTGGCCTCTGTGGGTTATGGCGACATTTCACCTGTCACACCGATGGGCCGAGCGATGACAAGCGTTCTGGCTTTGATGGGCATTGGTATATTTGCGATTCCTGCTGCGCTGTTGGCCTCGGCCTTCAGTGATGAATTGGTCAAAGAACGTGACCAGTTGAAAGCCAACTTGTTTGCCATCCTCAAAGACGGCCACATCAGCGACGATGAAGCTGTGATCATTCGCTCCGAAGCCAAGCGCTTGCATTTGACAACCGCTGAAGTCAACGCCTTGATTGAAGTGGTCATCAAAGAACACGAGTTGGAAGAACGCAACCCGCTGCCCATTCACAAAATTGCAGAAAATCCAGCTCTGGCTGTCGAGCACTACAAAGTGTTGTTAGGCCAAATTCGACAACTCGGCGTGCAAACCGATGCGACCCAATTTGAGACAGCAGCGCAACAAGGTGAACGTCTGTCGGCCCATGAATTGGCCTTGTGGCAAAAAATTCAAGGCAAAGCCTAAGCCAAGGTCTCCATCCACAAGCCGCCACACCTTGAACGTGTGGCGGCTTGTTGGCTCAAACACTTCTTATATTTAATTTCGTTAGACCTTCGCAATGACTACAGGTTTTAAGAACACCCTGATGGAAATACTGGATGGCTCGCCCAAGCACACAGCCAGCCGCTACGTTGAATGGGCCATCACACTTGTGGTGTTGGTCAACTGTTCGGCCGTGATTCTTGATTCCGTCCCCGAAATCCACGCAGAATTTCGTGACTTCTTTCATGAGCTCGAATTTTGGAGCGTGATGTTCTTTACATGTGAATACATTTCTCGCGTGTGGTCCTTGGGCGCCAAATACAGCCAAGAACACGGCGGAACTTGGAAAGGCCGCTTTGAGTACATGTTCAGCGCATTTGGTTTGGTGGACTTCTTTGCCACCATGCCTTATTACATGCACATGTTCATGCCCGGCTTGGACTTACGCATCTTGCGGGTGCTGCGTCTGCTGCGGATTTTGAAACTCTCCAAATACAACACTGCGTTGCAAGACCTGTTTCATGCCATTCACTCCGAACGCCAAGCATTTGGCTCAGCTGTGTTCTTGTTGACCATCGCCACCATCGTGTCAGCCTCGTTGATGCACTTCGCTGAAGGACACCACCAACCCGAGTTTTTTGGCACCATTCCTCATTCCATTTATTGGTCCATCGTGACCATCACCTCAGGTTACGGCAACGTCGAGCCCATGACCAAAGCAGGTGAAGCCATTGCGCTCATCACTGGCTTCTTGGGCGTGTGTATGGCCGCCATCATGACCGGTATCGTGGCTTCGGCCTTCTCCAACCAAGTGGCACGCAAGAAAGCGGCATTTGAAGCCCAGCTGCGCGAAGTTTTCAAAGATGGCAACATGTCAGAAGAAGAGCAAGAAACGCTGCAACGTCTGCAAGCACATTACCGCCTGACAGATGAGCAAGTCGAAGCCATGATGCTCCGCGCCAAAAACAAATCGTCCGCCAATGAATGAGCGCACCATGACCACAGCAGTTACGACCCCTTCTACTTACGAACGCATCAAGCGTCGCACCTTCGAAATCATGGAAGGTGAGGTGCCTGACAAGTACAGTCACTTCGTCGAAATTTTCATTGCCCTATTGGTGGTGGCAAACGTGATTGGCATCATTTTGGAGTCTGTGCCCGAAATTCATGAAGCCTTTGAACACGAGTTCCACTTGTTTGACATGTTCAGTGTCGCGGTGTTCTCGGTAGAGTTCGTCATGCGCGTTTGGTCCTATGGCGAAAAGTACCTCCGCACGGGTGGGACGCAGTGGGATGGACGAAAAGAGTATGTGTTCAGCTTCTACGGCATCATTGACTTTGTCAGCACGGTGCCGTTTTACTTGCAACTGCTGTTCCCAGGCGCAGACTTACGCGTACTGCGTATGTTCCGTTTGATGCGAATTTTCAAACTCTCTCGCTATAACAGTGCATTTGAAGACATGGTGGCAGCCGTCAAGGCTGAAAAAGATTCTTTTTCATCCGCCGTGTTTTTGCTGTTCATCAGCTGTTTGTTGTTCTCTTCGCTGATCTACATCATCGAAGGCCATGAGCAACCTGAAGTGTTTCCCTCCATCCCTGCGGCCATGCACTGGTTTGTCATCACCATCGTGTCTGGCTGGGGCAACGTGGATCCGATCACCTTCTTCGGAACAATTTTGGTCATCTTCACGCAAATTTTGTCCATCGCTTTGGCCGCGATCCTGACGGGTGTGGTGGCAACGGCCTACACCGCACAAGTGGAGCGCCGACAAGCCCTGTATGAGATGGAAGTTCGCAACGTGCTAGCCGATGGTGTCGTGACAGACGAGGAACAAGCCCAACTTAAAATCATGCAAGCCAAACTGGGTATGTCTGATGAGCAAGTGGACGCCATCAAACACCAGATGGAAGAAGAGAAGCAAATCTCTGCAGCCAACAAACAGGCCTAAACCTCACAGAAAGCAAGCATGGACAACGGCGCTTACGAAAAGTACAAACAAGAGAACCCAGACGTTTACACGCCTCTCTCGACCTACGACTACGTTGATCAATTCGTCCACCAACTGACCATCACCGAATTGGTGGTATGTGTGGTGGCTGCCGTCTTGACCGTGGTCGCCATCTACAAATTATTTGTCAAACGCAAAGATAAAAACAAGGAAGATCTATGAGTGAGGTTCCAGAAACCGAATTGCCAGAACACGGCAACGACCCATTTCGCACCCGTTGCGCCATGTTGGTCTCGACTTTGGCCATGTGCTTGGCCATCGCCAGCTTAGGCGGTAACAACGCGTCCAAAGAAAGCATGAGCAACAACATCTTGGCTGCCAACGCTTATTCGTTCTACCAAGCCAAAAACATTCGTCAGACAGATTACAAAATCGCTGCGGATGAGCTACGCATTCAACTGGCCAGCGACAAACTCTCGCCTGCTGCTAAACAAATGGCTGAGAAGAAACTAGAGGCCTACGAAAAGAACATCGCTCGCTACGAGTCCGAACCAGAAACTGGCGACGGCAAGAAAGAGCTGATGGAAAAAGCCAAAGAACACGAGCATGAGCGCGACATCGCTTTGCGCCAAGACCCTTGGTTTGACTATGCAGAAGCTTTGCTGCAAATTTCTATCGTACTCACCTCGGTAGCCATCTTGACTGGAACCATGGCCCTCTTTTGGGTTCCTTGCTTTCTAGGCTTGGTGGGCATCTTCTGCACCATCAACGGATTTATGTTGTTCATCTAAATGAACCCGCATAAAAAATGGCCGCTCACTGAGCGGCCATTTTTATTGGGCAAATATGACTTAGAGGTCTTTCGCGCGGTTCTTGATATCTTCTTCAGACATCAGCTCCAACTCGTAAGCACGGTGCTCTGAAATCCATTTACGGCTCACCATCATGCGCAAAATAGTTTCGCGTGATGCTGGCGATGTGTTGTCTTCGGTCAACTGCTCACCAAACAGCAACACCATGATGGTTTTACCCACGATGTTCAACAAAATACCAAACAGTACCAAGCCCATCAACATAGTGACTGCGGCAATGAATCGTCCACCAAAAGTGAGCGGGAACATATCGCCGTAACCCGTCGTGGTCAAAGTCACCATACACCACCACATCGCTGCAGGGATGGATGTGAAGAAACGCTTGTCTTCAGGAATTGGGTTGCCACTGATGGGATCCACAGGCATGAACTTAGCCGCTTCAGGTGGCGCATCCGCAGGCAACGGTGTCGCTTTGATTTGCGCATCCAACTTGGCTTGGCCCAGTGCGATCGCGTCTGCGGAATACAAATCGCCTTCGACGTAGTACATCAAGGTGCTAGAGATCATCACCACAGAAAACAAGGCGATGAAATAGATCTTGAGGTTGGTCAGGATGGGGTTGGAGCTTTCCAGTTTTTGTTCCAACTGTTGCAAAGCAATGCGTGCCATCTTCAACACTCGGAGCACTCGGACCACGCGCAAAACGCGGAAAACTTTAGAGCCTTGCAAGGCGGTCAAGTTCATGATGGTCAAGTAGGTAGGCAAAATGGAGATCAAGTCCACCAAACCCCAGAAGCTGAAGAAATACTTCATGCGATCTTTGGCAAAGTACAAGTTGCCAAGGTAATCGATCGTGAAGAACAGCACTGCGGCGTATTCAATGTAATTGAACAAGTTCGCATGAACGGTGGCGTAGGGCTCTACGGTTTCACCGGCCAGAGACAAACAAGACACAAAAATCCAGAAATTGATCATCGCCACCCAACGCATGAAGGCATTGCTCGTGGGGTCTGTGAAGACGCGTTGAATCACGCTGTCTGAGTTTTCTTGGTAACGCACATTTGCATGCATAGGTATTTCTTTCCTTATTGGTACCAAATGGAAAATTTGGAGCGGTCATCATTTTAAGAATGACCACTGTACTCACCACACCTCACGAATAACCCATAAGGATTTATTTCAATTCAAGGGGAATCACATTCACCAAATATCTATTATTTTTTTAATTCAAAAGAATCCAAAATTTATATCAAATAATTCAATAAATTTTCAAAGTCTTTGATTTCAACACCTGAGGATTCCGTCCGCCTGCCAACACACCGTTCAGTGAGACAAACAGCTCGATAAGGTAGAGTGGAAGGTTGTCACATATCAACCGTTAGCTCGCGGATTTAGCAATGCAAAGCACCATCGAAGTCGTCACTTGGCGTGATCGAATTGAACAATTCATTACGCACCATGGCATTCAAAATTTCTTAGTTTTTCTCATCGTCATCAACGCCGCCATCTTGGGCATTGAGACTAACCACAGTGTGATGGAGTCGTGGGGGCATGAATTGTTCTTGCTAGACCACGTCATCTTGGGCATCTTCATCGCCGAAATCGTGTTGCTCATTGCTGCGCGTGGCTTTTCGTTTTTCAAAGACGCTTGGAGTGTGTTTGACTTCATCGTGGTGGGCATTGCACTGGTGCCTGCCTCTGGCTCTTTGTCTGTGCTGCGTGCACTTCGTGTGTTGCGGGTGCTGCGCCTCATCAACAAAGTCGAGAGCATGCGCAAAGTGGTGGGCGGCTTGCTCAGCTCATTGCCTGGCTTGGGCTCGGTGTTTGGACTGATTCTGATCATCTTCTATGTGGCGTCGGTGATTGCCACCAACATCTTCCGCCACGACTTTCCAGATTGGTTTGGCGACTTGAGCACCAGTGCCTTTACCCTGTTCCAAGTGATGACGCTGGAAAGCTGGGCAGACGGAATTGCGCGACCTGTCATGGAAATGTTCCCCTATGCGTGGATCTTCTTCATTCTGTTCATCCTGATCGCCACGTTCATCATCTTCAACTTGTTCATCGCTGTGATCGTGGACTCCATCACCGCAGACCATGACAAAGACCATCGTGATCACCACCACCAACTTACAGTGCAAGAAGAGCTGCAAGAACTGCGCAAAGAAATGGCTGCGCTGCGCCAATTAATGATCGACCAACACCCCCGATGACCACGCACAACACCTCGCCACTCGCCAGTTTTTACAAGTGGGTGTTTGACCCCGAGTTCAAGCACGGCTTTCAACGCCAAGTGGAACGCAGCATTGCGTTTCTGATTGTGGCGAGCGTGATTGCGGTCTTGATCGAAAACACGCCAGAAATTTACAACGACTACAAACACTGGTTCCATTGGTTTGACATCGTCACAGTAGGCATCTTCACCGCCGAATATGTGATGCGTGTGGCTACAGCACACCTAAACCCTGACTTTGCAGGCAAAAGCTTCCCACGTTTGCGATATGCCATAAGCTTTTATGCGCTAATTGATTTGATTGCCATCGCCCCTTTCTACTTCGCCCGTTTCGTGGATGTCGATGTGGAAATGTTGCGCGTGTTACGAATCATGCGATTGGCTCGAATGTTCAAACTGTCACGCCAAATCATTCCGGCGTGGCATGAGTTTCAAGAGCTCAATGCAGATCGAACCCTTCGCGCCAAAATATTTGCGTTGTTGGTGCCGACCGGACACTCGGGTCGCTTGCACACCTACATCGACAACTTCATTGTGTTTTGGGTGGCACTGTCCATCACCTGTGTGATTCTTGAATCCGTGGAATCCTTCAGAGCTCTATTTGCTATGGAATTTCATGTCGTGGACATGATGGCCTTCACCATCTTCACCATCGAATACATCGCTCGCGTTTACACAGCACCTGAAAACCCAAAGTACAAGCATCTGCGCTTGCCACATTGGGCCCATATACGCTCGGGCTCCGCCATCATCGACTTGTTAGCGATCTTGCCTTTTGTGTTGGAAAGCCTATTTAGTCAACATGTCGATTTGCGTTTCTTGCGCGTCTTCCGTTTGATTCGGATGCTCAAACTCACACGCTACACCTCAGCCCTGGAAACCCTTTATAAAGTGGTGCAGCGCGAGTGGCAAGTCATCTTTGCATCGGTATTTGTGATGATGTTACTGGTGGTGCTGACTGCCAGCTTGGGCTTCTTGCTCGAACATGAGGCGCAGCCTGACAAGTTTGAAAATATTCCCCAATCCATTTACTGGGCCATCATCACCTTGGCATCAGTGGGCTACGGTGACATTTCGCCCATCACCCCATTGGGCCGCTTGCTCACGGTGGTCGTGGCTTTGATTGGTATTGGTATTTTTGCCATCCCTGCGGGCCTGTTGGCATCAGCATTCACCGACCAACTGCGTATTGACCGCGAAGCCTTCAAGCAACGCTTAATGCTGGCATATGAAGACGGCATGCTTGACCGTGCTGAAAAAGAACTCATCGTGGCCGAAGCCGAGCGCCTGCATTTGTCAGGCGACGAAGTCAAACGCCTGACCGACGAAGCACGCGCCGAATTTGCCGCCAAAGAAGCCGAAGACCACACGCACGCCAACGGTTTGGTGCTCGATGCCAAGGCTCACCCAGCGCTGGCTGCGGCCCAGTTCAAGCTATTGGTGGACCAACTCAGCTTGATTACCCAAGCCACCGGCGAAGACAAGTTACGCAAGAGTTTCAACGATATCAAGGCGGATCACCAAGCCGAACTCGATGTGTTGTCCATCGTCGCAAAACGCACGTTCTAAGGCCCACAGCGTTTGCGGTTTTGCAAGTAGGCGACAGCCTGCTTACCCGTTTGCGTTTACCGTATAGCCATGACGCATTTTTACGAACCCAAAGATGGCCACGGCCTGCCCCATGACCCGTTCAACGCCATCGTTGGCCCTCGCCCCATTGGCTGGGTCTCGACCCGCAGCAACGACGGTGTGTTGAACCTCGCTCCCTACAGTTTCTTCACCGCCTTCAACTACATCCCGCCCATCGTGGGCTTCTCAAGCACCGGCCCCAAAGACTCGCTGCGCAACGTACAAGAAAATGGCATGTTTGTGTGGAATCTCGTCACACGCCCTTTGGCCGAAGCCATGAATCAAACCTGCGCACCAGTCGGCCCCGAGGTGAATGAGTTTGAGTTGGCTGGCCTCACCACCGCACCTTCACGCGTGGTCAATGTGCCCCGTGTGGCAGAAAGCCCTGTGTCGTTTGAGTGCCGCAGCACGCAAATCATTCAGCTCGAAGGCCTTGACAAACAAAAGGTACCTACGTGGTTGGTGTTGGGCGAAGTCGTGGGCGTGCACATTGCCGACCACTTGCTCAAAGACGGCATTTACGACACCGCCAATGCAGGCCATATCTTGCGTGGCGGTGGTCCTGCCGACTACTTCAGTATCGGACCAGAGCAACTGTTTCACATGTGGCGGCCCAAGGCTTAAGCAAGGTCGTCACTGGCCAAAGCTCTCTGGCATTTGCAGCGCCACCACGTCACCGCGCGCGGTGGCCACATCGCCAGCGTAGACGGTGGCCTCGACCACCACTTTGCGGCCTTTGATTTCTTTCACACGGCCACGAATGACCAACTCGCCATCCAGCGGCGTTGGCTTTAAAAAGTCCACATGCAATGAACCTGTGACAAAACGGAAAGCAGGCAGCGAATCGTGGCTGCGCCCTTCTTGCTTATACATGGCCGCCGCAGCTGTGCCTGTGCAGTGGCAGTCAATGAGTGACGCAATCAAGCCGCCATACGCATAACCCGGCACAGAGGTGTGATATGGCTCGGGCTTGAAACGCGTGACGGTTTCATCACCCTCCCACACGGTTTTAATTTGGTGGCCGTGCTCGTTCAGGTGACCGCAGCCATAGCAATGGGCCACGTTTTCTGGGTAGTGATCTTGAAAGGCATCCATGGAAATCTCCTGCACTGATTAGTTAACTTTGTGGAGGTTTTTCAAACACCACGCTCACGCAAAAACCCTGTGGCTGCACCGGCTTCAAATCTACGCGTGCACCCAGCAACTTGGCATAAGTGCCGACAATAGCCAGCCCCAAACCCATGCCGGCCTTCAGTGCTTCGCCAGCTGCACCTTGCACCCAGCGCTGGCTGATTTGCTGTAATTTCTCAGCGGGCACGCCCACACCGTTGTCGGTGACCGATAAGGTAACGCGTGGGTAGCTGTGCTCCACCGACACGGTGATGTGGCTGTCACCACTTTCAGAGTGACCATAGCGCAGCGCGTTGTCAATCAAGTTATTCAAGATACCTTCAATCAACGCCGCGTTGCCTTGCACCACCATTGCATGGTCAATGCCTTTGGCGCCTAGGTCTACACCCGCCGCATCCGCGCGCGGCAAAAAGCGCAGCACGGCCTCACCGACCAAGACATCTAAAGCCACAGGCGTGTTTTCTAGGGTTTGTTTAGCCTCATCTGCCAAAGCAAGGGCTAACAACTGATCCACCAAATGGCTGGCTCGCTCTTGGCTTTGTGCGATGCCTTGCAACTGTTCGCGCCATACCTGTGGGTCGTTTTGTCGCAAACCGTAATCAGCCAAGGCGCGAATGCCCGCCAGTGGCGTGCGCAACTCGTGCGCCACGTTGCCCGAGAACTCGCGCTGCGCTTGCACGCTGTAAGCGATACGTCCGAGCAGGGCATTGATGGCTTGTCCCAAACGTTGCACATCGCGCGTGGTGGCGGTCACAGGCACAGGGGTCAGTTCGCGTGCGTCGCGTTGCCCCACCGCTTTTTCTAAAGCAGCCAATGGCGTCAAATCGTCTTCGATCGCGCGTTGCAACCAAGCGGCTAACAATACGAGCAACAACAGCTGCGGCACGATAGAGAACGTCAACAAGCGTTGCAACAAACGATCTCGACTGGCCGTGGTTTGCGCCATCACCACATAAAAATCACCCGGCTGTTGGCGATGAATTGTCACCGTGCGCAACACGCGCCCTTGGTATTCCATGGCTGCAAATTGGGGTTTCACGGCCTCACCAAACTGCGCTGGACGAAGACCTGCATGACCGGCCAACAAATTACCTGTGGGACTCAGTACGGCGAAGTACAAGGACTCACTTTGGTCAAACAGCACTGTGCTCATCTCTTGCGCAGATAGGCTCAAGTCCAAGCTGCCTGCATCGTCAGCCGTGCGCCGCACATGGCTGGCCACTAGATATGCATCATCCAGCAGCGAGCGGTCAAACGCCTGCTGCGTAAAGTAAGAAGCAATACCTACCACCAAGGCAGACCCCAGCAGCCAAGTCACCGCCAGCGGTATCAGTACATGGCGCAGCAGCCGATTGCGCAAGGAGGGTTTACGTTCAGTGGCATTCATATTTGCTCCTCTAGGACATAACCAATGCCGCGCAAAGTGCGAATAGACGCACCACTGTCTGCCAGCTTTTTACGCAACCTAGAAATAAAGGCTTCTAAGGCGTTGTCACCCAAGGCCTCATCAAAACCTGAGAGCTTGTCAGACAACACTCGCTTGCTCACGGCTCGACCAGGCGGGGTCATCAACTCGCACAACACCTCAAACTCGCGCGTAGGCAAAGCCAAATCAGCATCGTCCACAAAGATGCGGCGCAGCTTACGGTTCAGGCATAAACGCCCCACTTGTACCTCGTCACTCACACCTTGGGTGCGTCGCACCAAGGCGCGTAAGCGGGCTTCCACTTCTTCCAAATCAAAGGGCTTGCCCAAGTAATCGTCAGCGCCAGCGTCTAAGCCAGCAATGCGTTCGTCGGTTCGGTTGCGAGCGGTCAGCACCAACACCGGCGTGCGATCGCCGCGGGCGCGGGCAACGCGTAACAGCTGTAAGCCACTCCCTTGAGCGGCGTGTGACTGACCGTTGAGCGGCAGGTTCAAGTCAAGTAAAACGGCGTCATAGGCTTGCACCTGCCAAAAATGCGCGCCCTCTTCCAAATGGCTGGCGACGTCCACGCGGTGGCCTGCATCGCTCAGGCTACGCAACATCACCGTTTGCAACACGGCATCATCTTCAATCAATAAAATTCGCACGAAAGTATTAGGGAAATGAAATCAGGAATCAGGTCAGGAATTGGTCAGCCATGATGAACGATAAACGTGGCATGAGCATACGACATAACCTACAAGATCGCCTTCGCGAAAACACCCGCCAACTACTTGACACGCCCACCAAGCGCTACGTTGCTGGTGGTTCAGCACTGGCCGTTGCTGTATTGGCCTACGCGCTCTTCAACCAAGATGCGGCGATGAAACCCCCTGCACCACAACCCATCGTGCAAGGCCAGCAACTCCGCTTTCCGGCAGGTCACCCTCAGCTCGCCTTGTTAAGCACAACCGAAGCCAAAGCAGCCGAGAGCGTGACCATCGAACTCCCCGCACGCCTGGTGTGGAACGAAGAACGCACCCAGCGCATCTATCCAGCGTTCGCAGGGCGTGTGCTGAGCCTCAACGCAGACATCGGCCAAAGTGTCAACGCAGGACAAGTACTGGCCACCTTGGCCTCGCCTGAATTCGGCGCAGCCCAAGCAGACACCGCCAAAGCCATGGCCGATGCGCAAGTGGCCGAACGAGCCTTGGCCCGCCACCAAACTTTGTTTGAAGCCGACGTCATTTCGCGCAAAGAACTCGACCTGACCGAAGCCGACGCCATGCGCGCACGCGCTGAGCTGGCTCGTGCCCAAGCGCGCACACGCATGTATGGCAGCAGCGCCAACAACGTCAACCAACAACTCGGACTCGCCGCTACCGTCAAAGGCGTCGTCGTCGAACGCAACCTGAGTGCGGGCCAAGAAGTACGTCCCGATCAAGGCGGTCCGGGCAACCAAGCCCTGTTTGTGGTGAGTGACCCCAGCGTGTTGTGGGTGCAAATTGATGCCCGTGAATCAGACACCGCATCGCTCAAGCCAGGCACCAAAATTTCGCTCACCTTGCCTAATTTTCCTGGTCAAACCTTTGAAGCCAAGATCACCGCCACGGGTGACTTCATTGACAGCACCACACGCTCCATCAAAGTGCGCGCCGTCATCGACAACAAGCAACGCGTGCTCAAAGCCGAAATGCTGGGCACCGCCCGCATCGAACGCAAGCTGGGTGCTGGTGTGTTGGTGCCCGCGAGCGCTGTGCAATTGCGTGGTTCAGAGCATTGGGCCTACGTGCAAACCGAACCCGGCGTGTACGAGCCACGCCTCGTCAAACTGGGCTACGAAGGCTTACAAGACGTGCTCATCGTCGATGGTGTGCAAGCCAACGAATGGGTGGTGAAAGAAAACAGCTTGCTGCTGGCACGTGAGTTCCGCAATGCGCAGGACGAAGCCATGCAACACACCCCAGCCCCAGGCTCTGCCGCTCCAGCCAGCATCGCAGGTCACAAATGAAGCGCCTCATTGACTATGCGCTGAACCAGCCGCTGTTCATCCTCTTGGGCACCTTGCTGTTTGTGATGGCGGGCGTGTTCGCCTTTAAAAACTTATCCGTTGAAGCCTTTCCCGACGTCACCGACACGCAAGTGACAGTGATTTCTCTCTACCCCGGTCGTGCGGCGGAAGAGGTGGAAAAAGAAGTCACGCTGCCGATCGAAGTGGCTCTGTCTGGTTTGCCCAACTCGATTCGTGTGTTCTCACACACGCAGTTTGGTTTGTCCTTCACCGTGGTCACGTATGACGACAAGGCCGAGGTCAACTTGGCGCGTCAGCAAGTCAACGAACGCCTCAGCAGCATCGACTTGCCCACCGGTGTGCAAGCCAACGTCATGCCCAACGCCACCCCCGTGGGCGAAGTCATGCGCTACCGCCTAAAGGGAGATGGCAAAACATCAACCGATCTGCGCACCATCCAAGACTGGACCGTGGAACGTGCTCTGCGCCAAATCCCAGGCGTAGCCGACGTGGTGGGCATGGGCGGCTACATCAAGCAATACGAAGTGCAGCCCGACATGCAAAAGCTGCGGGCCTTCAAGCTGACGCTGCAAGACTTGCAAAACGCCATGGGCCGAGGCAATGCCAACGCCGGTGGTAGCTACGTGGCGCAAGGCGTTCAACAGTTCGCCATTCGTGGCATTGGCTTGCTTCATTCCGCGCAAGACATTGGCAATATCGTAGTCACCGCGCGTGGCAATACACCTGTGCTGGTCAAAGACGTCGCCACCGTCGCCATTGGCGCCGTACCCCGTTTAGGCACGGTGGGCCAAGACATGGATGACGATGTGGTGACCGGCATCATCATCATGCGCAAGGGAGAGAACCCCAGCGTCGTGTTGAAAGGCATCAAAGACAAAGTGGCCGACCTCAACGAGCGCGTGCTACCCAAGGGCGTGCAAATCGTGCCGTTCTACGACCGCACTTGGTTGATGGGTAAGACCCTCACCACTGTGTTTAAAAACTTGGTGGAAGGTGCGTTGCTGGTGTCGTTGGTGCTGTACTTGTTTTTATCCAACATGCGTGCGTCATTGGCGGTGGTCGTGGTGATTCCACTCGCTTTGCTGTCGACTTTCTTAGGTCTGAAAATTTTGGGTGTACCTGCCAACTTACTGAGTTTGGGCGCGATGGACTTTGGCATCATCGTGGACGGTGCGGTGATCGTGATTGAAAACATCATGCACCGCTTGGCTGAGCGTGGTGAAGGTATGAACGAGAAAGAACGTCGCACCCTCATCACCAACGCAGCCAGTGAAGTGGGTCGCCCCACGGTATTCTCGATGCTCATCATCATTGCCGCGCATATTCCTATTTTTGCGCTGCAACGCCACGAAGGCCGCATCTTCCAACCCATGGCCCTGTCGGTGACCACGGCATTGATTGGTTCGCTCATTTTCTCGCTCACGCTGGTGCCACTTCTGGCCTATTGGCTGCTGCGCAAAGGCGTGCCGCATGGCGACAACGCGGTGGTGTCTTGGGCCAAGCGCGTGTACGAACCCGTGCTCAACTGGGCGCTGGAGCAGCCAAGCAAAGTCGTCAAAATTGCCCTGGCTTGTTTTGCCGCATCCATCTTGGCAGCGGGCAGCTTAGGCTCTGAGTTTTTACCTGAATTGAACGAAGGCACCTTCTGGGTGAACTGGGACATGCCCGCCAGCGTGTCGCAAGACGAAGCGGCCAAAGTGCTGCGCAAAGCACGCTTGCAACTGCTGACCATTCCCGAGGTTCGCACTGTAGTGTCCAAAGCCGGTCAACCTGAAGACGGCACCGACCCCAAAACTCTCAGCATGGCAGAGGTGTTTGTAGACGTGAAGCCTGCTGAAGAATGGCGCAAAGGCATGACGCGTGATTTGTTGATTGAGGAAATGGACCAAAAGCTGGCCATCATCCCCGGTGTCGACCCTGCGTTCTCCATGCCCATTCGTGACAACGTACTGGAATCGATCTCGCAGATCAAAGGCCAAATCGTGGTCAAGGTCTCAGGTGACGACCTGGACGTGTTGCGTAAAACGACCGAAGCCATGCAACGCGAGTTCAAGCAAGTCGTGGGCGTGCAACGCGCCGAGATTGACCGTTTGGGCGAAGTGCCACAACTGATCGTCGATATCGACCGCGACCGCGCCGCACGCCTAGGCTTGAACGTGGGCGACATTCAAGATGTGATCGAGTCCGCTTTGGCTGGTCACGCCACTACAGAAATTTGGGAAGGCGAGCGCAAGTTCTCGGTGGTGCTGCGCTTGGCGGGTGACCGCCGATCGGTCGTCAACCTGCCGGCGATCCCCATCGCCCTGCCCGGCGGCGGCTACGCTACGTTGGAGAACGTGGCCACCATTCGCCAGGGCAGCGGTGCCATGAACATCGCCCGCGAAGCAGGACGACGCACCATGGCCATCGGTATCTTTGTGAAAGGTCGTGACATGGGCTCGGTCGTGGCTGACATGCAAGCACGCGTCGCCAAAAACGTGACTATCAGCGATGGCTACGCCGTCACATGGTCTGGCGAATTTGAAAACCAAGAACGCGCCATGAAACGCTTGGGCGTGGTGGTGCCCATTTCGTTGCTGCTGATTTTTGTGCTGCTGTTTGATGCCTTTGGCTCATTCAAAACAGCGGGCCTGATTTTGATCAACGTGCCTTTGGCCTTGATTGGCGGCTTTGTGGCACTGTGGATTTTCAGCATCCCGCTGTCAGTCTCTGCGGCCATTGGCTTTATTGCGCTGTCGGGCCAAGCGGTGCTCAATGGTGTGGTGATGCTCTCGGTATTCCAGCAATTGCGCAACGCGGGCTATACCGTAATTGATGCGGTCAAAGAAGGCGCACTGCAGCGACTGCGCACCGTGCTGATGACGGCCATGCTCGCAGCCTTAGGCCTATTGCCCATGGCCTTGAGCCATGACATTGGGTCTGAGACCCAACGCCCCTTGGCCATTGTGGTGATTGGTGGCTTGGTCACCGCCACACTGCTCACGCTGGTGGTTTTGCCAGCGTTGTATGTGTCGTGGTTCTCTAAGTCCAATAACCCAGCGAAAGCCTAAACAAGGCTAAACCTCAAGGCAGCAGGTCTGCACCTTTGAGGTAATCCATCTTGCCCACATCCACACCGTTGTGGCGCAAGATGTTGTAGGCCGTGACGGTGTGGAAATACAAATTGGGCAGCAACCACTGCGAGAGGTAAGCATCGCCCTTCATCTTCAGCACCCGCTCGGGGCCCGCAGGGAACGACACCACTTTGTCCTCGCTGCCTGCCAAGCTCTCGGCCTTCACGCTGTGCAAGAAATCAATCGTTTTGGCAATACGGGCTTGCAGTTCAGCAAACGTGGTTTCGGTGTCTTCAAACTTGGGCGCATCCACACCGCTCAAACGGGCGAAGCCATTTTTTGCGACGTCACACGAAATTTGCACTTGGCGAGCCAGCGCAAACATATCGGGGGCCAAGCGCGCGCTGGTGAGCACCAGTGGGTCAATCTTACGGGCTTGGGCTGAGGCGGCACCTTTGTCTAAGATGCCGCTCAAAGCGGTGAGCGTGCGAACGAAGTCTGAAACAGAGTTGGCAATCATGGATGTGCTTTTCTTAAAGAATGAAGTTGCAAATTAAACACCAAGATGCGCCAATAAAAAAGCCGCGGTCCGAAAACAGCGGCTTTGAAATCAGCGCTGAGGCACGGCCTCAGCGAGGGTCATTAACCCACGACCATCAAGTGGAAAGGCCACACGTACGCTTGCAGCGTCACGTACAAGCCCACTAAGCTCGCCAGTGCGATCGAGTGGAAGAACACATAACGCAAGATGTCGCCTTCGTGGTTGAACCAACGTGTCGCGGTCGAGGCCACAACGATGGACTGTGCGTCAATCATCTTGCCCATCACACCACCCGAGCTGTTGGCTGCCCCCATCAAGTTGGCGCTGAGACCCAGTTGCTCAGCCGCCACTTTTTGCATACCGCCAAACAACACGTTGGAAGCGGTATCGGAACCCGTCATGGCCACACCAATCCAGCCCATCAACGTACCGAAGAAGGGGTAGAACACACCCGTGTTGGCAAACGCCAAACCGAGGGTGGTGTCCGTGCCAGAGAAACGTGTCAATGTGCCCAAGCCCAACATCAACACAATGGTCAACAACGAATAGCGCACCAACCAGAAGGTGCGTGCATAGGAGCGCACGATTTCCAATGGTTTGTAATTCATCACCAACGCGCCAACGATGGCTGAGAAGAAAATACCTGTGCCTGTGGCAGACAACAAGCCCAGTGTGTAAACAGCACCTTCTTTGGTGGGATTAGGTACCACGGGTGGCATCTTTTCGATCAAGTTGTGCAAACCTTCGATGGGGAATGCAGGCGCCCAGACGCTGTTGAAGTAAGCCTTCACCGGTGGCAAGCCCCAAATGAACACAAACACAGACAAGATCACCCAAGGGGTCCAAGCACGCACCAACTCGGCACGTGAATGGTTGACCACTGCAACAGCTGGCTTGGCTTCGCCGCCATCAGTCTCGTGGCCTTTGAGCGAAGGCGAAGTCCAAATGGTTTTGGGCTGCCACACGCGCAAGAACAAAATCAAGCTTGTCATCGACACGATGGCCGCAATGATGTCCACCAGCTCTGGGCCGATGAAGTTAGACACCAAATACTGAGGAATGGCAAACGACAAACCTGTCACCAAAATGGCAGGCCAAATTTCCATCATGGCTTTGCGACCGGCAAACGCCCAGATCAACCAGAACGGTACGAGCAGCGAGAAGAAAGGCAACTGACGGCCAATCATCGCGGTGACTTCCATCAAGTCGTAACCGTGCACTTTAGCCAGCGTGATCACAGGCGTACCCAAGGCACCAAACGCCACAGGCGCGGTGTTGGCGATCAAGCTCAAACCCGAAGCGGCCAAAGGCGAGAAGCCCAAACCGATCAAGATACCTGCGGTCACAGCCACAGGGGTACCGAAGCCAGCAGCACCTTCGAAGAACGCGCCAAAACAAAATGCGATCAACAACAACTGCAAGCGGCGGTCATCGGTGATGCCAGACAAAGAGTCTTGCAACACTTTGAAGCTGCCGTTTTGCTCAGCCATTTGTTGCAAGAAGATGATGTTCAGCACGATCCAGCCGATGGGCAACAAACCCGTCAAGCCACCATACATCGCAGCCTTACCAGCCATATCAGCAGGCATGCCATAAGCGAAGATAGCCACAACCAAAGCGGCGACCAAACCCAAACCTGCAGCAATGTGTGCCTTGATGTGCATGAAACCCAAAGCCACCAACATCACCACCACAGGGATCGCAGCCAATAAGGTGGACACCACCATGTTGTTAAACGGGTCATAGACCTGTTGCCAAACCATACTCATCTCCTACAAAAGTTCAATCAAAATTGGTAATACCACTTAACCATAGTGTAAGAACCTGCCAAGCGTCTTACAGCTAGGTGCTTACCCTGCATTGGTCTCATGCCCGTTTCAAAGATGGTGATTCGGCCAATAATTTGGTCTTACCACTTTTCAAATTTATGGTCCACCTCGCCTTCCCTGTTGTTCGATTAGCCGATACCGTCGTCAGTGAAATCGAGAATCAAATTCTGGATGGCGCTCTGCGCCCCGGAGATCGCATTCCGTCTGAGCGCAAGTTGGCTGAGGACTTCGGCGTGTCTCGCCCCTCCATCCGCGAGGCCATTCAAAAGTTGGTGGCCAAAGGCTTGCTTGTCACACGTCATGGCGGTGGCACCACGGTCACCGACAAACTCGATGCTCCCTTCATGGACCCATGGCAAGACATGTTGAAGGACCATCCGATGCTGCACAGCGACATCTTGGAGTTCCGTGAAATGTTGGAGGGTCAAGCCGCTGCACTGGCCGCACTGCGTGCGACTGATGTGGATATGGCGCGCATCGACAAAGCCTTTACAGCACTGGACGAGGCCTATGCCAATAAAAATTTGGACGAATCGATTGCCGCTGATGTGGCGTTTCACCAAGCCATTGCCGAAGCCTCACACAACGTGCTAATTGGCCACCTCACGGCGAGCTTGATGCGTGTCATCCACGACCATGTGACCAACAACCTCAAGCACTCCCACACGCACCCTGCCAAATGGGAACAACTGCGCAGTCAACACCGCGCCATTTGGAAAGCCATCAAGGCCAACAAAGCAGACAAAGCCAGCGTGGCAGCGAAAGAACACAGTGGCTACATCCGTGAGAGCATTGAACACAACGCGCTTGACGAACACCGTCGCGTCAGCGCACTGCGACGCGCCAGTTCGAACTAAGGGCCATCCGCTGTTTAAAACCCGAAATGCTTTTTCGGTGCATCCCACATCATGGCGTGACGCTCTGAGGCACTGAAGGTGTTGTCGTACACCTTCAACATCGGCCCGTAATCCAGACGGTACGGCGCTTTAAGGTAGGGCCAATCAGAGGCCCACACACAGTTTGCCACACCAAAGTCACGCACCAATGCGTCTGTGAAAGCACGCGTGTCGGCAAAGGGATAACCCACCTGCGAGAACTTGGCAAAGCCTGAAATTTTGACCACGGCACGGCCCTCGCGTCCCAAGGCCAACAGCGCTTGAAACCCTGTCTGCGACACACCACCACTCAAATTAGGGCGACCGCAGTGGTCCACCATCATCTTGACATCCACACGAGCGAGCATAGGTAAGAAGTCGAGCAACACCTCATTCTCAACTTGGAACTGCGCCCACATGTCCAACTGCTTGAGCCGCTGCAACAAGGGTTCAATGTTGGCGTAGTAATCAAACCCCATCAAGGAAGGATTGAATGCCACACCGATCACCCCTCGCGATTTGAATTGCTGCAAGGCCTCCAAGCTGATGTCGTTAGGCACCACAGCAATGCCCTTAAACACCTCGGGTGCACATGCAATCGCATCGAGCAAACAGCGGTTGTCCATGGCGTAACCCGAGTTAGGCCCCACCAGCAACGCGTGCTTCACCGAGTAGCAAGCCATCACCTCTTGAAAGTATGTGGCACTGCCCATCTCCTGCCCCGCAGGTCGATACGATGCGTTTTCGCCATAAGGAAAACGACTCGGCTCCAGCACATGGCAGTGCGAATCAATTTTGGATTCTGTGAAGATACTCATGCATCAAAAGGTAGCAAGAATCGCGTTGCGCAATTCATCGGTGATTTCAGGCTTCACACCAAACCATGCCTCAAATGCAGGAATCGCTTGGTTAAGCAACATACCCAATCCATTCACTGTCACGTGGCCACGCTCACGTGCCGCAGCTAGCAACGGTGTTTCAAGTGGGATGTAAATCAAGTCAGACACCATGGCAGACTTGGGCAACGCATCCAAGCTAATCTCCAGAGGTGGCTGACCATACATGCCTTGGTTCGTGGTGTTGACCAACAGGGCCGCACCTTCAAGCGCCATATGGCGCTCATCCCATTCATAAGTTTTCACCATCGTGGGGTCTACCGAAGCCAACTCATCAGCCTTGGCGCGTGTGCGGTTGATCAAACGAATTTCTTTCGCACCTTCATCGAGCAAGCTGATGACCACCGCACGCGCAGCGCCACCCGCCCCCAACACCACGACAGGACCTTCGTCGGCACGCCAAGTGGGCTTGATATCTTTCAAACTTTGAATGTAGCCAAACCCATCGTTGTTAAAGCCATGAAGACTGCCATCAGGCTGTACCACGATGCAGTTGATTGCACCGATGCGTTGAGCCATGGGACTGAGTTGGTCCATCAACTTCATGGCCATCAGTTTGTGAGGCTGCGTGATGTTGCAGCCTGCAATACCCAACGCAGACAAACCTCTGACGGCCGCTTCCACGTTTTCAATCTGCACTGGAAAGTGCCCGTAGGCACCTTTCAGGTTGTACTTCTTAATCCAATAGTTGTGCAGGATGGGGGAGCGCGATTGAAACACCGGCATCCCCATGACGCCTGCCAACTTGAATTGATTGCTGTCTGACATTCTTCAAACTTTCATTACTTTTTATTCACGGGCGGCAAGATTTCGCTCACCACCTGTTTGCCATTCACCACTTTGGTCAAGTAGCTTTCACGGTCCAAGTCACCGTTCTCGTCGTACGAAATGTCTAACAGCAAGCCGGGGTTGGTCTTAGCAGACAAGCTGATGTTCTTCATTGCTGCAGCAAACGCCTTGGAATCAAACTTGCCAATTTTTTCGGTCACAGCCTTGACGGTGTACATGCCGATGTAACCCTTCAAGCCGTTGTGGTCTGAGCGTGAACCATATTCCTTTTGAAAGGCTGCATCAAACTTCTTCACACCTGCTTGTGGCGCATCTGCGGTCAAACCGACATGGGCAATCGCACCGTTAGCGGCATCACCTGCCAACTCAATCACTTTTTGGCTGGTCAGGACTGTTTCGCCCAACACAGGTTTTTTGTAACCTTGCTTTTTCAGCTCACGCAACAAACGTGCGGACTCTTCTTCGTTGGTGTAAGCAAACAAAGCATCAGCATTGGATTGCTTAGCTTTGACCACCACACTGCTGAAGTCCACTTGGCCTGGCTCAGACGAAATGTCTGCACCTACTTTGATGCCACGCGCTTCTAAAGCCTTGATGATCAAGTCGCGGCCACCTTTGCCAAAGTCGTTATTCACGTACACCACGTCGACTGTTTTCGCTTTCACCTTGTCTTTGATGTAGTTTGCAATCTTTGGCATGGCGGTGGATTGCGTGAAGGACGTGCGAAAGACATACGGGTTGCCTTGCTGGGTAATCGCTGCCGCTTCACCACCGGTGAAGTTAGGAATTTCAGCGCGCTTGGTGGAAGCCATGCTCACCATGATGGAACCTGAAAACACGGGGCCCATCACCACATAAGCCGAGTCATCCACAGCCTTGTCGGTCAGGCCCTTGGCCACACCGGGATTGGACTGCGTGTCGTAGGACACGTAGTCGATCTTCTTGCCCAGAATGCCACCTGCAGCATTGATCTCTTTCACCGCCAGTTTGATGCCGTTGTCAAAGTTGGTACCCGACGTGGTGCCCGTACCGGTCAACTCGACCAAGCCAACAATTTTGACGTTTTGTGCACTCGCCATCGCGGACACACCAATCAATGACGAGAGCACCAGTTGCTTGAATAATTTCATCTTTGTCTCCTGTTTTGAAAAATTTTTGGAATTTGCATTCTGCACGTCAATTCAAAGCGACCAGATGCCAAAGCGACAGGCACGATAAGGATTCAACCGGCGGGAAAACCCGTAAAACGCACAACTTCAATCGAAGACCCAAGCACCCAAATGTGTCGGCCCCACCCTACCCGCCCACATCCGTCGGCCAGGTGCATCACTGCCGGCACCACTGGCGACCATCAAAGGAATCAAATGCTCTTCACGCGGATGCGACTCTCCCCCCCCAGGTGCGGTGCTCCAGTGCATCAAACGCTCAGTACGCTCAGCTTGATTGCCATCCAGTGCAAGGTCCAGCCACGCATGAAACTGTTCAGACACAGGTCCACCTTGCGAAAAATTGCGCAAGTTATGAAAGCTCATGCCACTGCCAATCACCAACACACCTTCATCGCGCAAACCGCTCAAAGCTTGGCCCAATTTGCAATGCAACACGGGGTCTAAGCTCGGGTGAATCGACATGGCCACCACGGGCACATCTGCTTCAGGGAACATCACCTTCAAAGGAATAAAAACGCCGTGGTCCCAGCCATAGTCATCATCCACATGCACGGGGTAGCCCGCTTGTTGCAGCAGTTCAGCAGCTCGCTGAGCGACCTCAGGCTGGCCGGGTGCAGGGTATTGAATGTCGTAGGTTTCGGGCGGAAAACCGTAGTAGTCGTAAATCAACGATGGGGCGTTGCCTCCGGTGAACGTGGGAATGTTGGTTTCCCAATGCGCCGTGACGATCAGAATAGCTTTGGGGGTGGCTGGCAATGTGCTGCGAATGCCACGCAAAAAAACTTCTGTCTCGTGGTAGCGCTCTTTGCGCTCACCCGTCATAAAAAACGAGGGTCCACCACCGTGGGGCAGGTACATGGCTGGCATTCGGTTTACGCGCATCTCATGTCTTTCAAATTTGAATCAAGTCTGTGATTTTGTCAGCGAACAGGCGCTACATCAAAATCCAAATAACCTTTCGGGGTTGTGATTCAGCACAGTATCAAGATGCTGCGCGCCAATCCACGTTTGAACTGACGCCAATAACGCTTCATAGTTCGCCAGGTGCTCATGGTTGGTGCAAGGCCAATCACTACCCCACAACAATGCCTGTGGACCCAGCTCATGTAGCCAGAGATCCGCCAAACTTGCGGCGCTCACTCCGCCCAAACGATACGCACCACTGAGCTTGACATGTGTTGGCACTCGGTGCGCGCGATGCGACAAAGCTTGCACCGTGACATCCCTCGCTTTGACCTCGCTGGGCTTGGCCATGTGATCAACCACCAAAGGCATATCTGTTGGCAACTGCGCCAATACCTTGGGTAAACCACCTGGGTCTGTATGCACCTCCAAGTGCCAGCCCAAGTCGTGCATGCTCTGCCACACGCGCTCGGCGCGCGTCCACTCAGGTATCTCGTGGTCAATGCCCACGAGGTTCAAACGAATGCCACGTACACCGCGTTCATCCATCGCCTTCAACTCATCTGGATGAACGTCAGTTGCCACCACCGCCACACCACGCAATACATCTGGGTGTTCGTCTAAGGCACGCAACATCAAGCTGTTGTCTGTCCCTAAAAAACTAGGCTGCACCCACACCCCACGCGAGACGCCCACACCTTGTGCCAGCGCCATCCATTCTTGCAAGGCTGCGGTGTATTGCGGCACATAGCGCGCACCCTCGACAGCCATGCCAGCGTTGAACACATGAAAGTGGGTATCGACCCATTGTTTTGACGGTGTTAAATTCATGGTGTACATTCTAGTCCTCTAGATGTCTAGTTTAAATCATGACGGCACAACTTCTCACACACACCCCTGGGCAAAGCCGTTACGGCAAATTGGCCTTGGCCATGCGCGACCGCATCTTGCAAGGTGAATGGGCGCCGGGCGAAGTCATTCCAGCCGAATCAGCACTGGCACAAAGCTACGGCGTGGCACTGGGCACCATTCGTCAAGCACTGGCTTTGTTGGTCGAAGACGGTGTGCTGCAACGCCGCCATGGCAGGGGTACGTTTGTCACCAAAGGCGTCGATGGTGCATCCATGATGCGGTTCTTTCGCTTTCGTGGGGTAGATGATGGACAGAGCGAAGCCCCCGAATCACGCATTTTGTCTAGCCGCATGCGGAGTGCCAGCACGCAAGAAGTCAACGCCTTCACCATGGTCAAAGGCGCACAAGTGCTGCAGCTCGAAAGGCTGCGCAGTCTAGGTAACGACCCTTGCTTACTAGAAACCATCGTCGTGCCCTTGCCACTGTTTGGCAAGTTGGCAGAGTCAGACAGCGACTCATGGGACGACTTGCTCTACCCCATGTACCAACAACGCTGCGGCGTGGTGATTCAAAAAACACATGACAGCTTGAGCTTCTCGCAACTCAACGCCACGCAGGCCAAACGTCTCAAACTAGCGCCAGCGCACCCTTGCGTGTTGGTCGAGCGCCAAGCTTTTGACATGGCGGGTCGCTGCGTCGAGCTACGCACCACGCGTGGCGATGCCTTCTCATTCAAGTACACCACCCAACTGCAATAACAACTCCGGAGACACACCATGATGACAAACACTTCTGAAGCCCGCCTCACACGCAAAGCATTGGCACTGGCTGTACTCAGCACATGCGTCTTTGCACCTGTCGCTTTGGCACAAGGCGCTTTCCCCAACAAGCCCATCTCATTGGTCGTGACCTATCCACCTGGTGGCGGCGCAGATGCCATGGCACGGTTGATTGCCCCCAAGATGGGCGAGGCACTGGGTCAAGCCGTGATCATCGAAAACAAGCCCGGGGCCAGTGGTCAAATTGGCGCATCAGCTGTCGCCAAAGCTGCACCCGATGGCTACACCATCATGCTGGATGCATCGTCGTTCTCAGCCAACCCAGCCCTGTATCCCAAGCTCCCCTATGACAGCCTCAAAGCTTTCAAGCCCATCGGCGTAGTGGCTTTGTTCCCCAACGTGGTGTTGGTCAACGCCAACTTCCCTGCAAAGAACATTGCAGAACTCACTGCAGCCGCACGTCAAAACAAAGATGTGGTGTCCTATGCATCATCAGGCAACGGCTCGGCTCAGCACTTGGCGGGTGCACTGTTTGAATCAGCGGCCAAGGTCGACATGGTGCACGTGCCCTACAAAGGCGGCGGCCCTGCATTGAATGACGTAATAGGTGGACAAGTGCCTTTGTTCTTTGGCAACCTTGCATCAACGCTGCAACATGTGCAGTCAGGCAAGCTCAAAGCATTGGCGGTCACCTCGGCGAAGCGTTCACCCATCCTGCCCGATGTACCCACATTGGCCGAATCGGGTTTGAAAGGCGCAGAGATTTACGAATGGAATGCGGTGTTCGCCCCCGCTAACACACCCGAGCCCGTGGTGGCCAAATTGGCAGCGGCTTTTCAACAAGCGTTGGAATCACCTGAAGTCAAAGCACGTGTGGCACAGCTTGGTGGTGACATTCAAAAAGGCTCGCCAGAACAAGCTAAAAAATTCATAGAGCAACAGATCACCCTCTGGACGCGTGTGATCAAAGAACGCCACATCACCACCGAATAATCGAGCGAGACCAATACATGCAAAGCCACCATGACACACCCCTCACCCGCCGCCAACTCTTAGCCGCGACCACAGCCTGCGCACTCGGTGTGTCGCCGGCACTTTCTCAAGTTCAAGCGGCATGGCCGAGCAAGCCTTTGCGTTTCATCGTGCCGTTTGCCCCCGGCGGCAGCAGCGAAATTGTGGCGCGCGCCTTGGCGGGCGAGATGAGCAAGACCATAGGTCAAAGCGTGTTTGTTGAAAACAAGCCCGGCGGCGCAGGCAACATTGCCATGCAAGACGTGGCACACGCCACCGATGACCACACCCTTATCTTGGGCCACATCGGGACGCTGGCCGTGAACCAATACATCTTCCCCAAACTGCCCTACGACCCCAACAAAGACTTCACACCCATCACACTCATCTCGAAGGTGCCCAGCCTCTACGTGGTGCACCCCGACTTGCCCGTGAAGAACCTCAAAGAGTTTGTGGCCTACGCCAAAGCCAACCCCGCCAAACTCAACTACGGCTCGGCAGGCAACGGCAGCGCAGGCCACTTGGCATTTGAATACTTAAAGATGGTCACCGACACCTTTGTGCTACACGTGCCCTACCGTGGCACTGGCCCCATGCTGACCGACCTGATGGCGGGCCGTTTAGATGCCGCAGCCGTGGGCGCACCGGCGCTGTTGCAGTTCATCAAAGCAGGCAAGCTGCGTTGCATTGCCACCGGCAGCAGTACACGCTTGCCCCTGTTGCCCGAAGTGCCCACCGTGGCCGAGCAAGGCTTCAAAGGTTTTGAGATGACGCAGTGGTACGGCCTGCTAGCCCCTAGTCAAATGGCCAAAGCCCACATCGACAAGCTAGAAAAAGAAGCCATCGCAGCCGCGCGCGGCAAAGTGGTGAGCGACAAACTCAGCCAAGACACCGCGCTGGCCGTAGGCAACACGCGGACCGAGTTTGAAGCGTTCATCAAACTCGAACAAGCGCGTTGGAAGCCTGTGATTGCACGGGCGCAAATCAAACCTGAAGGGGTTTAAGCCCGTTGTCGTTGACTTACTTGATGAACGTCAGCGGCCTTGTGGTCAGCGCCACCACACGCTGAGCGATGCAACGACCCGCAGGCTCATCGGCTGCGCCTCACCTTCCAGTATGCTCACTGTTTCACACATAGATTTAGTCATTTTTCCCCGCTCTGCCCCACATGTCTAGCCCCTACGCCACCGGTTTTATGGTGCTTCATAGCAACCAGCTAGAGGGCCTGCGTGAACTGGCGGTGCAGTTCATCCGCAACCACCCGCTGCCCGTACTCGCGCCCGAGGTGTTGCTGGTGCAAAGCAACGGCATGAAGCATTGGCTAGAGCTGGCTTTGGCCAAAGACCTAGGCATTTGCGCAGCCACGCAGGTGGAGCTGCCATCGACGAAGCTGTGGCAAATTTACCGCGCCGTGTTGGGCCCCAGCCACGTGCCCGCGCACATGCCACTGGACAAGTCGCCACTGGTGTGGCGCATCATGCGTTTGCTGCCTGTGTTGTTGGCCAAGCCCAGCTTTACGCCGCTGAAAAACTACCTAGGCCAAGCCGATGCTGACGCGTCGCCCATGAACCGCCGCGCGTATCAACTGGCCGCACAGCTGGCCGACGTACTGGACGGCTACCAAAACTACCGCGCCGATTGGCTAGAAGACTGGACTAATAGCCAATACCAACTGCGCACACAAGCGGGCATGGCCACACCCCTGCCCGCCGCACAAAGCTGGCAGCCCGAGCTGTGGCGCGATTTGCTGGACGACCTTGCGGCTGATGCCGAAGTCAAAGACGATCTGCAACACAGCTTTAGCTCACGCGCCAAAGTGCACGAGGCCTTCATGGCCAAGATGGCCACTCTTTCTGAGGGCCAACGCCCTACGGGTGTGCCGCATCGCATCATGGTGTTTGGCGTGACATCGCTGCCCATGCAAACCGTGCAGGCGCTGGCCGCTTTGGGCCGCGTGTGCCAAGTGCTCATGCTGGTGCAAAACCCCTGTCAGCACTACTGGGGTCATGTGGTGGAAAGCCGTGTGCCATTGGCAAAACTCGCCAAGCAACGCCAAGCACACAAAGCCGGTTTGCCCGTACCGCAAGACGATGGCTCGCTGACCGAAGCAGACCAATACACCCTGCACACCGACACGCACCCCCTGCTGGCCGCATGGGGCAAACATGGACGCGACTACTTGCACTTGCTCGATGGCTTTGACGATGTGGACCAATACAAAGGCCAATTCAAGCGCGTGGATGTGTTTGTGGACCCCGCAGACACCGCCGCCGATGAAGACCGCGCACCCACAATGCTGGAGCACTTGCAGTCGTCCCTGCTCAACCTCGATAAATTGCCAGACCAATTAAGCGAAGTAGCCTCGCACGACAGCAGCGTGCGCTTTGTGCAAACGCACTCAGCCCAACGCGAGGTCGAGGTGCTGCACGACCGCCTGCTGGCGTGGCTGGATGCAGACCCCACCTTAAAGCCCAGCGACATCATGGTGATGGTGCCTGACATGGCCAACTTTGCGCCGCACATCCATGCGGTGTTTGGGCGCTTCGCCAGCAACGACCCACGCCACCTGCCCTACACCGTAGCCGACACCACACCGCGCACCGAGCCACTGGTGCAGGCACTAGACACCCTGCTGCAACTGCCCCAACTGCGCGTGACGCGCGTGGAGTGGCAAAGCCTGTTTGAAGTGGCTGCCGTGCGCGAACGCTTTGACCTAGAAGAACACGACGTGGCCCAGCTCGACACTTGGCTGGCCGACGCCGGCGTGCGCTGGGGCCTAGACGCAACACACCGCAAGCCTTGGGGCATCGCGCCCGACATGGCCGATGCCAACCAAAACAGTTGGCTGTTTGGCATCGAGCGTTTGCTGTTGGGCTACGCCACAGGCGCAAGCGACGACCTCGCCACACCGTGGGCCGACACACTGCCCCAAGCAGGCGTGGGCGGGCTAGATGCACGCGTGGTCGATGGCCTGTTGCAGTGGCTGCGCCACACACACATTGCGCTGATCAAACTGCGCCAAGAACACACGCCCACTGAATGGGTGGCGGTGTTGCAGCAGTTGGTGAGCTTGTTCTTCAAGCCCAGCGACGAAGCGGATGAGCGCTTGATAGAACGCGTGATGGCACCGCTAGAAACATGGCTGGCCGAATGTCAACTGGCCCGCCTCGACAGCCCACTGCCACTGGTGGTGGTGCGTGAACACTGGATGGCCCAGCTACAACAGCCCGCCATGCAACGCCGCTTCTTTGGTGGTGGCGTGCAGTTCGCCACGCTCATGCCCATGCGCTCCATCCCCTTCAAGTGCGTGTGCTTGCTGGGCATGAACGATGGCGACTACCCACGCAGCCAAACCCCACGCGACTTTGATTTGATGAGCGACGCCGCACACGCAGGCAGCACGCAATCTCACTGGCGCGCCGGCGACCGCTCGCGTCGCGAAGACGACCGCTATTTGTTTTTAGAGGCGTTGCTATCAGCACGCGACAGGCTCTACATCAGCTGGCAAGGACGGCGCACAACAGACCATGAAGTGAAGCCGCCTTCGGTGTTGGTGGCGCAGCTGATGGACTACCTCAATGCGGTGTGGACGCGTGATGGTGGCATGGCGTGTGATGCGCCACTGCAACCGCTGCAAGCGTTCTCGCCCAAGTACTTCACGCAAGACTCCACACTCCAAACCTATGCCAATGATTGGCAGCGTGCTTTGTTGTCGCCCTCGGCTTCGTCTGCTGCAACTGCGTCAAACGACGCAACGCCAAGCGAAGCAGCACCCACCGAGCTGACGCTGCAACATTTGCAGCGCTTGTTGCGCCAACCCGTGGACGTGTTTTTGGTGGACCGTTTGCGCTTGCGACTAGACAAGCCCGAAGAAGCCGCCGAGGAAGACGAGCCTTTCTCGCTCGACGGTTTAGAAAAATACAAACTCAACCAACGCATTGCGCAGGCCGAAGATGCGAAGCAAGCCATTGACCAACTGCGCCTCAGCGGCCAATTGGCCATGGCTGGTTTTGGCGAAGCGCAGCAACACCTGTTTGAGAACGACCGCGAAAAACTGCGCGAGCAACTCGATGTGTTGTTGCCCAAGTGGCCCAACCACTTGAGCGTGCAATCCGCCCACTGGCCACTGGGCCAAACACGCTTAAGTGCCGAGTGGGCCAATGGCCAAACCATGTGGCACACCAACGGCAAATCGCAAGGCGCTGGGCAGCAGTGGCTGCAAGTGGCCCTGCGCCCAGGTGCGGTGACCGAAGGCAAAAAAGAAAACCAAATCCCACGCATCGACACACTCAGCCAACTGTGGTTGCACCATTTGGCCGCGTGCGCCAGTGGCACGCCCACCACCAGCGTACAAATTGGGTTTGATGCCGCCATCGAACTCAAACCCATCAAAGCGGAACAAGCGCAAGAACATTTACAAGACCTATGCGATGCGTATTTAAAAGCATGGGCGCAGCCACTGCCCGTAGCCGCCAAAACTGCCTGCGCGTTGCTGATGGGCGTGCACGGCGGTAGCAAAGATGCCATGGGCAAAGCGCAAGCTGCGTTTGAAGGCGGCTTCGGCAAGAGCGGCGAATACACAGGCTCGCCAGCCTTGCAACGTGTGTTCACCAGCTTTGAAGATGTGGAAGCAGACCTGAACCATTGGGCCACCCGCTTGTACGAACCCATGTTCAAAGCCGCCAAGGTGATTCACCTGAATGCCGACAGCGCCGACCACGCCGAGGAGGCTGACGCATGAAAGCCCTCAACGCACATACCCTGCCGCTGCAAGGCCGCCAAGTGATCGAGGCCAGTGCAGGTACGGGCAAAACTTGGACACTCGCTGCGCTGTACCTGCGTCTGGTGCTGGGCCACGAACGCACCGAGGCTTTGCTACCCCCGCAAATTTTGGTGATGACCTTCACCGACGCCGCTACGGCTGAATTGCGCGAGCGTATTCGCACACGGCTAAGTCAAGCTGCTACGTACTTTGACTTGAGTGCGCAAGGCCGCGAGTTTCCTACCTCGTTGAAGGTGGATGCGTTTTTAGAAACACTGCGCGACAGTTTTGACGCAGCGCTGTGGCCACGCTGCGCCTTGCAGCTCAACTGCGCCGCCGAGTGGATGGACGATGCGGCCATTTACACCATTCACGGTTGGTCGCGCCGCATGCTCACGCAGCACGCGCTGGAAAGCCACAACCTGTTTGAACAAACGCGCTTAGAAAACGCCGACCAACTCAAGCTCACGCTGGTGCAAGACTATTGGCGCGAATGGTTTTACCCACTCAGCGGTGACACGCTACAACACATCACACCCCTCATCGGCCAAGACCCAGCCAAGCTGCTGAAAACCTTGAGCGAGATGTGGAAGGAACAAGAACGAAAACCGCGCGAAGTGATCGCACCCGACATCAATCCCACCCAAGCCATTGACACCCACATGGCGTGGCAAGCGCAGGTCGAAGCTGCAGCACTTGCTGCGCATGAGGCCTGGAGTGAGACGACCCTGCAAGCCCTGCAAGAAGCAGGTGCACAGAAAAAAATCAAAGGCTTGCGTGCCGACTACTTTGCCAACTGGCTCAGAGCACTGCAAGCATGGGCCACGCAAAGTGCAAAGGCTCAAGTCAGCAAAGAAGAATTCAAAGTGCTCGAGCGCTTCACCACCCAAGCCCTGCAAGACAAAGGCTGGGCCGAGGCCGAGGGCTTTGCTTTCTTCGCGGCGATGCAAACCTATGTTGCATTGTTTGACGCCAAGCCAAGCACCGACAAAGACATTGCGCTGCACGCTGCACACGCAGTGAACGAAGCCTACAAGGCTGCCAAAACCCAACGCGCCGCGTTTGACTTCTCAGACCTGTTGCAAAACCTGCATCACGCGGTGATGGCGGACGATGGCCGATTGGCCACAGCCATTCGCCAGCAATACCCGGCGGCGTTGGTGGACGAGTTTCAAGACACCGATCCTTGGCAGTACGGCACGCTCAACCGCATCTATGCGCCAGACGCATGCAACGAAACCAACGTACTGGTGATGATTGGCGACCCCAAGCAAGCCATCTACAGCTTCCGTGGTGCAGACCTAGGCACTTACTTGCAGGCGCGCAACGATGCGCAAGCCACGAACCCAGACGCGCTGCACACCCTCACCGGCAACCACCGCTCAAGCGTGGGCTTGGTCCAAGCGGTGAACCACGTGTTCATGCAAACCGCGCAACCGTTTGCATCCAACCAAGGTGAGATTGAGTTTGTGGAGGTGTCGGCTCAAGGCAAAGAGCCTGCGCTGGTGGTGAACGGCGAAGAATGCCCGCCCTTCACCGTCTGGCAAATGCACGCACAAGGTGACGCGGATGTCGTCAGCAGCACCAGCTACTTGCACCACACCGCACAAGTGTTTGCCGACCAAATGGCAGACCTACTCAACAAAGGCGCAGCCACCCCCGGCGAGATGGCCGTGCTGGTGCGCAGCCAAAAGCAAGCCGATGCGATGCGCCACGCCCTGCGTGCGCGACACATCCCGAGTGTGTATTTGTCAGACCACACCAGCGTGTACCAATCGACCGAGGCCACCGACTTGTGGCGCTTATTGCGTGCGGTGGCTTCGCCCCGCCAAACAGGTTGGGTGCGTGCGGCCGTGGGCAGCCGCTTGTGGGCGCTGGACTTGCATCAAGTGCTGGCCATCACGCAAGATGAGACTCAGTGGGAGCAACTGCTAGAGCAATTCCACCAATGGCACGGCCTGTGGCAACAACACGGCGTGCTTCCCATGCTGCACCAATGGCTGCACAGCCAGCACGTGGCGCAGCGCATACTGGCCCAACCCGATGGTGAACGGACCTTAAGCAACTTGCTGCACTTGGGCGAGCTGCTGCAACACGCCGAGCAAAGCCTGCAAGGCGAACACGCGCTGGTGCGCCACCTGGGCGAACAAATTCAAAGCCAACACCACGACAACGATGCACAGCAAGCCCGCTTAGAAACCGATGCTTTGTGCGTGAAAGTCATCACGTATCACAAGAGCAAGGGCTTGCAATACCCGCTGGTGTTTGTGCCGTTTGCAGGCGCGTTTGCCGTGGAGAAAAAAGCCAAGACCAACTTCGCACATGAAGACGAGGGCGAGGACGACAGCGACCCAACCGCCACTTCGGTGGAAGAAGACATGCGCTTGTTGTACGTGGCCCTTACCCGTGCGCAACGTGGTTTATGGATGGGCGTGGCAGAAACCAAAAATGATGTGAGCAAAGCCACCACCAAGAGCGATTTAAAGCTGAGTGCGTTGTCTCAATTGCTGATGCGCAAAGAACGCGGTGATTTAGGCTATCAGTTACACGCCTTGTGGGGCACGTGTGATCACATCCAAGTGGCCGACTTGCCAGAGCTGCAAGGCATTCGCTACCAAGCCCCCGCTGCCATCAGCGCACCCAAAGATGCCCTGACACCCACAAGCACGCACCACAGCCTGTGGTGGACGGCCAGCTTCAGCGCCATCACACGTGGGCTGGTGTCTGAATCCAAACGTGACGAAGCGGTGGCAGATGCCATCACTGACGCTAGCTCGGATGCACAGTCCTTTGCAGTGGCGGCATCAGCCGCACCCACACCAGAGCCTGAGAGCATCAGCGCATGGCAAAGCTTCCCCGCCGGTGCACGCTACGGCACGCTGCTGCACGATTTATTGGAATGGCTGTCGCAAAACAATTGGCCTCTGGCCAACACGCAAGCGCCTGAGTGGACCAAGCAAGCGTGGGTCAATTTGCTAGAACGCAAAGCCAGCTGGTTGCAACTCGACGACGCACCTCGTGCGCAACTAGAACCCTGGCTGCAAGCCGTGGTGCAAACGCCGCTGCCGTTGCACGAACTCAACGCTGGACAACTCACACTGTGCGAACTCAGCACCGAGCACATGTGGCCCGAGATGGAGTTCAACCTCGAAGTGGCCCACGTCAGCGCCACTGCGCTAGACCAACTCATTCAAAGCCATGTGTTTGAAGGCACGCCACGCCCCGCACTGCAAGCGCGTGTGATGCAAGGCATGCTCACCGGCTCGATGGACTTGGTCCTGCAACACGATGGCCGCTATTGGGTGGTGGACTACAAGTCGAACAAACTGCCCAGTTACGACAGCGCCACCTTGCAAGACGCGGTGCTGCACAAACGCTACGAAGTGCAATACGTGCTCTACACCTTGGCCCT
>CANFKQ010000004.1 GCA_947447405.1 Comamonadaceae bacterium | reverse complement strand
TGCTCCACGTTACCGAGGTGCAGCGACTTCATGCGCAAAATCACACCGGCCAACGATGAACGCAAAATTTCGGGGTCGGTAAATTTGGTTCGCCCGTTGAAATCCACCTCGTCGTACAAGCGAATACAAATACCGTTGGCCACACGGCCGCAACGGCCTGCGCGTTGGTTGGCTGCGGCTTGGCTGATGGGCTCGACCATCAACTGCTCCACCTTGCTGCGCCAGCTGTAGCGCTTGACACGTGCCGTGCCTGCATCAATCACATAGCGAATGCCGGGCACCGTGAGTGAGGTTTCGGCCACGTTGGTGGCCAGCACGATGCGACGGCCACCGCGTGTGTCAAACACGCGGTCTTGCTCAGCGGTTGAGAGTCGCGCGAACAACGGCAGCACCTCAGCGCTGCGCATGACGGGGCTGTGGCTCAGGTGGGCACGCAAGTGGTCTGCCGCTTCACGAATTTCGCGTTCGCCCGGCAAGAACACCAAGATGTCGCCCTGCTGCGAGGGGTTGCTCCACAGCTCGTCCACGCCGTCGGCAATGGCGCTGTTCAGATCGTAGTCACGCTTTTCTTCAAATGGGCGGTAGCGCATCTCCACAGGGAAGGTGCGGCCTGACACCATCAACACCGGCGCAGGACATAACACCATGCCCCCACGCTCTCCCACTTCGTGTGGGTCGCTGCCCCCCGAGGGGGCTGAGCTCGCCTTGGGGCGTGCCTGCGCCGGTCTCATTGACGCAAAGTGCTGCGCAAAGCGGTCCGCATCAATCGTGGCCGAGGTGACGATGATTTTCAGGTCTGGCCTGCGCGGCAAAATTTCGCGCAAGTAGCCCAGAAGGAAGTCGATGTTCAGGCTGCGCTCGTGGGCCTCGTCGATGATGATGGTGTCGTAGGCTTTGAGCAGCGGGTCGTTTTGCGTTTCGGCCAGCAAGATGCCGTCGGTCATCAGCTTGACGCAAGCGTCTTTGCTCAGGCGGTCCTGAAAGCGCACCTTAAAACCCACCACATCACCCAACGGGGTTTTGAGTTCTTCGGCAATGCGCTTGGCCACCGAGCTGGCGGCAATGCGACGAGGTTGGGTGTGGCCGATGATTTGTTTACGCTGACCAGGCTTGGAGTTGGGGCCCAGTTCGCGCCCTTGCCCCCTGCCCAAGGCCAGCGCCATTTTGGGCAGCTGCGTGGTTTTGCCAGAGCCCGTTTCGCCGCAGACGATGATGACCTGGTGCGCTTGCATGGCGGCCATGATTTCTTCGCGTCTGGCCGAGACGGGCAACGATTCTGGAAATTCAATCTGGAAGGGAACGGGCGTAGACAAAACAGGCACTAACTTGATAGACAATCCGCAATTATCCTCGTCCGGCTTGCACCGAGAACGCCCAACCCTTTACCCGCCACAAACCAGCCCACATGTCCGCCGTTTTTGACTTCACCTTTGTGCCTTGGTTCCGTTCGGTCGCGCCTTACATTCACATGCATCGCGGCAAGACCTTTGTGGTCGGTATCGCGGGCGAGGCCATTGAAGCTGGCAAGCTGCCCAACTTGGCGCAAGACTTGGCGCTCATCCAAAGCATGGGCGTGCGGATTGTGTTGGTGCACGGTTTTCGCCCTCAGGTGAACGAACAGCTGGCTGCCAAAGGCCATGTGCCTCAGTATTCACACGGCATGCGCATCACCGACAGCGTAGCCTTGGACTGCGCGCAAGAAGCCGCGGGTCAGTTGCGCTACGAGATTGAAGCTGCCTTCAGCCAAGCCCTTCCCAACACGCCCATGGCGGGCGCTACGGTGCGCGTGATTTCGGGCAACTTTATTACCGCTCGCCCCGTGGGCATCTTGGACGGGGTGGACTTTCAGCACTCGGGCTTGGTGCGTAAGGTGGACGTGGCGGGCATCACCCAAACCCTCGCAGCGGGGTCTATGGTGTTGCTCTCGCCCTTTGGTTTTTCACCTACGGGTGAAGCGTTCAACCTCACCATGGAAGAAGTGGCCACCTCAGTCGCCACCGCGCTGCAAGCCGACAAGCTGATTTTTGTCACCGAGACACCAGGCATCCGCATCAACCCCGCAGAACCTGCCAGCGAAGACAACCCCATCGACACCGAGCTGCCTTTGGACGCAGCCAAAAAGCTGCTGGCCACCCTGCCCCACACCACCAACCCATCGGACATCGCGTTTTACTTGCAGCATTGCGTGAAAGCCTGCGAGACAGGCGTGGAGCGTAGCCACATCTTGCCGTTTGCGGTAGATGGCTCGTTGCTGCTGGAGGTCTACATGCATGACGGCATCGGCACCATGGTGGTGGACGAGAAGCTGGAAGAACTGCGCGAAGCCACGCACGAAGATGTGGGCGGCATCTTGCAACTGATTGAACCGTTTGAAAACGATGGCACGCTGGTCAAGCGTGACCGCAACGAGATTGAGCGCGATGTGGGCCAATACACTGTCATCGAGCATGACGGCGTCATCTTTGCCTGCGCGGCACTCTACCCCTACCCCGAAGCGCAAACCGCTGAGATGGCGGCGCTCACGGTGTCGCCTCAATCGCAAGGCCAAGGCGACGGCGAGAAGGTGCTCAAACGCATCGAACACCGGGCACGCAATAAAGGCCTCAAGAGCATTTTTGTGCTGACCACGCGCACCAAACATTGGTTCTTGAAACGCGGTTTTGTGCAGGTCGACCCCGACTGGCTACCCGAGGCACGCAAACGCAAATACAACACCGACCGCAAGAGCTTGGTTTTGGTGAAGAAGCTGTAATAAAAAACGGGGCTTCAGGCCTCGATGCCTGTCTGCACAGCCATCGACTGCGGGCGCAGTACGCGCAGCGTGGTCACCAGAGCCAAGGTACCGATGACCACAAAGGCCACGAATGACCAGTTGGCAATCGAGCCACCCAAGAACGTCCAATCGACTTTTGAACAGTCGCCACTGCCTTTGAAAATCATCGGGATGGCTTGCTTAAGCGGGAAGGTTTCAATCATTCCGTAAAAGTCACGACCACATGACACGGCCTCGGGCGGGTTCCACTGCAGCCAGCTTTGACGGGCCGCCACATAAGCACCGCCTTCGGCCAACAACACCACAGCACCGCCCACCATCAACGTGGGAAGGCGGCTTGATACAAAAGTGCCGAGCAAAGCCACAAGCCCCATCAAAACCATGGCGTAGCGCTGCACGATGCACATGGGACACGGCTCCAAGCCAACCACGTGTTGCAGATACAGACCGAATGACAGCAAGCCAAAACAGGTCAACGCAATACCAAGCCAAACACGACGGGGGTGATTCAAAATTTTTACGCGCACAAGTATCTCCAAAGGGACTGAATTCGATTGTCGCTGTGAAACAATGTTGGGAATGGCCCTAGTGCCAAAAAACCAGAGACAAGCCATGACCCTACGTACACCCCAGCTCGCAGACACGCCCCGCCTTCAACACCTCGTCACCCAACTCGATGCCTTGCTCAAAAGCACTGCCGACGAAGCCGCCATTTTGGCGAACGGTAAACCCCTGCTGGCCGAGCTGGTGGCTCAAGACGATTGGCTACCTAACGAATACGCCCAGCCCAACCCCGAGCGCTACCAACAGTTCTTGCTTTACGCCGACCCAGACGACCGTTTTTCGGTGGTGAGTTTTGTGTGGGGCCCCGGCCAAGCCACGCCCATCCACGACCACACCGTCTGGGGCATGATCGGCATGCTGCGCGGCGCTGAGCTTTGCCAACCCTTTGCCAAAAATGCACAAGGCCATTGGAAGCCCAGCGGCGAACAAGACCGCCTTGAAGCAGGCGATGTCGAAGCCGTATCGCCCACCATTGGCGATGTGCACCGCGTGTGTAACGCTCACAGCGACCAAGCCTCGATCAGCATCCATGTGTACGGCGCCAACATTGGCAAGGTCAGCCGCCATGTGTTCCATGAAGACGGCACGGCAAAAGAATTTATTTCAGGCTACAGCAATGCGAAGGCTGAAGCGCAGCTTGAGTTTCCCCTCGTGCCTTACGCCCGCATTCGCGAAACGCTCTTGCAACGCCAGGAAATTGCCATCCTCGACGTCCGAGAAGAAGACCCGTTTGCTCAATGCCACCCTCTGTTTGCAGCCAACCTGCCACTGGGCCGCATCGAAGCGGATGCGTGGACACGCATCCCTCGCCTCGACACCTTCATCGTGGTGTACGGCACCGCCTTCAATGGCGACGACCTCGCCCTCCCCGCTGCCCGTACCTTGAAACGCATGGGCTACACGAACGTGCATTTGCTCGCCGGTGGCCTCCAAGGTTGGCAAGACGCAGGCGGCGAAGTGTTCCGTGATGTCAACGTGCCTAGCAAATCGTTTGGTGAGTTGGTCGAGTCCAAACGCCACACCCCGTCGCTCTCGGCGCAAGAAGTCAAAGCCCTCATTGAGTCAAAAGCCAATGTGGTGGTGATGGATGCTCGCCGTTTTGACGAGTACCAAACCATGAGCATTCCCAGTGGTATCAGCGTGCCTGGGGCTGAGTTGGTGTTGCGTGCACGCGCGTTGGCGCCTAACGCCACCACGCGCATCATCGTCAACTGCGCGGGCCGCACGCGCAGCATCATCGGCACGCAGTCGCTCATCAACTCAGGCATCCCCAACCCCGTGAGCGCCCTGCGCAATGGCACGATTGGTTGGACCTTGGCGGGCCAAGAATTGGTCAAAGGTGCGAGCGAACATTTCCCCGAGGTGGACGATGCCACCCGAGCCAAAGCCGCTGCCAGTGCATTTGCAGTGGCCATGCGCGCTGGCGTGAAACGCACCCGCATGGACGACGTCAACGCATGGCTAGCCGACCCTACGCGCACCACTTACTTCTTTGACGTGCGCACGCCTGAAGAATACGCAGCAGGCCATGTGGCCGGCGCACGCAGCGCCCCTGGTGGCCAACTGGTGCAAGAGACTGACCACCAAGCCGCCGTGCGCGGCGCACGCATCGTACTGTGCGACACCGATGGCACACGCGCCAACATGTCCGCCTCATGGCTGGCCCAAATGGGCTGGGAGGTGTATGTGGTCCAAGGTCTGACTGCCGAAGACTTCACACACACCGACACATCGCCGCTGCGCTTGCCCGAGACACAAGGCAAGGTCACGTCCGTGAAAGTCGAACAAGTCAAAGCTTGGCTGGCCGACCGCAACAGCCACACCGTGGTACTCGACTTCAGCACCAGCGCCCAATACATCAAAGGCCACATCCACAGCGCGTGGTGGGTGCTGCGCACGCAGCTCAAAGAATCACTCACGGCTGCACACAAAGGCTACCGCTATGTGCTGACTTGCCAAAACGGCAGCGTGTCGCGCTTTGCCTTGGCTGATGTGCAAGCCGCTGTCAAAGCTGGTGTGGATGTGGTGTGGCTCGAAGGCGGCAACGCCGCTTGGGTGGCCGCTGGGGGCAAGCTGCAAACTGGCGACCACCAAATGGCCGTCGATCGCGTGGACCGCTACCGCCGCCCCTATGAAGGCACCAACAACCCCGTGGAAGCCATGCAGGGCTACCTCGATTGGGAGTTTGGTTTGGTCGAACAGTTGGCCCGCGATGGCACACACCATTTCAAAGTCATCTAAGCCCTGACACCGAAAAAGTCTAAGCAAACATTGCTACAGTCTTGTCTTAAGTATTCAACCTTCATCACAGAGAAGCACATCACATGTCACGCACCGTTCAATGCATCAAACTCGGCACCGAAGCAGAGGGCCTCGACTTGCCACCGTACCCAGGCGAGCTGGGCAAGCGCATCTGGGAAAGCGTCAGCAAGCAAGCTTGGGCCGATTGGATCAAGCAACAAACCATGTTGGTGAACGAAAACCGTTTGAACTTGGCCGACTTGCGAGCCCGTGAATACCTGAAGCGTCAAATGGAAAAACACTTCTTTGGTGAAGGCGCGGACGCCGTGCAAGGTTACGTGCCCCCTAGCGCATAAGCGGCGTGGCCCTCACGCCATTCGCGCAAACTTGGCACGGCCACACCCGCTGGTGTCACACCCAAGCCAGCTTTGATGAGCTGGCTTTTCTACGTCTGTGGCAAGACTGGATAACCGATAGCGCACGCCCTACACACTTGCATGTGCTAGCGCACACGACGCAGCCTTTGCAAGCGGATGCGCTGCTGAGCACTGCTGCCTCACACCCCCAGCTGTTGCCCCTCGCTCAAAAGCTGGCCATGCAATGCTGGGGCTTGTTACCCGGCATGCATCAATTGCGATTTGCTTTGATAGGCGATGCCCGCTTGACGCTCACCCTCTGTGTGGGCGAGCATGAGGACTGGCCTGAATTTGCCGACGTGCTGCGCGCACATCCCACTGGCCCGTGTGCCACGCCTGTCGACGTGCCCGCTTGGAACGATCGCACCGTCACCATCATCGGTGCAGGCATTGCAGGCGCAGGCACCGCACGCGCACTGGCTGAACGCGGTTGGCAAGTGACGGTGCTGGATGCGGGCTCAGCACCTGCAGCCGGCGCAACAGGCTTGCCCGTAGGCGTGGTCGCACCACACACCTCACACGACGACAGCGGCGTGTCGCGCCTCTCGCGTGCTGGCTTGCGACTCATGGAACACACCATGCGTCTATTGCTGACCGAAGGCGTGGATTGGGGTTGCACTGGCGTGCGAGAACGCCGACTGCCCGGCAAAACACGACGCGGCGGCGTGCCACTGAGCTGGCTCAACGAACACGCCCATACTGCAAGCGACTGGACATGCAAAGCTCCAGCGCCGGCCCCTGATGATGCTTACTGGCACCCACGCGGCGCATGGCTCAGGCCTACGCAATTGGTGAGTGCGCTGCTCATCCATCCCAACATTCGTTGGCAAGGCAATGCGAAGGTGGATGCGCTAAAGCGCGTAGATGCCAAGTGGCAAGTGCTGCAAGACCGAACCGTCCTAGCCGAATCATCGCGCGTGGTCTTGGCCGCTGGGCCTGGCTCTGTTGCCCTCATCGCCACAGCGACTGAAGACGGGAGTGCACCACGCATCAACCCGCTACGCGGACAAATCTCATGGGGATTGATGGCCGATGTACCTGCAGGCTCGCCCATGCCCGCCACACCTGTGAACGGCAACGGCAGCTTTGTGCACAACATCACTTCGCCCGACGGACCCGCCTGGTACACCGGCGCCACATACGACCGCATCAACGGCGATGCCCGTTTGCTTGAGGCCGACCATGCTGAAAATTTAGAGCGCTTGCAAGCTTTAGAGCCAGACACGGCCGCTGCACTTGCCCCCATGTTTGCGACGGTGGGCACAGATGCGCCACGCGTGCACGGCTGGGCCGGTGTGCGCTGCGGCGTGCATGACCGTTTGCCCATGACGGGCCGCGTGCCCCATGCGCCCGAAGGCTTGTACATGAATGCGGCCATGGGCTCGCGCGGGTTGACACTGGGTTTGCTCTGCGGCGAATTGCTGGCGGCACAATGGCATGGTGAACCTTTGCCCATCGAGGTACGACTGGCTAAGTTTTTAGAAGCCACGCGGTTCAAGCCCAAAGCTTGAACTCATGCCTTGAACACTCGTAACCCTATTCATCGAACACTCCCTCAACACCTATGACGCAAGCCTCACGTAACACGCCCACGCCAGATGATGTAACGGCACAAGTTACCCCGCCCCCCGTGAGCTTAGCCGAGGCATTTTGGTTTTGGCTCAAGCTTGGTTTCATCAGCTTTGGTGGGCCTGCTGGGCAAATTGCCATCCTGCATCAAGAGCTGGTGGAGCGTCGCCGTTGGTTATCTGAGCGACGGTTCTTACACGCACTCAACTACTGCATGGTCTTGCCGGGGCCTGAGGCGCAGCAACTGGTGACTTACATCGGCTGGCTCATGCACAAGCGTTGGGGTGGTGTGCTGGCGGGCGCCTTGTTTGTATTGCCGTCATTGCTCATCCTCGTTGCGCTGTCGTGGGTGTACATCGCATTAGGAGATGTGCCCTGGATTGCAGGCCTTTTCTTTGGCATCAAGCCTGCGGTCACGGCCATCGTGGTGCAAGCGGCACATCGCATAGGTTCTCGTGCGTTGAAAAACAATACGCTGTGGGCCATCGCTGCGGCATCGTTTGTAGCCATCTTTGCACTCGATGTGCCCTTCCCGCTCATCGTGGGCGTCGCTGCTGCTGTGGGCTATGTGGGTGGCCGCGTGTCGCCGCAAACCTTTCAAACGGGCGGCGGGCATGGTGCATCCAAGGCCTCATCTGGCCCTGCACTGATTGACGATCACACGCCACCACCCGCGCACGCGCATTTCAGCTTTGCAGGTTTGGCGCAAGTGTTATTGGCAGGCGCGGTGCTGTGGGCTGTGCCCATGGGTGTGCTGTGTGCGGTGTTTGGCTGGGAGCACAGCTTCACGCAAATGGGTTGGTTCTTCACCAAAGCGGCCTTGCTCACTTTTGGTGGCGCATATGCCGTGCTGCCGTATGTGTACCAAGGTGCCGTCAGCCAATTTGGCTGGGTCACGCCTACGCAAATGATGGACGGCTTGGCCTTGGGCGAAACCACACCAGGTCCACTCATCATGGTGGTGGCGTTTGTGGCGTTCATTGGCGGCTATGTGAAAGCGCTGCTCGGCCCTGAGAGTTTGTTGGCCGCAGGTGCATTGGCCGCTTGCCTCGTGACGTGGTTCACGTTTTTGCCCTCGTTCATCTTCATCCTGGCGGGTGGCCCCTTGGTCGAGAGCACGCACCGCAACCTCAAATTTACCGCGCCCCTCACAGCCATTACCGCCGCAGTGGTGGGCGTGATCTTGAATCTCGCTTTGTTCTTTGGTTATCACCTGTTGTGGCCTGAAAGTTTTGATGGTGCATTTGATGTGCGCTCGGCACTCATTGCCATGGCTGCAGCGGTGTTGTTGTTTAAATTCAAACGCAGCGTGATGGAAGTAATTGGCCTTTGCGCTTTGGTAGGTTTGGCCGTAAAACTCATTCCTTTGTAAAACGTGCACACCCTTGAACAACTGCGACGCGGCGAACTGACAGGCATTCAACGCCTGCAACTGCGCTGCGGCTTGACCGAGTTTCCACGCGAAATTTTCAAGTTGGCAGACTCGTTGGAAATCTTAGATTTATCGGGCAATCAACTGAAGGCCTTACCCGACGATCTGCCACGCTTGCATAAGTTGCGCGTGATTTTTTGCTCGGACAACCGCTTCACCGAACTCCCCGAAGTGCTGGGTCAATGCGACCAACTCAGCATGATGGGTTTTAAGGCGAACCGCATCAAGCATGTATCACCCCATGCGTTGCCGCCTCGCTTACGTTGGCTCATCTTGACCGACAACGCACTCACCGCCTTACCGTCTGAGATTGGGCGATGCACTCAGATGCAAAAGCTCATGCTGGCAGGCAATCAACTCAAAGCCTTGCCATCAGAACTGGCACATTGCAAAAACCTAGAGCTACTGCGCATTTCGGCCAATCAACTGGCCGAATTTCCCGAGTGGCTACTGCAACTGCCACGTCTCACCTGGTTGGCGTTTGCGGGTAACCCATTTGCACAAGCGCTTGAAGCTCAAGCCTTGGCCAACGCGCCCACGCCGCACATGGCATGGCCTGAGCTACAGCTGCAACACCAGCTGGGCGAAGGCGCTTCTGGTGTGATTCATCAAGCCACACGCCGCACGGACAAAGGTGAACAAACTGTGGCCGTCAAGCTGTTCAAAGGCGCCGTCACGAGCGATGGTTGGCCTGACTGCGAAATGGCAGCCTGCATGCACGCAGGCGCACATCCGCATTTGGTGTCTGCCATGGCCCGCGTGACCAAGCATCCAGACGACAAACAAGCCTTGGTCATGCCGCTGATTCCACCTGAGTTTGGCAACCTCGCAAGCCCACCCAACCTAGAGAGTTGCACACGCGATGTGTATGCGAAAGGCAAACGCTTCAACTGGCCTGCCACACTGCGCATTGCAAAAGGCATGGCCTCTGCGGCGCAACACTTGCACACACGCGGCATCTTGCATGGTGACTTCTATGCGCACAACATCTTGCACACGTCTGATGGCGATGCGCTGCTGAGCGACTTTGGCGCGGCTGCATTTTTTGATGTGAACGATGCAACACTTGCGCAAGGTTTAGAAAAACTCGAAGCACGTGCGTTGGGTTGCTTGCTGGAAGAGCTGGCCTTGCAGTGCGACGCCTCCTCTCTCCACTCGGCAGCAGAAGCGGAGAAAAACACAGCGACATCACACAAGGCGACGGCACCCTTACATACATCTCAACTTCAAGCCTTGACTCGACTCGCGCAACAGTGCTTGCAAGAAACGCCAACTCAGCGCCCCAGCTTGGCGCAAATCTGCACCGAGCTAGAGACATTGAGCCAAAGGTGAACAAAAAGCGCTCAGCCCCTTAAGCACCCACCACGCCACCATCACGACGTGACACAGCCACGATGGACGATCGCGGCACGGCATCACCGCCGTGCGGGAAATGTGAAGGTGTGAGCTTTTCGCCAGGGTGCTGAATGCCCACAAACATGGTTTTCTGATCTGCCGTAAAGGCAATGCCCGTGATCTCGCAGCCCACAGGTCCGACCAAGAAGCGTTTGATGTCGCCCGTCACAGGGTTGGCACACAACATTTGGTTGTTGCCCATGCCTGCAAAAGCGTTGGCATTGCTGTAGTCGCCATCGGTCTCAATCCACAAACGCCCATCGCGGTCAAATGCCAAACCGTCAGGACTGTTGAACATATTCTCGGGTGTGATGTTGGCTGAGCCTGCATAGGCGTCTTTGTGCAAGATGGGGTTGCCCGCCAAGGCAAAGATGTCCCATGTGAATTGGTTAGAGGTGTGGTCATAGCCCTTGGGCGTCCAGCGCACAATTTGGCCGTACACGTTTTTAGCGCGTGGATTAGGACCGTTCACCGCTTGGTTGGGCTTCATTCCCCGATCCGTATTGTTGGTGAGGGTCACATACACCTGAGCTTGTGTGGGGTGTGCCGCAATCCACTCAGGACGATCCATGGTGGTCGCCCCCACCACAGTGGCAGCCAAACGTGTGTGAACCAGCACATCGGCTTGGTCTTTGAATCCAGCCTCTGCCGTCAAACCGTTTTTGCCGTGGGTCAGTTCTAGCCACTCACCCTCGCCTTGCGCCTTGCCGTCGACCGTGGTGAAGCGGGCCACATACAAGGTGCCCTCGTCTAGCAAGTCGCGATTGGCTTGTAGATTCTTGGCATTGAACTTTTGAGCCGATACAAATTTATAAATGTGTTCGCCTTTTTCATCGTCTCCCATGTAGACCACCACATGACCATCGGCGTTCACCACCACTTCGGCGTTCTCGTGTTTGACACGACCCAAGGCCGTGCGCTTGATGGGCGTGCTGGTGGGGTCCATCGGGTCAATTTCAACCACCCAGCCAAAACGGTTAGGTTCATTGGGGTTCTTGGCCAAATCAAATCGACCATCAAAGGGGTGCCAATTGATACCTGCACCTTTGGCGCTGATGCCGTAGCGTTTAAACGCCGCATTCTCGGGCAAGCTCTCAGCACTGCCAAAGTAGCCATTGAAGTTTTCTTCGCAGGTGAGGTACGTACCCCACGGGGTACGACCGTTGGCGCAATTGTTGAACGTACCCAAGACCACCGTACCCGTTGGATCGGCCTGTGTTTTGAGCAAAGCGCTGCCAGCGGCGGGACCACTCAAACGCATTTCCGTATTGGCCGTGATGCGGCGGTTCAAACGCGCTTGCGGTTGCAACTTCCACACACCGCCAATGCGGCGCACTTCAAACACGCTCACGCCGTGGGCGGCTTGGGCTTTGCGGGTGTCTTCGATGCTGCTGCATCGGCCGCTGACAAAAAGGTATTCGTAATTGGCGTATTCGTTGTTGACCGCAATCACGGCATGGTCTGCACCCAAACTGAAAAAGCTCATGCCATCGTTGTTGTCACCGATCGAGAAACTTTGACTGATGGCTGTGCCACGCGTGGCGGGATCAAACGTGGTGCCGCCGGGAAGAATGGCATCGCCCCACGAAGCCAGCACGCGCCATTGGTAGCCTGCGGGCACGGTGACCGTGTCTAAGGAGTTGGCAGCAATGGGTGTGAAGCCAATGCGTGGACCCACGTTAGACGCTGTAGTGTTCGCCGTGGTGGCCGCTTGCACCAAGCCTTGACCGCCCAAGAACAAACCCATACCCGCCCCTGCTGCACCCAGCAATTGACGTCGACTCAACAAGGTGTTCACCATCAAGCCAAATTCACTGTCATCAGGACGTGGGTGGTTGCGTTGGTCGTTTTCATCAAAGGTATTCATGCCGTCCTCACTGAATTAAGTGGTGCGAACTTTAAGCCGAGTTCATGACAAAGATATGACATATATTTGTCATGAATAAACGGTAATATTGTTTTCATGAAACACGGCACACTCCTCGCAGCGATAGATTTGGGTTCCAACAGCTTTCGCCTTGAAATTGGTCGCTACGACCACGGGCAAATTCAACGCGTGGCCTACCTCAAAGAAACGGTTCGCCAAGGCAATGGCCTAGATGCAGACCGCAACCTCACACCCGAAGCCATGCAACGCGGCTGGGAATGTTTGGCCCGGTTTGCTGAACGTTTGTCTGGTTTCAAAAAATCGCAGGTTCGTGTGGTTGCCACACAAACCCTGCGTGAAGCCAAAAACCGAGATGCATTCGTCAAGCGTGGCTGCGAAATATTGGGGTTCCCCATCGAGGTCATTGCGGGCACCGAAGAAGCACGCTTGATCTACCAAGGCGTCGCGCATCTACTGCCCAGTGACAACGACCCGCGCTTGGTCATTGACATTGGCGGGCGTTCGACCGAATTGGTTCTGGGCCAAAAATTAGATGCCACAGAAACTGCCTCATTTCGCGTAGGCAGTGTGGCTTGGTCCATGAAGTATTTCCCCACGGGGGAGTTCAGCGAACAAACTTTTTACCGAGCAGAAATCGCGGCGCAAGCCGTGCTGGAGGAAGCGCTCACCGCCTACCCTCGCAACCAATGGAAAAAAGCCTATGGCGCGTCTGGCACCGTGGGTGCCGTGGCTGAAATTTTGGCCTTTGCAGGATTTCCTGCAGACCAAATCACCATGAATGGGCTGGACTGGTTGATGAAATGTCTCATCCGTTCGGGCAACGCCAGCCGCGTGCAGCTGGAAGGTTTGAAAGACGACCGACGCGCTGTGATTGGCGGAGGCGTGAGCATTTTGCGAGCCCTGATGTCATTGCTGAAAATCGACACCCTGCACGTCGCCCAAGGCGCGTTGCGCCATGGCGTGTTATTTGAAATGGTCGAACGTGAAGACCACAGCACCGACACGCGCGACCTGTCGGTGCAACGTTTGGCCTTGAAATTTGCAGTCGATGTGCAGCAATCGCGCCGCGTCGGCGACGTGGCACTGCATTGGCTCAACACCCTGTACGCCCACACCAAAGATGACACGCAGCTGGCTCGTCTGAGCCGAAAACTTAACTGGGCAGCGCAACTGCACGAAGTCGGCATTGCCATTTCGCACAGTGATTACCACAAGCATGGTGCCTACATTTTGGATAACGCCGACCTTGTGGGTTTTAGCGTGCCAGAGCTTCACCTCTTAGGCTTGCTGGTGTTAGGTCAGCGTGGCAAATTGAAAAAACTAGAAGTTGAATTAGAAGACAACGACTTCGCCAAAATGCTGTTGGCCCTACGCCTGAGCTTGATTCTGTGTCACGCCCGCAAAGACCCTGCACATGACATGCTTGTGCTGCGCTGCGACGACCACAAACACCGTGTCACATTGACGGCACCGGCCTCTTGGGTGAACGACTACCCACAGTCCACACACTTACTCAAACTCGAAACCACCTCTTGGCAAAAATCGCCGTGGTCATTCGAGCTCGTGACAAATCCATGACATATATGACACTTGGTGTTTTTATTTAAACGATATAAACTGTTTATTCATTTCATAAAAAGGAACAATCCAGTGAACGCAACTGCCAAAAAAACCACCACACGTGGAGCCGCTAAGGCCCCGGCAAGCAAACGCCCCGCTGCCAAAAAACCCGCAGTCAAGAAAACGACTGTGGCAAAACCAGCCGCAAAGAAAGCCGTCGTGAAAAAAGCTGCCGTCAAACCATTGACCCAAGCTGTGACCAAAACTTCGGTCAAAAAATCACCCGTTAAAACAGTTGCCGCTAAGCCCGTCAAAGTAGCCAAGGCAGTCAAAGTGAAAAAACCAAAGTTGGTGCGCGACAGCTTCACCATTCCTAAAGACGAGTACGTTGTGATCGACAGCCTGAAAATTCGCGCTGGCAAACTCGGCCAAGCCGTGAAGAAAAGCGAATTGCTGCGCGCTGGCGTCAAAGCTCTCGCCGCCATGAGCGACATTCAGTTCAAAGCTGCTTTGAGCAATGTGCCAACCATCAAGACCGGTCGTCCCAAGAACTCGAAGTAAGTTCTGGACAGGCGACGGTCAGCAACACTGTTTGGGGTTGACCGTCCCGTGTGCGGGTACGTAACCACCACACCCCACCCTTGCGCACAGCACATGTGTGCTCTTGCATGCCCAGCAGCTTGGCGACCAGCTCACCCAAATACGGTTGATGCCCCACCAACAACACAGGCCCCTTCAATTGAGGTCCAGTTTCAGGGTGCCACTTGAGTAGCGTCAGCACATCGTCTATCGATGTCTCGGGCACCAATTCATCGCGCAATTTAAATTTACGGCCCAAAGGGACTACGGTTTGTTGGGTCCGTCGTGAAGGGCTGACGAGCACTCGCGTGCCTTCTGGCAAATGGCGGTCTAACCAAGCCGCCATCCGCATGGCCTGACGCTCACCTTTCTTAGTCAGCGAGCGCGACAAATCGTCGCCTCCCTCTGGCGCAACTTCAGCTTCGGCGTGACGCCACAAAATCAAGTCCATGCTTCACCCCTTCATTCACCGCATCAATGCTTGGCGGCATACAGCGCCATCAGTGCGGCTTGGGCACCATGCAATGGCACAGGTGTTGCGGTCTGGTCTGTTTTGGTAGATGCGCGTTTGGGTTTGACCGGCTGCACGCGCGTGTATTGGCCATCGGCATTCAAACGCCAAGCGTCCAAGTTGTCGTGCAAGTACGCCACCAAACATTCATCAATCACACGTTGGCGCAATACCGCGTCTTCCACAGGCCATGCCAGCTCAACACGGCGCAACATATTGCGATTCATCCAATCAGCGCTGGACAAATACAAGGACTCGTCATTGCCCGTGCGGAAATAAAACACGCGTGAGTGCTCTAAGAACCGCCCAATGATGGAGCGCACACGGATGTTGTCCGTCACGCCTGGGCGAAGTGCCGGCAACATGCAGGCACCGCGAATGATCAAGTCAATTTGCACACCCATTTGACCCGCGTGCACCAACGCTTCCATCAACTTTTCATCGGTGAGCGTGTTCATCTTCAAAATGATGCGACTGGCCACACCCTGCGCGGCAGCTTGTGCAGTTTTTTCGACCTTGTCAATCAAACTGCGTTGCAACTGGAACGGCGCAATCATCAATTTGTTCAAGCGCGGAATCTTGCTTTGGTTAGCCAGCAGGTTAAACACACTCTCCACGTCTTGCGTGAGCTTCGGGTCGCAGGTGATGTGGCTCAGGTCGGTGTAGAGCTTGGCCGTGCGAGGGTTGTAGTTACCCGTGGACAAATGCGCGTATCGGCGAATGCTGCGCTTTTCACGACGCGTGACCAGCAGCATCTTGGCGTGGGTCTTCAAACCCACCACACCGTACACCACTTGGGCGCCAATGTATTCCAGCTTTTCAGCCCAGTTGATATTGGCCTCTTCGTCAAAGCGCGCTTTGAGCTCCACCACCACCGTCACTTCTTTACCACGCTGCACCGCTTCGCGCAGCAACTCCATCAAGCTCGAGTCAGCACCCGTACGGTAGATGGTTTGCTTGATGGCCAGCACATCAGGGTCGCGAACGGCCTCGCGTAAAAACGACAACACGCCGTCAAAGCTTTCATATGGCTGGTGAATCATCACATCGCCACTTTGCAAACGCTCAAAGATAGACCCGTTGGTCACCATCTGTTGCGGATAGCTGGCGTTGTAACGCGGAAACAACCACTTGGGGTTGTCCACCAAATCTATCAGCTGGTTCAAGCGCACCAAGTTCACAGGGCCATGCACGCGGTACAAGGCCGAAGGCGGCAACTCAAACTGATGCAACAAAAACTCAGACAAATATTCAGAGCATCCCGAAGACACCTCCAACCGAACCGCCTGTCCGTAGTTGCGATGCACCAGACCTTGACGCAAGGCGGTACGCAGGTTTTTTACATCCTCTTCGTCGACCGACAAATCGGAATGGCGCGTCACACGAAACTGTGAGAACTGCCCCACATCGCGGCCTGGAAAGAGGTCTTTCAAATGCGCACGAATGACGCTGGAGATAGACACATATAACTGGCGCTTGCCCGAAAGCTTGTCTGGTAATGGGATGAGACGCGGCAAACTCCGTGGCACTTTGACAATGGCAATTTCGTTGTCACGGCCAAATGCGTCTTTGCCCGACAAGCGCACGATGAAGTTGAGCGACTTGTTAGCCACTTGTGGAAACGGATGTGCGGGGTCCAAGCCCACAGGCAACAACAAAGGACGCACTTCACGTTCAAAAAATGATTTCACCCATTGATGCTGCGCCAAAGTGCGGTCACCATGGGACAAGATGCGCACACCTTCCTTGGCAAATGCAGGTAGCAATACGTCGTTGTACAGCGCATATTGCTCGTCCACCAAGGCATGCGCTACTTTGCTGAGCGAATCTTGTGCCTGCGTACCTGCTGCATCCAACGGGGCTTTGGGATGCTCCACGCTGTTGTACAGCGCAGCGCGCACTTCAAAAAACTCATCCAAGTTAGACGACACGATGCACAGGTAGCGCAAGCGCTCAAGCAACGGCACTTCGGGACGTTTGGCCCAGTCAAGCACACGCGCGTTGAATGCCAGCAGGCTCAAATCACGATCTAGCCATTCGACCTTGTGTGTCTTGTGTGCGAGCTGTTCTTTGGCTTGAATACCTGTCGTCATATGCATTACCTGTCTAACTGATACACAAGTGTGTCAAGTTTTCATGACAAAGGCGTGACATTTGTGACAATCATACGGACGCTTCGAACAGATAGATGTGATCACAACCGCTTCAGCAAAGCCTGTCCCATTTGGATGCGCTTACCGTTTTCTAAGCCCTCGGCCAGCGAATAGCCCCGCGGCACAAACATCAAAATGGTGGAACCGTGTTCAAACCAGCCCATCTCTTGACCCTTGCTGTAGTCAGCATTGCAAGGAATGTCGTTGGGACCTTTGTAACGTAGGTTCAGCAACACATCCACCGCATGAAAACGCATGCTGGCCACCAAAACGGCTGCCACCGGCACGATCAAAAATGGCACGCCTGTCGTCGTTTGCATTTGCAATATGGCGCGCTCATTTTTGCAAAATAACTCTTTAATACGCGTCAAAGCAATCGGATTAACGTTCCACGTGTCACCCGAGATGTAGGTCACATGATTCATATGCGCATCGCATGGCGCATGAAATCGGTGATACATGCTGCTTGTCAAGCGCATCGTCACAAATGTGCCCCCCTCTAGTAAATGGGGCCAACGCTGTATCAAACCAGGCGAACTCAACAGGCTGTTTATCGTGTACGGAAAGCCCTTGGCTTGAAACACCATGCCGTCGTGGATGTCACCACACGCGCCCAAGATACAGTCGCACGGCGAGCTGATGACGTCAGGGCGAGGGTCAATCGGGCGCAAGCCTGGTCGCAGCTCACGTGTAAAGCATTCATGCAGACTGGTAAATTTTTGTTGCTTGGACTCTGTCAAGTCTAGATCGCTAAACCAACGCCACACGGCAATCGAGCCCATGACGATCCAAGGATTGCGCCGCTGGCTCCACCAGCCCATGAAGCGCGTCAACGTGATACGTGGAATGCGGTTGGTCAATAAAAAATTAAGGTCTTCTTGCAAGAGCCACGTTTGAAATATATTTCGAATCTTCATCGTCTTGTCACTTAATTTAAATACAAAGGATCACCTCTTACACAAGGAAACCGACTGTGAATACCACTTGGATGAGTTTGGGCGCATTGAGCGCAATGGCCACATTAGCCCCGTCTATCTATCGACGACTACAACTCTCACGCGCCAAGCATCGATCACTTGCAGGCCACTCACGCATGGCCAAACGTTTGGCCCGCCTGCTACCCGGCTACCATTTTGATGAACAAATGTTCTTTAAATGTGACAACGCGCCTTTCGAGATACAAAACCTTAGGCGCCAAGCATTTTTCAAAATCTCCGAAGTTCTCAAAGCGCGCCATCCATTGAGCATTCAAGCCACAGCGACGGCCCGTGAAACCATCTCGGACATGCAATTCATTTCAGCTTACCGAGTACCTTTTCAGTTCAGCCCCTTGGTGCAAGAGCATTTAAAGGTCGGCTCCTTCTTGCAATCAGCCACCGGCGTGTACGTGACAGATTTGGACGGTCAGTCGTTTTATGACCTAACCGGTTCATATGGCGTAAACGTGTTTGGTGCAGATTTTTATAAAAAGACCATGGCCGACGGTATGGCAACAATGCAATCGCTAGGCCCCACACTGGGTGCTTATCACCCGTGCGTTGCCAGCAATGCAGAGCGGCTCAAAAAGATATCTGGCATGGACGAGGTGTCGTTTCACATGTCGGGCACCGAAGCTGTGATGCAAGCCGTGCGTTTGGCGCGCTACCACACCAAGCGCAAAAACTTGGTGCGTTTTTGTGGCGCGTATCACGGCTGGTGGGAAGACGTGCAACCAGGCCCTGGCAACCCCATGCCGCCACGCGAAACCTACACACTCAGCGACATGAGTGAACGCAGCTTAGACGTGATTCGCACACGCAAAGACATTGCCTGCGTGCTGGTGAATCCACTGCAAGCCTTGCACCCCAACGCCAATGCACCGGGTGACACCACCTTGGTGGACGGCAGTCGAAAAGCAGCATATGACCGACAGGCTTACACCGCATGGTTGCACAAACTGCGTCAAGCATGCACCGACAACGGCGTGGTGCTGATATTTGATGAAGTCTTCTTAGGTTTTCGTTTGGCACCCGGTGGCGCACAAGAATATTTCGGTGTCAAAGCCGACATGGTGACTTATGGCAAAACACTGGGCGGTGGCTTCCCCGTGGGTGTGGTGTGCGGCAAAAAAGAATGGATGCACCGCTTCCGTGCCGACCGCCCTGCTGACATTTGTTTTGCACGTGGTACCTTCAAAGAGCATCCCGTGGTGATGGGTGCCATGTCTGCTTTTTTAGACCAAATAGAAACACCTGAAATTCAAGCCGTGTACGAAGGACTGGATGAACGCTGGAATGTTCGCGTACAGCATTTCAACAGCGTCATGCAAGCCAACAACATCCCGCTGCAAGCTGCAAATATGTCGAGCGTGTGGACTCTGTTTTACACACAACCGAGCCGCTACCACTGGATGTTGCAGTACTACTTGCGCATCCATGGTTTGGCATTGAGCTGGGTTGGTACAGGTCGTTTGATTTTCAGCCTGAACTACAGCGACGATGACTTTGAAACAGTGGTGCAACGCTTTGTTATGGCCGCCATGCAAATGAAAAATGATGGCTGGTGGTGGCATTCCCCCGAACTCACCAACAAACGTATCCGTCGAAGCATCTTGAAAGAAACTTTATTTCGGTAAAGCAACTTTGCTTCGATAAAGCAAAAGGCGTTCAGTTGCAACATCCGAACGCCTTTCAGTTTTGAATTGACTATTTTTACTGAGAGGCATGCAAAAATTCTTCGTCAAAACGTTGACCACGTAACAACTGCCATGGTGCCTTGTGATACAGGTACACGTCATGGAATGGATCTGTGAGAATTTTGGTCATCCACACCAAGCCAGTTTGCACATCTTTGATGAAGCACAAATGAATCGTGCGAAACAGCAAACCACCTACCCCTAAGGCCAACCACGAATAACCCACAGCTTCTGAAAACTCTACCCATGTTTCATGTGTTGGCACCACGTGGAACATGCCTGGGGAGTAGTAAATCACCAAAGGCAACAAGACCCACAGACTGAGCAACACCACTTTGCGACGCAGGTTGAAACCCACTTTGATTTCTTCTTTAAAGTCATTCGTCGCTTCGTTCACATGGTCATAGCCCAAGGGCTCAAAAAAGAAATGCCCCGACTGCCTAGCGACCATAGACACCAACCAAGCCAACAAAGCTGCCCAAGCTGGATTGACAAACAACAAGACATACGAGATCAAAAAGCAAACTGCACTGAGCAAATGCAACGACTGGTTGATGCGGCAGTGGTGGTAATAACGGTGATCATCCCAACGCTGAATACGCAAGGCTTCTAAAAAGTTTTTCACGGCTGATGTTCCTCATGTGTTTCAAGACCTGCCAATCATGGGCGTGTCATGTGAAAAAACCATGACAAAGTGCGCCCCAACACGAATGAAATAAAAACCTCAAATGCGTGTCATGTCATCAAGTTGTTAAATTCAATGGCGAACATAGCGCCATGGAACTATCACCCAGTACGCCGATTACCGTTGAAAACTTTGAACCCGCACAGCGCTTTCTTCGCATTGCTGTTGTGACAGAAACATGGCCACCCGAAGTCAATGGTGTTGCAGTCACGCTGTCAAAATTGATTCATCATCTAGGCCTGCGACACCACACCATCCAGCTGATTCGCCCACGGCAAGACAAGCATGATGCGGGACACGAACAAACGGGCTGGTCCGAATTGCTGTTGCGCGGCCTACCCATCCCTCGGTACCCACAGCTCAAGCTGGGTTTACCCAGCAAGAAAGCCCTCATCAAAGCTTGGAGTACCAAACGACCCGACCTGGTGCACATTGCCACAGAAGGACCGCTGAGTTGGTCGGCCTTGCAAGCGGCACAAACTCTGCGTTTGCCTGTCACTTCAGATTTCCGCACCAACTTTCACAGCTACTGCCAACACTACGGCGTGGGCTGGTTGAGCAAACCCATCGTGGCGTACCTGCGCAAGTTTCACAACCGCACGGCCTTCACCATGGTGCCCACGCAAGCGATGAAATTTCAACTCGAAGCCATGGGCTTCAAAAATCTCAGAGTGGTCGCACGCGGTGTGGACACACAGCTATTTCACCCTGACAAGCGAAGCGCAGACATGCGTGCCCATTGGCGCGCTTCGTCAGGCACCTTGGTCCTACTGTCTGTGGGGCGATTGGCGGCTGAAAAAAATCTAGAGCTCACCATTCAAACCTACCAAGCCCTGATTGCTGCGGGTCGTTCCGTCAAGATGGTTTTTGCGGGTGACGGCCCCATGCGCGCCATCACCGAAGCCAAATGCCCAGATGCCATCTTCATGGGCATGTGCAGCCACGAGCAACTGAGCACGCTGTATGCAAGTGCTGATTTACTGTTGTTTCCAAGCTTGACCGAAACCTTTGGCAACGTCACCTTAGAAGCACTGGCCAGTGCCACCCCCGTGTTGGCCTTTGATTGCGCAGCGGCCAGTGACTTTGTCACAGATCAAAAAAACGGCTGGTTGATTGACAGTGCCGAGCCTCACACCTACATACAGCGCGCGTTGGAGATCACAAACGATCAAACCACATTGCGTCAAGCGCGTGAATTTACCCGTGCCAGCGTGGCGCACTTGGGCTGGGATGAAATTGCAGGTCAGGTTGAGACCATCTTCCAGCGCACCATCGAACACAGCTAATCAGCGCAGCTTTCGCCAAAGAAGCAGGCACAGCGGCGCTATGCCTGCAAACAATACAACGGCCATGAGCAACATGATCACACTCAACGGCATGCCGAACGCCAGCAACGCACTGTAGGAGGCAAGCATCAACAACACGCAAAGGTTTTCGTTGAAACCTTGCACGGCAATCGAGCGGCCAGCGCTCAAAACTAGCATGCCTCTATGCTGGAGCAAGGCATTCATGGGCACCAGCAGCATGCCTCCAGCCACACCCACGCACAACAAAAGCGGAACGGCAATCCACAGATCGGTGACCATCACCATCACCGGCAACAATACCGCCAGCAACAAACCCCAAGGCAACGCCTGCCTCGCAGAATGCAGTTTGAAAGAGCGTCCTGCCATGTAGGCACCTGCAATCACGCCCAGCGCCACCAAGGCCTGCAAGTACGCACCCAATTTAAGGCTCATTCCCAATGAACTTTGAGCCCACACCAGTACAGAAAATTGCATCACAGCGCCCACACCCCAATACAAGGTGGTGACATATAGAGAAACGCCACCCAATGGATCACGCCAAAGTTTTTGATTCGATTTCCAAAACGTCGATACACGCAATGCATGCCACGTGAAAGGCGCGAGGTTGGACCGCTGCCCCATGGGCATCAATCCCACATTCAAAACAGCAGCCACCAGATACACCCCCACCACCACGGCCATGGCGGGCAAAGTTTGGGTACGAATCAGAAGGTCAACTGAGGCGCTTGCCTCTGACAGACCCGTGAGCGTACCGCCAAGGGCGATGCCAAAAATAACCGACAACACCATCGACACTTCTATCCAAGCGTTGGCTCGCACCAACCAACGTGCAGGCACAGACTCGGTCGCCAAACCATACTTCGCAGGGGCATATACCGAGGCGGCCAAACCAATGACGGCAAAGGCACATAAAGGCTGCGCGCCTACGCATAACATCAGCACGCCCACGATCTTGAGTGCATTCATACCAGCCATCAAACGGCTCTTGGAAAATGCATCAGCTAAGGGCCCCACCACAGAGGCCAAGAGCACATAAGCCAAGGTCAACGAAAACTTCAAGAGTGGTGCCCACCACCCCGGATAGCCCTGCTCTTTGAGAAAGTAAATTCCTAAAATCAGCAGCGCATTGTCAGCAAGTCCAGAAGCGAACTGGGCACCAATCAGAAAGTAAAACCCTTTAGGCATTGAGTGCTGAAGTCTCCAAAGCGACCGGATCAACGGTCAGATTGACCAATTCGTTGCGACGACCCACCCCCTGATAGGCGATGCCTAAATCAGCCAAGGCATCGGGGTTGTACAAATTGCGTCCATCCAAAATGTAGGGCGTGCGCATGCTCAACTTCATGGCTTGGAAGTCAGGGTTGTGGAAATTCTTCCACTCGGTCAGCACCATCAGTGCATCCACACCCTCCAAAGCATCCATGTCGTGGGCGACCAAGGTGAAGTTCTTCAACAACGCTTCTTGCCCTGCGCAATCGAGCTTCAAAGCGACCATGGCCTCGTGACCTGCGACAGGGTCATACGCTGTGACATGGGCACCGCGCTCTAACAAGCTTTTGATGACCACACGGCTGGGTGCTTCGCGCATGTCATCGGTGTTCGGTTTAAAGGCCAAGCCCCACACCGCAATTTTTCGACCACTTAAGTCATGGCCCAAACGCTTGACCAAACGGTCGACCAACAAAGTCTTTTGGCGCTCGTTCACCTGCTCAGTGGCACTGACCACACTCATGTGCTGGCCGTGTGCCTGAGCAGTGCTGACCAGGGCTTGCGTGTCCTTGGGAAAGCAGCTGCCGCCATAACCACAACCCGCATACAAAAAGCTATAGCCAATGCGGTTATCCGCACCAATGCCACGGCGAATTTGGTCCACATCTGCGCCCAAGGCATCGGCCAAGTTGGCAATTTCGTTCATGAACGAAATGCGCGTAGCCAACATGGCGTTGGCAGCGTATTTGGTCAGCTCAGCACTGCGCACATCCATCCACACGGTGCGTGAATGGTGACGGTTAAAGCTGGCATACAAATCACCCATCATGCGTTGGCTTTTTTCATGGTGAATGCCATCGTCAATGCCCACGACGATGCGGTCCGGACGCATGAAGTCGTCAATGGCCGCACCCTCTTTCAAGAACTCGGGGTTAGACACCACGTCAAACATTTCATCCGACATGCCACGCTGTGTGAGCTCGTGTTTGACTGCAGCACGCACACGATCAGCCGTACCCACAGGCACAGTGGATTTGTTCACAACGAGCTTAAAGTCTTTGAGATTGCGCCCCACCATCGAGGCAACCGACAGCACATGGCCCAGATCGGCTGAGCCATCTTCTTGTGCAGGCGTGCCCACCGCGATGAACAAAATATCGCCGTGGTCAATGGCCTCATGCGCATCACTGGTGAACCGAATGCGTCCATCGGCATGGTTACGCGACAACAACTCTTTCAGTCCAGGCTCGTAAATCGGCACCTCGCCCGCTTGCAGCATCTTGACCTTGTCTTCGTCCTTGTCAAGACACAGCACTTTAAAACCAAGGTCGGACAAACAGGCACCTGTGACCAAACCTACATAACCAGAACCGATGACGGTGATTCGCATAAATTTTCTCCTGAATGCGTTCATCGTTGCAGAACATGATGAAAGGAATAAGAAGAAAAAAAGTCATTTCAGTGACGTACAGATAAAAAATGACTCAAAGAGTCATGCATGCAGTTTTAAAAACGCCTCAAGTGGTATGCCAATGTGCAAGCCCCATCAACACAATGACGCGCAAATGAATCGCTAAATTTTCAAGCCCTTGCAACTTGGACTCTTGCCCAGCTTGTCTAACCACAAATGATTCATGGCGATGAGGGAATTCAATGTGAATCACATCGGGCACAAAACCAACCGGGCATTGAATGCGAAGTTCTGGAAACTGTCCCTCGAAGCGGTTGCCGCATGTGAATCGGCAATGGCTTTGATTTGAAAACTCCTCTATCGAATCGAACAGTTGAGGCAGCAATTGATCTTTGACATCCCGATAGTCGAACAGTCGATGGGTGTCTCGCAAGTACGTCTCAAAGCTAGGATCGCTCAGGCTGTTGGGTAAAAAATACAACGGGCTCATAAACGCATCTCACCACCCAAACGAATCGCTCGATCAATGGGCACCACATGCTGCTCAAACAATCGGGTGGACTCATCCCAACTGAACGTCAGGGCCTGCGCGTGCGCTTCTGAACGCGGCACTTTCAAGGCCTCTAGGCTGGCATAAGCCAAGTCCTCGTGCAGCACGCCACCTTTGCGCCGATGCGGGTAATCTGCTTCAGGGCGCAGCACTTCAAGCGGACCATCCACGGGATAAGCCGCCACAGGCGTACCGCACGCCATGGCTTCGAGCATGACCAAGCCAAAGGTTTCGTTGCGGCTGGGAAATGTGAACACATCGGCGCTCGCATACACACGTGCTAAGACATCGCGAGGCAATACACCCAACCAACGCACATGATGGAACTTGTCTTTCAACTCTTTCTCAAGAGGACCAACGCCACACACGACTTTGCTGCCGTGCCATGGCATGGCCAGAAAACTGTCGATATTTTTCTCATATGACACGCGCCCCACATACAGAGCAATGGGGCGTGGCAAATCGTCCAAGTCTGGGTGATGCGCCACCGTGTCGGCATAGCCAAACAAACGCATGTCTACACCATGCGTCCAGCTGCGCAAATTTTTAAAACCCCATCCGTCCAGCAAACGCATCACACCTTGTGTGGGAACCAATACCCCAGCGGATGGTTTGTGAAAGTGTCGAAAGATGGCATAACCGATCCACAGCGGAATATGCAAAGCTGCTTTCAACACCTCAGGGAATCGTGTGTGAAATGCAGTGGTGAACGGCAAACCGTGTTTCAAACAATATTTTCGTGCAGCCCATCCCAAGGGGCCTTCAGTGGCCACATGAATCACATCGGCCTGAAACGCATCCAATTGCTTCGCTAATTGTGGGTAAGGCTTCACCGCCAAGTCGATGCCTGCATAGCCAGGACATGGACGGGTCTTAAATAAGTCCGGATGAATCACCTCCACCACATGTCCTTTGGCGTTGAGCTGATCCACCAGCTCAACCAAAGTGGTGACCACACCATTGATTTGGGGACGCCAAGCATCTGTGATGAGGGCAATTTTCATGTAACTTGGGACAGTTCAGGTTTATCGATCAAGATGGGTTTTGTTTCCCAATACAACAAAGACAGCTGACCCTGCGCGTCTTCAACCAAAGCGCTACGACTTTCTACCCAGTCGCCATCGTTGCAATACAGAACACCATTCACGTCGCGAATTTCAGCGCGATGAATGTGGCCGCACACCACACCTTGGTAACCATGCTTGGCAGCTTCGTGCGCCACCGCATTTTCAAAATCAGTGACGTAATTCAGCGCCTTTTTCACCTTGTGTTTGAGGTAGGCAGACAAGGACCAATAAGGCAAGCCCATGCGACCGCGTAAGTTATTCAAATAACGGTTGAGCTTGAGGGTGAACTCGTACAAGTAGTCGCCCACATAAGCCAGCCATTTGGCTTGTTGAACCACGGCATCGAAGTAATCGCCATGAATCACCCATAACTTACGACCATCCGCGGTCTGATGCACGGCTTCATCCACCACTTCAATGCCACCGAAATGGTGATCTAAGAAATGGCGCGCAAACTCATCGTGGTTACCCGGCACATAAATGACGCGACAACCTTTGCGTGCTTTGCGCAACAGTTTTTGAATTACATCGTTGTGCGCTTGCGGCCAATACCAACGGCGACGTAATTGCCATCCATCAATGATGTCACCCACCAAGTACAAGTAGTCGCTGGTGTTGTCCTTTAAAAAGTCCAACAGCGCCTCTGCTTGGCACCCTGGCGTGCCCAAGTGCAGGTCAGAAATAAAGATGGCTCTGTAGTGCATCAAGCGCCCAAGAAATGTTTGCGATAGCGCGGTGGCATGTCGTTGATCTTCATCAACATAGGCAAGTCAGCTGTGTTGAAATCAGGATCCCATGCGGGTGCGCCCAGTACTTTGGCCCCCAAACGTAAATAACCTTTGATCAATGCAGGAGGTTCAAACGCAGGGTTCACCTCCCACTGCTCAACGGGCAACGCCAAGCGCGGCGTGACATGGTTTTCAACACCTGCCAAATGCGTTGTCTTGAGTTGGTGCCAAATGCTGGCAGCCACTTCGCCACTCACCACCCCTTGGTGCAACATGGGAATACTGGCACAGCCAATCATCACGTCCAGTTTGTTGCGCACCATGAACTCAGCTAACGCACCCCATAAAGCCATGATCACGCCACCGTGGCGGTGGTCTGGATGCACACAGCTGCGCCCCAGCTCGACCATGCGTTCGCGGTATTGACGCAAACGTGTGAGATCAAACTCCAAGTCTGAATATGTGCTACCAATACGCTTGGCTTGTGCTGGCGTCAACACGCGATAGGTACCGATGACTTGTTCTGTCGCATCGTCGCGGATGATCAAGTGTTCGCAAAAGTCATCAAACAAATCGATGTCGTGACCAGGAATGCTGTCTTTCAAACGCGCGCCCATCTCGCTGGCAAACACGTCATAGCGTAAGCGCTGCGCCTCACGAACTTCGTCTTGGTGCTTCGCCCATTCAACAATCAGGGCTGGGCGCGTTTCAGTTTTTTCGGCAGCGACAGAAACTTTTTGAAGGTCTTGATCGTTTCGATGAAGCGACCCCCGTGGCACATCGATGAACGACAGCGGCATGGTGGGGTTAGGCAGTTCTTTCATGGTGGCTCCTTGGTAATTCAATGGCATTGATTCTTGTCAGGCCATGTGAATTAACCGCGAAGATTGCATGAAATATTCGTGACAAGTCGCATCAAACATTCACCAATTTGTCATACACAACACCTATGCTTACCAGCTAATCATGCTGATTAAATATTTACGACTCATACACGCCTTTGGCAATGCCTTCTGGATTTTGTGGATCAAGTTCCCTCGTTTAAACCGAGAAAGAAAGCTTGAAGAAATCAAAGCTTGGTCACAACACACACTTGAAATTCTTGGCATTCAAGTGCTTCATGAAACATCGCTGAACCCAATTGAACAGTCTTCGGTTCCACTCATGTTTGTGGCCAACCATGTGTCTTGGGTGGATGCGCTCATCATTCAATCCATTCAACCCAGCATTTTTGTGGCCAAGACCGAAGTCAAAGCATGGCCCATCGTGGGCAGCATTGCCAAAGGTTGTGGCGTGGTGTTTGTCGACCGTGGCTCTCCCAGCTCTGCGCGACGTATGGTGGATGAAGTCTCTAGCGCTCTCCACCATGGCTATTGCGTAGCCGTTTTTCCTGAAGGCACCAGCAGTGAAGGCAATGCAGTTAGTTTTTTTCATGCCAACTTGTTTGAAGCGGCCATCAACCACAACATCCAAATACAACCCTTGGCCATCCGCTACACCAACCCAGCCACAGGGGCGCTGTGTTTGAAAGCAGCGTTCATTGGTGACATCGGCTTTGTGCAATCGCTGCACCAAGTGATGTCTGCAACAGGAATTCAGGCCAAGGTTCACGCGGGTGACATGCTGTCGCCACAAGGGCACTCGCGCAGAACCTTGGCGCATTTGTCACACCGCAGCGTCAGCAACCAACTGGAGTTGCTCAACGCATAAGCGAGGCAAACCAACTAGGCAAACCTGTGGCCAGCAAGGGCAACCAAGAAATTGTCAAAGTCCCCACAAAGATAGCCATCAAGGCAGGTGCCACTGAGGCCGCCACTGTACGAATGGGTTGCTTGAACACCGCAGACGCAAAGTAAATATTCATCCCTGCTGGAGGGCACAAAAATCCCATTTCCATATTGGCCAAAAAGATGATGCCAAAGTGGATGGGGTCAATGCCATAGCTGGTAGCCAAGGGCAACAACAAGGGCACCAACACCACGATGGCTGCATAAATTTCCATCAACGCACCAGCGGCAAATAAGAACACATTCAGTGCCAACAAAAAAACCCACTTGTTTTGCGTGACGCTTTGCACCCAATCGGTAGCCAAGTCTGGAATTCCGGCATCGACCAAGTAGTTGGTCAAGCCCAAAGCCATGCCCAAAATCAACATCACCCCGCCAATGATTTGGGTGCATTGCGACAAACACGCACCGAGCTTTTTGAGGTCTAACTCACGATGCGCCCACGATTGGGTAAGCACCGCGTAGATGGCCGTCAGCGCTGCGCTCTCAGTCGGCGTGGCCATGCCACTGCCCAGCGAACCAATGGCGACCACAGGCGCCAACAACTCCCACTTGGCAATCCACGCTGCATCACGCAATGCAGACAGGTTGAATTTAGCTTGGGTGCTTGCTTGTGAACGCACCGCGGCTTGGCGCAAATAGCCACCAAAGATCAGCAAGCACACCACCATCACCACCGCAGGCAAGATGCCCGCCAAAAACATGGTGTTGATGGGCACACGCGCAATGATGGCGTACATGATGAGTGGCACAGACGGCGCCAACAAAACGCCGAGGGCGCTGGCACTTGTAATGAGACTGATGCCTTTACGTTCTGGATAGCCCACGCCTTGTAATAGCGGCAACAGCAAGCCGCCCAAAGCCAGAATCGTCACACCACTGCCGCCTGTAAAGGCCGTGAAGCAAGAACACAGCACGGTAGCAGCAATCACGGTGCCAGCCTGTCCGCCGCCGAATAAGGCTACAAAAACAGCACCCAATCGCTGCGCAGCACCTGTGCCAGCGAAGATCAATCCAGCAAAAGTAAACAGTGGCAAAGCAGGTAACGATGGATTGACCGTGATTTGGTAATGCGACAGCGCAATAGAGGCCAGCGGCAAACCATCTTGCCAAAACAAGGCCAATGCCAAGCCACCCAAGACTGCAAAGATGGGCGCACCAAACGACAGTAAGAACACCAACCCAATCACCCAGGGCCACAGCGGCAGCGCTTCGCCATCAAAGCTATAGGCCATCCACACACCCAACAGAGGCGCGACAAAAGCCCCTGCCAACTTCAGGTGCCACTGTGTGCTGCAACGTGCACCCAATTTCAAAGCCAAACAGGCAAAGCCAATCGGCATGGCCGCTTCAAACCACCACACGGGAATGCCGTAGGCCAAAAATTGATCCGCCGTCATTTCGCTCAGCACCAACTGGCCACTTGCCCAAGCCAACACACCACATACCGCAGCAGCTCCGAGCTGACCCACGGCATAAAAGCGCGGCACCATCACACCCAAGCTAGTGAGGTGACCAAAGCGCTCAGCGGCAATCGCACCGGCCATGGCCATGAGTAGCCCCAAGTGCTGCACCACCACAGGCGCGTTATCGATGCCCTTGCCCATCATGGGGCGCGACAAAATTTCGACCAGCGGAATCAAGGCCATCAAAACCATTGCCAATCCAGCCAGCCATGAGTCAGCCTGTGTCAGACCACGCAACAGCCGGCCCATCATTTGGCTTTACCTGCGCGGTAAGCCTTGAGGTGACGGAACACTTCATCAAAAGTTTCAGCGGGTACCAAGGTGCCGCGAATGCGTGGGTACAGCTTTTCGGCCAAGTCGTTCCACGCACGCATTTGTTCGGCGTTGGGTTTGTTCACCACCAAGCCGCGCTTTTTCATGGCATCTACAGCCTCCTCCACTTCTTGACGGGCCTTGGTGCGAATTTGTGCGCCTGCTTTGTCGCTGGCCACACGTACAGCCGCCTGCGTTTCAGGCGTCATGTCATCCCAAGATTTTTTGGTCACCACCAAGGCCCCCACAATGGGCGCCCAATTGATTTCCAACATATTAGGAGCCATGGTGTAGACCTGACTGGCCAAGGCAAAGTAAGGCGTCGACGGCACCACGTTGATCATGCCAGTTTGCACCGAAGGCAAGATGTCGCTGGTCTCTAAAGGCACGGGCGTGTAGCCCATGCTCTTCATGATCTCTTGCTGGTCGGCTTCGCCGCCCCATGCAAAAAACTTCATTTTTTGGTAGTCCTCAGGCCTGAAGGCCGCGTCTTTCGAAAAGAAACGCACCCAACCCGCGTCGCCCCAAGCCAACACCACGAAGCCTTTGTCTAAAAACTTTTTCTCCATGGCAGGACGCATTTTTTCGCGCACATAGTCCACCTCCTCCCATGTTTTAAACAACAAGGGCATGGATTGCAAAGCTGCAATCGAGGGCTCAATCTCGCGCAAACCCACCACCGACAGCAGGGCCCCTTGCAACTGGCCAATCCGCATGCGACGAGCCAATTCTGTCTCACCACCTTGGCTGCCGTCGGGATAGACCACAAATTTGGCATTACCACCTTGCGCAGTACGCCACGCGTCCCCAATCTCCATCAGTTGGCGGTGGTACAGCGAATTTTTAGGGGCCAAGGTACCCAAACGCAGCTGTTTTTCGGGCGCAGACCAGACAGCGGTTTGTGCGCACAACAAGCACACGGCCACGCACACTTGCAAACAGGATTTCAATAATTTAAACATTCACGGCTTTCAAAAAAGATCATCAATGGACGAGAGCAACCACTGCGCACGTTCGCGCATCACTTCGTTTTGCAAACTGCGGTGCTGTTGGCTGATGTCAATCGCTCGCGTCAACAACTTCTCAAACAGCTCGCGGTCTTCTGCTGGGAGCGCCACGCCTTCTGCCTTGGCTACATAAGGCCCTGCTTCTTGGCCTTGGGCCAAGGCAATCGCTTGGTCGAAATATGCTTGCGCTTTTTGACGAGAGCCACCCACTTTTGCGCCCTCCAAGGTGCCCATCAAACTGGCCAAGGCACCTTGGCCAAAGGTCGGGTCTGTTTGCCAAGCCAACTCTGCCAAGCGCATGGACAGCGGCAAATCGGCCACCACATCCGGGTCATCTTTGGACATTGAAATCAAGCCGCCCAAAGAGGCAGCAGCCCAGTAGGCCAAAGGAACTTGGGCTTGGGTCAGGTGGGGCTGTTTCTTGGGGTCAGATTGCCTGAGGGCTGCAGAAAATCCCGATTGGTTGCGTTCAAGCGCAGTCATGGCATGGCGATGTGCGCGGGCATACATGCGCCCCGCGCGCTCACGCATCTGCAAGGCAGTTTTTGGGCTTTGGGCATCAATCTTTTCAGCATCAAACGCCACAAACGCATAGGCATATTGCGTGAAGCCAGCAGACACAGATTCAGCCAACTTCAAATGACCAGGCGCTTCTTTGAGCACCGACTCAGAGAACTTCAAATAAAAAGCACTGGCTTCGCGTGCAAGTTGTAAATCATCTTCAGTGGACATGCTTTGTCCAGATAGCGCTTGTGCCGTTTGATCCACCATGAAAGGTCGAACAGCACACCCTGATAGCAACAGCGCAAAAGTCAAAAATGGAATTAGGCGACGATAGTAAATAAGAACACCTCTGAGTGGTTGGCTGTGAACAGATGGCGAAAACTGTAAATCTGTCATGTGAATATTCAGTGACAGGCCGTCATCAAGCTGCAACAGTGCATGACCATGATGTGTAAAAAGGAAATGGCCATGCACAACAAACACCCACTGGATGAAGAGCAGATTCAACGCTTGCGTGATGACATCTTGGACACGCTTGATGAGGAGCTAGAAATGTCCATCGACGAAGAAGGCAGTAACACGGAGCGCGTGACCTACTTTCGCGAACTGCTGCGCTTGCAAGGCGAATTGGTCAAGCTGCAAGACTGGGTGGTAGCCACCAAACAAAAAGTGGTGATCCTGTTTGAAGGCCGCGATGCGGCAGGCAAAGGGGGTGTCATCAAGCGCATCACCCAACGCTTGAACCCACGCGTGTGCCGTGTGGCCGCCCTGCCCGCGCCCAACGACCGTGAACGCACGCAGTGGTACTTTCAGCGCTACGTAGCACATCTGCCAGCCGCAGGTGAAATCGTCTTGTTTGACCGCAGTTGGTACAACCGCGCAGGTGTTGAACGTGTGATGGGCTTTTGCAATGATGACGAGTACGAAGAGTTTTTTCGCACCGTGCCAGAGTTTGAAAAGATGCTGGCTCGCAGTGGTATCACGCTGATCAAGTATTGGTTTTCCATCACCGATGACGAACAACATGCCCGCTTCTTAGGTCGCATCCATGACCCACTCAAGCAATGGAAGCTCAGCCCCATGGACCTAGAAAGCCGCCGCCGCTGGGAAGACTACACCGTCGCCAAAGAAACCATGATTGAGCGCACACACATCCCTGAGGCTCCATGGTGGGTGGTGCAAGCGGTGGACAAGAAAAGCGCACGTCTCAACTGCATTCACCATTTGTTAGATCACTTTGATTACCACGAGATCGCGCACCCTGAGGTCGAGCTGCCCACGCGCGTACGCAACCCCGACTACTTGCGTCAACCTGTGCCTGACGACATGATGGTTCCTGAAGTTTATTGAAGTCACACCAGCGTCATACAAGCTTTGTAAAGTCTGCAAAGATGAACAAAATTCATGAAAACCTGCAAAAACAAAGACGTGGCCTGAACCGCGTCGTTCATGCGTTGGGTTATTCCATGCAAGGCCTGCAAGCGGCCATGCATGAGCCTGCATTTAGACAAGAGTCTTACCTTGCTTTTGTATTGATCCCGTTGTCGTTTTACGTGGGCGACAACTGGGTTGAAATTTCACTTCTTTCCGGATCGGTCATTTTTGTTTTGACAGTCGAACTCTTAAACACGGGCCTTGAGTCCGCCATTGATCGTGTCGGGCCTCAGTGGCACGACCTCTCCAAACGCTGCAAAGACCTAGGTAGTGCGGCAGTTTTACTGAGCATTCTGTTTTGCATGGGCATTTGGTTATCCGCTTTGCTAATGAAATTTGCGCACCATCTTTGAAAGCATCACTCGACAGGGTGATGAATAGGATCAAAGCTGATGGTGCTGGAGGCGAACAAAATCTCTGCGAAATACAGAACACATGCACCCACCAAAGACAAAAAACTGCCAATGAACGTGATGGGCACCCAGTTGGAAATGTGAAGCTTGCCGGGCTCGATGCTCACTGAAAAGAAGAGCTCGATCACAGTCAAGGCGATCAACACCGCACACAAGACTAAGAAAGCTGTCGCGACATTGATGATGGACTTGCGACGTTTGAGCGATTCGAGCTCTTTCAAGTAGCTAGTCACCCGTACGGACATTTGCACCTGATGGTGACTTGCTTCCTCGATCAAAGACTGCACACGCCTAGCGCGATCAATGACGCGTGCCAATCGATTGCCGAGCACATTCAAGATGCCACCCACGCCCGTCAGCAAAAAAACCGGTGCTGTCGCCAACTTGATTGCTTCTGAAATTACGCCCATTTCCATCTGAAACTCCCTAGGTTGAGATATTTTGATGGCAAACCTACACCGTCATCACCCCGTCACAGAAATTTAATAAATTTATAAAAAGTACAAAACTTTTTTTGTGCTTAATTTCTCTCGCGTCGACAGCCTTTGCTTTGCTATGTCACTAAAAAATTTAATCGCAATGTTGAACAAACAAAAACTGGTAGACGGGATGGTTCACAGTCAGCAAATGCACAAACACGACTTTGTGGAGTCGTTGCTGCAAAAGCAGCATGACGCAGAGCTGCTCAACTTCATTGCCAAGCAAAGTTCCACCGAACTGGGGAGCTACCTAGATGCCCTACCGATGGATGATGCGAAGAAGTTGTGGAGCAAATTACCCAGCACGCGGGAAAACGATGTACTGTGGGAAATGTCGGATGAGCGACGCATCGCCATTGCAGGTGACAGGCAACCTGGCTTTGAGGACAGCAAAATTAATGTGTACGAGCTAAGCGATGGGCGACTTAAAAACTTACCTATCTCTGGCCGCAAAGACTTAGAAGGTGCCAAACCCATTTGGGTGGACTTGATCAACTCGACCAAAGCTGAACGCATCTTTGTCGGCTCACACTTCGGCGTTGAATTGCCAGACCCGATTGAAGCAACAGACCTTGAGGTCAGCGCGCGTTTTCATGTAGAAGAAAACGATGACATTCACCTGCACTCCAACTTTTTATTCGATCGTGAGGGTCACTCCAAGAGCGTGCCTGTGGCGTTCATCTTGCATGGGGGGATTTTGTTTTCTTTGCGTAACGAAGAGCTGTCCGTCTTTCGCTTGCAACGCCGTCGTGCGCTCACACAACCTGGCTATGTGACAGACTGCATTGATCTGTTGCTAGACCTTTATGGCGCCGATGTCGAGGTATCAGCCGACTCTCTTGAAAACATTTACGCCAAGTTAGGTGTGGTCGGTCGCCATGTGCTGAGTGAAGCCATCACCGACCAAGAAGCCGCGGGAATTCTGGCAGACATTGCCGAAGAGGAAAACCAAAACGGTCGCATACGTAGCAATATTTTGGACACCCAACGTGCCTTGAGTTTTTTGATGCGAGGGCGTTTACTGACGCCCGATCAAATCGATGATGCCAAACAAATTTTGCGCAACATTGACTCTTTGAATAGCCACACGGCATTTCTATTCGACAAGATCAACTTCTTGATGGATGCCACGATTGGTTTCATCAATATCAACCAAAACAAACGCGTGAACCAACTGACTGTGTTCAGTGTGGTGTTCATGCCCATCAACATCTTGGCGGGTGTTGGTGGCATGTCCGAGTTTTCCATGATGACCGAGGGCACACCTTGGCCGCTGGCCTATGGTGGCTTTTTGGTGGGCTCGGCTTTCATCGGTTTGATCACCTATGTGCTGCTCAAGCATTTCGAAAAACGCCGACTTAAAAAATAATGAAAACCACAACCATGACTTATCACAAACACGAAACCTCTGAAATCAAAGACGATGGCTTGCGCTACGCCCGCAAGAAAAATGGCTCCCCCTTTGAGGGCACAGGTCGAACGGGTGAAATGATGAGTTGCATCAAATGCAGCCAACACAAGCCACGCGCAAGTGGTTCGTTTCGCCGATTTTTAAATGCCAATCACTTCTTTTGCGGCGATTGCCGCGTGGTGCCTGCTTAAGCGTTGAGACGCCAACGGTTTGCAGGAAAGCTCAACTTGAAGCAGGAGCCCTGCCCCACCTCACTGGTGATAGAGAGGCTGCCACCGTGACGCTGCATCACATGTTTGACGATGGCCAAACCAAGTCCGGTGCCGCCAGATTCGCGTGATCGACTGCGGTCGACACGGTAAAAACGCTCGGTCAAACGCGGCAAATGTTCGGCGGCAATACCGGCTCCAGTGTCGCGAACAGAAACCAACAAATTACCCTCTACGCCCTGATCCACAGACACATGAATGCTGCCCCCCGCTGGGGTATAACGCACAGCATTGCTCACCAAATTTGACACTGCGCTTTGCAACTCACGGGCCTCGCCCAATAGTTGCACATCACCCAGCACGGGATTGATTTCAAACTTAATATGCTGAGCTTGTGCTCCATGCGAAATGGTGTCCGACAAACCACGGGCCTCTAGCTCGCACGCTTGCATCAAACGTATCAAAGGCAAGGTGTTCACAAAGCTAGGTACCGGGCTACCTTCCAAACGCGACAAGGTCAACAAATCTTCGACCAACCCCTGCATGCGCACGGCTTGAACCGCCATCAAGCCTAAATAGCGTTTTTGCTCCTCGGCATTCAGGTTCAGCGTTTGAAGCGTTTCCACAAAGCCAGACATGACGGTTAGAGGTGTGCGAATTTCATGCGAGACGTTGGCTACAAAGTCACGGCGCATGGCCTCGGCCTGCTCCAACAGCGTGACGTCACGGGTGAGCAACAACTGCTTACCTTCACCGTAGCGGTGGCGTTGAACCGAGATACGCACAGGTCGCTCCATGCGGTGTCTGAATCCAGCCATCACCACAGGCTCCACAGGCTGCTCTACAGCCATATAGGCCGTGAACAACGGGTCGCGTAACAAATTACCCACACGCTGCATGACATCGCGCTCGGGATGAATGCCGAGATGGGTTGCCGCAGTTTGGTTGCACCACTCAATCTGCGCATTGGCATCGAGCATGACCACGCCATTGGGCGAAGCCTGAATGGCAGATAAGAAATCTTTAAGTCGCTGCTCTCCAGCGTCGATGCTGCGCTCACGGTCGCGCAGCAATTTACGAGCACGGTCTAAAACGACCCCCCACCAACCGGACATCTGTGGAGCCATGGCCAAATCGCCATGACGCAACCAAGAGCGCACGCGGTAACCGCGCCATCCGTCGATCAACATCCAAGCCAAACCTGCCAGCAAAGCACCCGTCAACAGATACAGTGATTGCGGCTGCTTGTCCCCCATCACAGCCCACGAAAAACCAATCGCGGCACCAAAAGCTAACAGAGACAAAAACGAAAGAAAGCGACTAATCACGGGGACCTTACAACGGTTTTAGATCTGGTGGGTGATTCTGTATCCTACGCCACGCACAGTTTCCACCATGCAACCCGCATCACCCAAAGCTTCGCGCAAGCGCTTGACGTGCACATCGACCGTGCGCTCTTCAATGAACACGTGATCGCCCCACACGCGGTCGAGCAGCTGGCTGCGGCTGTGCACGCGCTCGGCATGGTGCATCAGGTAGTT
>CANFKQ010000003.1 GCA_947447405.1 Comamonadaceae bacterium | reverse complement strand
GGTTTGATATTGGTACGCGCTTGAAACAACAAGGCTTCGATGTTGCATTGCCCCATGGCAACGAAGCAGAACGTTTGCGCAGTGAAGCCATGGCCGAGATGCTGCCAGGAGCCGTGGTGTGGCCCCGCCTGTCGCTGGACCAACTCACCACTGAAATGGCGCAATGCACCGGGGTCATTGGCGTGGACAGTGGCTTGAGCCACATCGCTGTGGCACTCGATTTACCCCATGTTCAGATTTACAACTTCGACACTGCATGGCGCACAGGCCCTGAAGGTTTGACGCGTCAACGCAGTGTGGTCGATTGCCCCACGCCCAGTGTCGATGCCGTGTGGGATGCCTGGCAGGCCTGCTTGCGCGCTGAGGAATCAGCGCCGTGATGCTTCACATTTACAGCGCAGTCATGTGGGCCTTGCAGCCATTGTTGCGCCGCAAGTTGCAACGCCGGGGTCGCGAAGAGACAGGCTATTTGCAGGCCATTGAAGAACGCTTTGGTTATTACTCACAGCCCGCCACTGAGGGCGGCTATGTGTGGGTGCATGCTGTGTCTTTGGGTGAAACACGCGCTGCAGCCGTATTGCTGCAAGCCTTGCGCGTGGCACAGCCCGGCATTCGCATCTTGCTCACCCACGGCACAGCCACAGGACGTGCGCAGGGCGTGAGCTTGTTGCAAGACGGTGATCTGCAAGTGTGGCAACCGTGGGACACGCCGGTCGCCGTGCAACGGTTTTTGACGCAGTTCAAACCGCGCGTGGGCATCATCTTAGAAACCGAGCTGTGGCCCAACTGGGTGGCGCAATGCAACAAGGCTCACATGCCGTTGGTGCTGGTGAATGCGCGCATGAGCGAAAAAAGCATGCACCAAGCGCAACGCTTGTCGTGGCTGTCGCGGCCTGCTTATCAAGGCTTATCTGTCGTGTTGGCGCAAACGCAGGCGGATGCTGAACGCTTGCAGGCCTTGGGTGCCAAGGTGGATGCTGTGCTGGGTAATTTGAAATTCGATGCCAAACCCGATGCCACGCAGTTGGCAACGGCTTTGGTATGGAAGCAAACGCTCAAGCGACCCGTAGTGCTATTCACCAGCTCGCGCGAAGGCGAAGAGGCCATGTGGCTGGACACGTTGCAGGCCCTGAAGGATGCTCCCTTAGATAAACATGAGCATATCAATGCCGTGCAATGGTTGGTCGTGCCACGTCATCCGCAGCGCTTTGATGAAGTGGTAAGCCTGATTGAAGCGCGCGGCTGGAAAGTGTCGCGTCGTAGTCAATGGACAGATGGGCCAGACAGCGCCCCACACGACGCTGACAACACCATTTGGTTTGGCGATTCCTTGGGTGAAATGGCTTTGTATTACGGTCTGTCAGACGCCGCCTTGCTCGGCGGCAGCTTTGCGCCTTTGGGCGGGCAAAACTTGATTGAGGCCACCGCGTGTGGCTGCCCTGTCATCATGGGCCCACACACCTTTAACTTTACCGAAGCAGCTCAACTTGCCGAAGAGGCTGGTGCAGCTTTGCGCGTCGACGACATGGCGCAAGCCGTGACGACTGCTTTGCAAATGGTGAGGTTTGGCCCAGATGAAAATGCACATGTGCAAGCGTGCATGACGTTTTCACAAGCGCATCGTGGCGCGGCACAACGCACCGCGATGGCGCTGGTGCCCTACTTGAAAACCAATTAAGGCGCGAGCAAGTCGTTGATGGGCTGCAAGTCTGCAGGTGTCAAGGTGCCAGCGGCTTGGCGCAGTTTCAAGTTGGTCACCAGTACGTCGTAACGGGCCTTGGCCAAATCACGTTTGGTTTGGTAGAGCTGGCTTTGCGAGTTCAGCACATCGATGTTGATGTTCACGCCGACTGAGTAACCGAGCTTGTTGGCATCTAAGGCGCTTTGGCTAGAGGCTTCTGCTGCTTCATACGCTTTGACTTGGCTCAAACCAGCCACCAAACCAAAGTAGGCCGTGCGTGTAGCTTGCGCTGTGGCTCGGCGAGCGTTTTCATAATCAGATCGGGCTTTGTTTTCCAAGGCCACGGTTTCTTTCACACGGTACATGGTGCTGAAACCCGCGAACAGGGGAACGTTCAGCACCACAGCGGCGGATGGGTTGAAGATGTGTGAACCAGATGGGCTGGTCGCACTGCCGTCGACGTTACGCACGCCAGAGTATGAGATTTGCGCATCCAGCGTGGGCTTGTGACCTGCTGTTGCTTTGTTCACTTCTTGCGAGGCAATGTCTAAGCCAAGCTGCGCTTGGCGCACGGTTGGACTGGTTGTTTCTGAAAGTGTGACCCACGCATTCAGATCTTCGGTGGGCGGGCTGATGAGTTTGGTGTTGTTGGCCAAGCGTTTAGGTTGGGCATTGCTCAAACCCACGGCTAAATCAAGGGCGAGGCGTTTGATGCGCAAATCGTTCTCACCTGCAATTTCTTGTGCGTTGGCTAAGTCAAAGCGCGCTTGTGCATCGCGCACACCCGTGATGGTGGCTGTACCCACTTCGAAGTTGCGCTGGGCTGAAGCCAATTGCTCGCCCACGGCTTGTTTTTGGGCTTTGACCAAGGCCAAGCTGTCTTCGCTGGTGAGCACATCAAAGTAAGCTTGTGTCACACGTACCAGCAAATCTTGTTCAGCCGCTTCGTATTGGGCCGCAGCTTGTTGCAACAAATGCCCGCCTTGTCGATAAGCAGCCCATGCGGCTGGACGATATAAAGCCTGTGTCAGGACAACTGCACCAGAACCAGTGCCATAGACGCGTGGGTTAGGAGAGATAGGCCAAGCCGCACCGTTGTCATTGCGACCTTCAAAGTAAGTCCGCGTCGCACTCGCCGTCAACGCAATGTTCGGCAAGATGCCACCTAGTGTTTGATTGGCCTTAGCCAAGTTCGCTTCAAACTGCGCCTTGGCGGAAATAAAACTGGCATCGTAGCCACGCGCTGCGTCAAACATCTCCACCAAGCTTTGGGCTTGTGCACTGGATGCAAAAGCCAAAACCATTGCAGCGTTCAGGGGGAGGGTGCGAAACACAGTGCGAGAGAGCGACATTCAGTTCTTTCAAAAATCAATACGTGGGCACAGCGGCGTCTACTTGCGACGACCAAGCGTGGATACCACCTGCGATGTTGGCCACATGGCTGAAACCTTGTTGCACCAAAAACGCCGCCACTTGCATGCTGCGGCCACCGTGGTGACACAACACTGCAATGGGTTGGTCTCGATCTAACTCAGACAAACGAGGAGGAATGGTGTGCATTGGAATTTTCACCAGCTCAAATCCTTCTGCGGTCACGCAGGCGGTTTGGATTTCCCACGCTTCACGCACATCCAGCACCACGGCAGAACCGTTGGGTGCTTGCGATGCAATCCAGTCTTGCAGCTGAGCGGGTTGTACTTGGTCAATCATGCCGCGCTTTTAGAACTTGAAGCGTGTGGGCTCTGTAAAGCCTTGTAAACGTGGGGCTGTGTGGTCCCACAAAGCTTTGCTGCTCCATGCAGCGTCAGCCGTGCGTGTGTAGAGGGTTGCAACCATGACATGGTCGTGGCCCACGATGGCCAACAGGTGGCCACCGACTTTGAGTTGTTGCAGCAGGGCTTGCGGGACTTCGGCCACTGAGCCACCGAGCACGATGGCGTCAAACGGGGCATCACCCGAAGCGCCGGTGCTGCCGTCAGCCACGCGCACATCCACGTTGGTGATGCCAGCGCGTTGCAGGTTGTTGCGGGCATTGCTGGCCAACTCGGGGTTGATTTCCAAGCTCACCACGCGTTGGGCGCGGCCTGCGAGCAAGGCGGCCATATAGCCGCTGCCTGTGCCGATTTCTAAAACTTTTTCCACGCCAGTTAGCTTCAGGTCATGCATCAAACGTGCGGCCACACGGGGAGGGGCCATAGATGCACCGTGGCCTAAAGGAATGTCGGTATCGGTGTAGGCCAAAGCTTGGTAAGCCTGTGGCACGAACAGTTCACGTTGCACGTGAGACAACACGGTCAGCACTTGGGGGTCGAGCACTTGCCAAGGGCGGATTTGTTGTTCGACCATGTTGAAGCGGGCTTGTTCTTGGGTATTCATCTTAAAACTCCGAAATCGTTCAGTTGCATTCAGTTAAAGCTAGGCAAAATTTTAACGGGCGGGGCTGTCAGAGCCTGACGCCCATTTGCGTTTCATCCATTCGGCCAAATCGTCCAAATAGCAGTACACCACGGGCACGACGACTAAAGTAAGCAGAGAAGATGTAATGACTCCGCCAATCACGGCTTGGCCCATGGGGGCGCGCTGTTCAGAGCCCTCTGACAAGGCAAAAGCCAAGGGCACCATGCCAAACACCATGGCCAAGGTGGTCATCAAAATGGGGCGCAAACGCACTTCGGCGGCCAGCAGCAGAGCATCGTGACGGCTCAAACCCGGCTTGACGGAGCCATCCGGCTGCTCTTGGGGCTCACGTGAGCGAATGGCAAAGTCGACCAGCAAAATCGCGTTTTTGGTGACCAAGCCCATCAACATGATGACGCCAATGACTGAGAACATCGACAAGCTAGAGCCAAACAGCAGCAAGGCCAGCACCACGCCAATGAGCGTGAGGGGTAGGGCCGTCATCAAGGCCATGGGTTGCAAGAAGCTTTTGAACTGGCTGGCCAGAATCATGTAAATGAACACGATGGCCAACACCAAGGCCGAGATGGCGTAGCCAAACGACTCGGCCATGTTTTTGGTGGACCCACTGAACTGGTAGCGGTAGCCGGGCGGCATTTGGATGCTGTCCATGGCTTTGCGGATGTCGCCAGACACCTCGCCTGCCGAGCGGTTGTACACGTTGGCGTTGATGGCCACTTCGCGCATCAGGTCGCGGCGGTTGATTTGGTTGGGGCCTGTGCCTTCTTCGACCTTGGCCACCTGGTTCAAGCGGGCCACGCGGGGGCTGCCATCGACATTGGTGCCGAGTGTGAAGGGCAAGCGCTCGAGGTCTTGCATGGCGTTGCGGGCGTTGGGGGCTAAGCGCACGTTCACGTCATAGGTTTGGTCATCTGCTGCACGCCAGTTGGTGACGGTGGTGCCTGCTACCAAAACACGTAACTGGTTGCCAATCGCACCCAGCGAGAGGCCGAGGTCGTTAGCCGCTTCGCGTTGCACCTTCACATCGATGGTGGGTTTGTTGGGCTTCACGCTGGAGTCCAAATCGACCAAGCCGGGGATGTTGCGAATTTTGTCCATCGCCTCTGTGGTGAGGCGTTCAAGCTCTCGCAAGTCGCTGCCTTGCAGCGAGAACTCCACTTGTTTGTTGCCACCTACCGCATCCAGCAAGCCCGCGTGTGTGACGGTGATGCCCGGCACTTGGCGCAAGCGCTCGCGCAGGGTGGCCGACATTTGGTCCACATTGCGCTTGCGGTCTTTGCGGTCGACCAAGCGAATGTAAATGCTGGCGTAAATTTTCCCGTTCGCGGCACCCGTGTTGATGGTGGACAGGGTGTAGCGCACCTCTGGGAACTCTCGGATGATGGCTTCGACCTGTTGCGCTTTGGCTTCGGTCACTTCAAGCGAAGAACCTACAGGCGTGTAGAAGTTGACAGATGTTTCCGAGAAGTCCGCCTTGGGTACAAACTCTGTGCCCAGCAGTGGCACCATGAAGATGCTCAGTACAAAAATGCCAATGGCCAAGCCGACGGTGGCAGGTCGGTGTGCCAAGGCCCATTTCAAGATGCGCTGGTACAGCGCGATGAGCTTGTCTGTGGTGGTTTCAAACCACGCGGTGATGGGTCCGATGGTGCGGTCGTAAAACGCATTCGAGTGGCCATGTTCACCGTGCGCGTGAATGGTGGGGTCGTGCCAGATGGACGACAGCATGGGGTCGAGCGTGAAGCTGACGAACATCGAAATGAGCACCGCTGCCACGATGGTGATGCCAAACTCGTGGAAGAACTTGCCGATGATGCCGCCCATAAAACCAATGGGCAAAAACACGGCCACGATCGACAGGGTGGTGGCCAACACGGCCAAGCCAATTTCTTGCGTGCCGTCCATCGCCGCTTGGTAGGGCGTCTTGCCCATTTGCACGTGGCGCACAATGTTTTCACGCACCACGATGGCGTCGTCAATCAACAAGCCCACACACAGCGACAAGGCCATGAGCGTGATCATGTTGATGGTGAAGTCAAACATGTACATGAACAAAAACGTGCCGATGATGGCAATGGGCAGCGTGAGGCCTGTGATGACGGTGGAGCGCCACGAGTTCAAGAACAAAAACACGATCAGCACCGTCAGCAAAGCGCCTTCAATCAGGGTTTGACGAACGTTTGCCACACCCACACGGATGGGGCGTGAGCCGTCCTGAACTTGCTCTAGGCGCACGCCTGCGGGCAGCTGCGCTTTCATCTCGGCCACGGTTTTGTTGAGGCCGTCAATCACGTCGATGGTGTTTTCGTCTTGTGCCTTTTGCACTGTCATCAGCAAGGTACGTTGGCCGTTGTAGAGCGCCAAGCTTTCTACCTCTTGGGCGCCGTCGTTCACTGTGGCCACTTGGTTCAAACGAATGGGCGTGGTGTTTTTACGCGCCACGATGATTTGGCCAAAGTCTTCGGGGCGCAACATGCGCCCTTGAATTTGAATCACACGGTCTTGTTGCAAGGAGCGCAAGCTGCCAACCGGCAAGTCTTGGGTTTCTGTTTTGACCGCATTCACCACTTGGTCGGCGCTGATGCCCAGAGACTCCATGGCTTGAGGGTTCAAGTACAAATTGATTTCGCGTTTGGTGCCGCCCACCAACGACACCGAGCCTACGCCGCGCACGTTTTCCAGGCGTTTCTTGAGCACTTGATCGGCCCAGTTAGTCATCTCCACGGCTGAGAGTGGTTGGCCGCCTTGTGGTGCTTCAGGCACCACGGCCAGCGACCAAATCGCTTTGCTGGAGGGGTCAAAGCGCAAGACCTTGGGCTCTTTCACGTCGTCGCGCAGGGTGGGGCGAAGTGCCGCCACTTTTTCGCGTACGTCGTCAGCGCCCTTGCGGCCATCGACATAGAGTTGAAACTCAATCACCACCACCGACATGCCTTCGTAGCTGCGTGAGGTGAGGGCGCTGATGCCCGCAATCGAGTTGACGCCTTCTTCAATCTTCTTGCTGACTTCGCTCTCCACAATCTCAGGCGAAGCACCAGGGTATTCGGTGGTGATCACCACCACCGGAAAGTCGATGTTGGGAAACTGGTCAATCTTGAGACGTTGGTAAGAGAACAAGCCCAGAACCACAAAGGCGAGCATCACCATGGTGGCGAAAACTGGATTTTTTAAACTGACTTTGGTGAACCACATGCTGGGTCTGTCGCCTTAAGGCGCTGTGCTGGCCGCAGAAGCTGGCGCGTTGGATGTCGAGGCTGGCAGACTTGCTGCTGTCGAGGTGTACTTCACCACCACACCTTCGCGCAAAGCTCCCACATTGCTTTTGAGCACGGTGCTGCCTTCTGTGAGGCCCGTTAGGCCCACCATGGTCTCAGAATCCGCTTGTGACAAGTCCATGCCTCGCACGCCCAGCGTGACGGTTTTGTGCGCCACTTGCAACTGGTCGCCCACTTGCTCGACCACTTGCACATAAGGCTGTGCACGGTCGGTGCGCACAGCAGACAAGGGCACTGCCAACATTTGGCTTTTACCCATACCCAAAATGCCTTTGGCAAACAGGCCGTGGCGCAGGCCTTCGGCTTTGTCGAGCGCCAAATAAATCAGCACGCTGCGGCTGCCCGTTTGGGCGCTGGGGCTGATACGTTTGACTTTGGCACCCACGGTTGCTTGGCGGTCTTCCACTTGTAGCGAAGCGGTTTGACCCACGCGGACATCCATGGATTCGCTGGGACTCAAAGGCACTTCCACTTCAAGCAGACTCAAGTCCACCAGCTCCATAATTTTTGCGTCAATGGCCACGCGTTCACCCACCTGGGCGGCACGTCCAGACACGATGCCGGCAAAGGGCGCGCGCAACGTGGCATCGTCCAAAGCTTTGCGGGCCACATCGGCACCTGCGATGGCGGCTTTGTGGCTGGCGACTGCGCCTTGGTAAGAGGCTATCGAGTTGTCCATCGCCGCTTTGGAAATGAAACCTTGGTCCACCAAAGCTTTGTTGCTGTCCCATGCGCGCTCTGCGATTTCCATTTGCGATTTCGCGGCACTCGCTGTCTCGGCTGCTTGTTGCCAGCGGCGTTGGTATTCAGTCGGGTCGATGCGGGCAAGCACATCGCCCGCTTTGACTGCGTCGCCTTCGCGGGCCATGACTTCTTTCAGCTCACCTGCTACGCGGGCTTTGATGACGGCATAGTTCACCGCCTTGACAGTGCCTGACACTGGCAAACCTTGTGTGATATCTCGCAACTCGGCTTTCATCACATCGGTGCTGGCTAGCTCGACTTGTGTGACGGCGCTGGCTGGGGCGCTGGCAGCGGCTTGTTGTGCGCGCTTGTTGCTTAATGCGCGATACACCCCAGCCAAAAGGGCCAGCACGACAACGCCGATGATGATCCAACGGGGGGCGATTTTTTTCATGTGGATTTGTTTTTGTTTGCGATCATGCCGTGCAACAGCACATCGACTTGCATGTGAATGAATTGCTCGGGGTCCACGATCTTGGCCGATGTTGCGCAGGCGCCCATGGAATGCTTCCACATCATCAGAAAAATCATGGGGGCAACGATGATGTGAACGGCTTGTTCAAGATCCATGTTGCGAAACTCGCCGCTTTGCACGCCGCGATCCAAAATGCTGCGAATCATGGCGTTGCCCGGCTTGATGACTTCTTCTTGGTAAAAGGCTGCAATCTCAGGAAAATTTTGTGCTTCGCTCATCACCAGTTTGGTGATGCCGCTAACGCGTGTTTTACCAATGCGCTCCCACCACGACACAAGGGCGTAGCGGAGCATGTCTGAGCTCGTGCCCGTAAACGTGAGGAACTCTTCTTGCCATGCTGGAAATTTGTTGGCAATGTTTTCGCGCACCACAGCTTTGAACAAGTCTTCTTTGCTTTGGAAATATAAAAACAACGTGCCTTTGGACACGCCAGCGCGAGCGGCCACTTCTTCCACTCGGGTAGCCGAGAAACCTTTTTCTACAAACAAGTCCAAAGCGGCATCCAGCAATTCGCCTGGACGCGCTTCTTTGCGACGCTCCCGTTTGGGCGTCTGATCTGCGTGTCGGCTTAGGGTTTCAGTGGTCATAATCTGCTAATGACTGATTGGTTAGTAATGTACCAGCTTAATTTTTTTGAAGTGTTTAAGCCAGCAAAAGCCCTAGCCATTCACGGATGACCCAACCCGTATCCCGAAGTCCTTTGCCACTGGGTAGCCATTGCAGCAAAGGTGATAAGTCGCTACGGATGAAACCCATGGGCGCGGGTGTGACTAGCAGCCCGGCTGCTTCAAACTGGCGCACGCTGCGCGGCATGTGCCAAGCGTGGGTGACCAAGGCGATGTGTGTGACGCCGTCGTTTTTTAGCAGGGCTGCGGTTAGCAAAGCGTTTTCGCGCGTGTCGCGAGATTGGTTTTCTTGCCAGCGCAGCGTGGGGGCGCCAATACGAGTCAATACCAGTGCTGCCACCTCTGCTTCGGAGGTTTGTCGACTTTGTCCCGCCCAACCAATGCCGCCGGTGTAGGCCACAGGTAGTTGTGTGCTGCGCGACAAGTGCATGCCATAGAGCAAGCGTGACATGGCATCGGGTGTCAAGGTTGGGCTGTTGTATTCCAATGCCTCGTTTTCAACCCCACCGCCCAGCACCACGATGGCTTGTACATGTTGGCTTTTGAGTTGATCCGCGTTGACAGGGCTGACTTGCGGCAATATGTGGAGCGAGAGCCAAATGGCTACCGCTTGACAACTGAGAAGCCACAGCATCAGCGTGACAACGCCTGCTAGCGCAATCGGCAAACGACCTTGCGCACGTGCGCTGCGATGCCAAGCCATCACCAACAAGGCCCAGACAGCCAGCAAACCGCTGGTCGCGGGCAAGACCAGCGTGGTGAGAACGGGTTTAAGAGCAAGCAGTGTGTCCATGAGGTTCCAGTGTGCCGATCCGCGGTGCGGGCATCTGTGCTTTGGCGCACGCAATCATAGAATCAAGGACTATGACAATACACACTGCGCCCACCCACGCCAACAAAATCATCACCTTGGGCGGAGGCTGCTTTTGGTGTACCGAGGCGGTATTTGTTCGCGTCAAGGGCGTGCTGGATGTGGAGTCAGGCTACAGCAACGGCCACACGCTCAACCCCACTTACGCGCAAGTGTGTGAGGGCAATACCGGCCACAACGAGGTGGTGCGTTTGGTGTTCGATCCGCAGGTCGTCAGCCTGCGCGAGCTGTTAGAAATTTTCTTTGTCATCCACGACCCCACCACTTTGAACCGTCAAGGCAACGATGCGGGCACGCAATACCGGAGTGGTATTTACTGGATTGATGAAGCTGACTGTGCTGTGGCCCAGCAAGTGTTGGACGAGGCGAATGCCGCCATGTCTGGCCGTGTTGTGACTGAGCTAAAAAGCTTGACCAACTACTCGGCTGCTGAGGCTTATCACCAAGACTATTTCGAGAACAATCCAAATCAAGGCTATTGCGCCTTTGTGGTGGCTCCCAAAGTGCAAAAGTTTCTACAAACTTTTGCCAACAAGGTCAAGCATGACTGATGTGTGGCGTTTGACCTCGGTCGCTGCTGCGTCGTGTGTCTGCTTGGGCACATTGGGGACGGTTTGGGCGCATACGGCCGAAGTCGATGAGGCACTGCCCATGAGTGAAATCACCATCACCGCGCGTCCACTTGACGATCGCAGTCTTCTAGCGCCTGCACAGCAGATCTCGGGGGCGGCACTGACGCAGCGTCAAGGCAGCACTTTGGGTGAGACACTGGACAACTTACCCGGCATTGCCAACAGTTCCTTTGGTCCCAATGTGGGCCGCCCCGTGATTCGCGGCATGGAGGGCGACCGCGTACGCATCCTGCAAAACAGTGGGGCTAACCTCGATGTGTCGGGCTTTAGTTCAGACCACGCTGTGCCGATTGACCCGCTCACCACCGAACGCATTGAAGTTCTGCGCGGCCCAGCGGCTTTGCTGTACAGCGGCGGCGCCGTCGGCGGTGTGGTGAACGTGATTGACAACCGAATTGCACGTGAACGCGCGTTTGATGCGCAAGGCGGCGTGATGGGCAAAGCCGAAGTGCGTGCCGGCGGCGCAGCCAACGAACGCAGCACCGGCGCGATGGTCGAAGCCGGCAACGACCAAGTGGCCTTGCATGTGGATGCGTTTGACCGCAGTACCCAAAACCTACGCGTGCCTACAGAGATGAACTGTGATGGCATGCCCAATGGCCGCCGTGTGTGCAACTCGGCGAGCAATAGCCAAGGTGGCGCGGTGGGCGGCACCTTGCTGTTTGACCGTGGCTATCTCGGCCTGTCGGCCAGCGAGTACCACAGCACGTATGGCACGGTGGCAGAGCCCACGGTGACTATCGGTATGTTGCGCCGCCATCAAGTGATGGAAGGCCTGCTACGCGATGTGGGCGCATTTGAAAACCTCAAGTTCCAGATGGGCCACACCAACTACACACACACCGAATACGAAGGCGCTGCGGCCGGTACGCGCTTTGACAACCAAGGGCGTGACTTTCGTTTCGAAGGACGTCAGCAGGCACTGCACTTGAGCAATGGCATGCAGTTGGATGGCACGGTGGGTTTTCAGCACGAAAGCAATGACCTGCAAGCTGAGGGCATCGAAAAGTTTGTAGGTCCAAGCCGCACGCAAAGCGCTGCTTTGTTCACCTACCAAGCGCTCAAAACCAGCTGGGGCCAGCTCAGTGCAGGTGTGCGTACAGAATCGGTCAGCGTGGCGCTGCGTGAAGATTTCGGTGGCAATGCAGCGCAGACCCAAAAGTTCAACCCTATCAGTGTGGGCTTGGGTGTGATGCGCAATTTGCGCGAAGGTGAATCACAAAACGGTTGGCAAATCACCAGCCACCTCAGCGCCAACCAGCGCGCGCCCAAGGACTATGAGTTGTTCGCCCATGGCCCTCATGTGGCCACGGCTGCATATGAGGTGGGCAATGCCAACCTCGGTTTAGAAAAAGCCACCCAACTCGATGTGGGGGGCGAGTGGCAGCAAGGCGGGCATAGATTCGGTGTGACCGCTTTTAGCTCGTACTTTGCCAACTACATTTCGCAGCAGCCAACGGGAGGCTATCTATTTGCGAATGGAAATCCAGGCACTTCGACAGACTTGCCTGTGTACAACTTTGAAGGTGTGCGTGCCCGTTTCTACGGCATCGAGTCCACCGCCAAAGTCCGCATGGTGGGCGGGCAAGACGCCGTGCTTTCACGCAACGCTGCGCACGGAATGATGGATCTTGAGCTGCGTGCCGATGTGGTGCACGCCCAAGACTTGACGCACAACAGTCCCTTGCCGCGCATTGCACCTATGCGCTTAGGTGCAGATGCTGTGTGGTCGCGTAACGCTTGGGGTGCGCGTTTGGGTTTCATGCATGCCGCTGCGCAAAACCGTGTGCCAAACAACGGCGCAAGTCCTGGCGTTACCACGGCTGCCAACACCTTATGGAATGCGGCCTTGAATTACCACACGCACAGCGGCCTCACACACTGGCTGTTGTTTGCGAAGCTGGACAACATCACCAACAAGTTGGCCTATTCATCCACCTCGGTGTTGACGCAAACCATGGGCAGCAATGCGCCGCCCTTGGCAGGGCGTAGCTTGAAAGTCGGTGTGCAGGTTAGCTTCTAAGGCGCCAAGCGTTCGCGTATCCAAGCGCTTTCAGTCGTTTGGCGATAACGCAAACGGTCATGTAAACGGCTCTTGCGGCCTTGCCAAAACTCCCATTGCTCGGGCACCAAACGGTAGCCACCCCAGTGCGCTGGGCGAGGGGGTTGCAACAAAAACTGCGCTGCATATTTGGCGGCGTTGGCCACCAAGGTACCGCGCCCCTCAATCACTTGGCTTTGCGGGCTGGCCCACGCGCCAATGCGCGAATCAAGTGGTCGGCTGTTGAAGTACGCATCGCTTTCTGCGTCGCTCACTTTTTCTACACGGCCTTCGATGCGCACTACGCGCTCTAGTTCAACCCAATGGAATTGCAGCGCAGCAAACGGGTTGCCTGCTAGTTGCTGGCCTTTGCGGCTGTTGTAGTTGGTGAACCACACAATGCCGCGTTCGTCGTAGTCTTTGATCAACACCACGCGTGTGCTGGGGCGCAAGTCGCTGCCCACGGTGGCCACGGTCATGGCATTGGGCTCGGGTACTTCACTAGAGATGGCTTCTTTCAGCCAGAGGTCGAACTGTTGCATGGGGTCTGCCGTAGAGGCCGACTCGTTGAGTTCAGCGCGTTCGTAGCTTTTGCGCAGGTCGGAAATATGGCTCATGGTGTTTCTGTGTGACGCAGGTGACAAGTAAAGGGAAAACCCGAAATGGGGTTTTACACATCGTAAATACTTTTCATTGATACTCGACTGTACTTTTATTGAGGAGACGTTGATGAGTGTCGATTTTCAAATCAACGGCAAAGCCGCCAAGGCCAACGCCGAAACAGATACCCCGCTGTTGTGGGTCATTCGCGATGAGCTGGGCTTGACGGGCACCAAATTTGGCTGTGGCGCTGCTTTGTGCGGCGCTTGCACCGTGCATGTGGATGGTCAGCCCACACGTTCTTGCCAAACGCCGCTCTCTAGCGTAGCGGGCAAAAAAGTGGCCACTGTTGAAAGCCTATCCAAAGACAACAGCCACCCATTGCAAGTGGCATGGATCAAACACGACGTGCCTCAGTGTGGCTACTGCCAATCGGGCCAGTTGATGAGCGCGGCGGCGTTGCTCGCCAAAAACAAGAACCCCAGCGATACCGAAATTGACCAGGCCATGAGTGCCAACCTGTGCCGTTGTGGCACGTATGTCCGTGTGCGTGCCGCCATCAAAGATGCCGCCGCCATGATGCGCAAAGCCTGAACCGCCGGAGATTCACCATGACCCACACAAACACCTCTCGTCGTTCATTCCTTAAAACCTCTGTCGCTGTGAGTGGCGGCTTGATGCTCGGCTTCAACTTACCCGGAACACAAGGCGAAGCCATGGCCGCAGGTACGGTGCACACGCCCAATGCGTGGGTGCACATTGCAGACAACAACGTCATCACCTTGTTGTCTGCCCGTTCTGAAATGGGTCAAGGCGTGTATACCTCGATGCCCATGTTGATTGCCGAAGAGCTCCATGTGGACATCAGCCAAATTAAAGTGGCCGCCGCACCGCCTGATGCGGTGTATGTCAACGCTTTGCTGGGCGCACAAATCACCGGTGGCTCCACTTCTGTGCGTGACGGCTGGCTCAAGTTGCGCGTAGCTGGCGCGCAAGTGCGCGAAATGCTCATTACTGCGGCCGCAGGACGTTGGGCGGTGGACCGTGATTTGATCCGTGCCGACAAGGGCATGGTTTATGGCCCGAAGGGCTTGAAGTCAACCTATGGCGAGTTGGCTGAAGCTGCGGCACGTATGCCCGTGCCCGAAAAGCCACCGATGAAAGATCCCAAGGATTTCAAAATTGTGGGTAAGCGCACCAAGCGCGTGGACACACCCGCGAAGGTCAACGGTACGGCTGAGTTTGGCATTGACGTGAAGTTGCCAGGCATGGTCTACGCCTCGCTGGCGCAATGTCCTGTGATTGGTGGCAAGGTCAAGAGCTTTGACGGCTCAGCAGCCAAAGCGTCTGCTGGCGTGATTGACGTGGTGCAAATCAGCGATGGTGTGGCTGTCGTGGCCAACAGCTGGTGGCAAGCTAAAAAAGCGCGCGACTTGTTGAACATCCAATGGGACGAAGGTGCAGGCGCTGCTTTGAGCGATGCCAGCGTGATCGAGGGCACACGCCAAGCCTTGAAAACAGGCAAGGTGTTAGAAATCACCAAGCCGCAAGGCGATGTGGCGGCTGCATTCAAAGGTGCAGCCAAAGTGTTGGAAGCTGAGTACGTGATCCCCATGCAGGCGCACGCGCCACTTGAGCCGATGAACTTCACGGCCCATGTCCAGGGCAACAAAGCTTTGCTGATTGGCCCTACCCAGTTCCAACAAGGCGCACAAGGTGCAGTGGCTGGTGCTTTGGGCTTGAAGCCTGAAGACGTCACACTGCAAACCACCTTCTTGGGCGGTGGCTTTGGCCGTCGCTTGGAGCTGGACTTCATCGTGCAAGCGGCAGAAATCTCAAAGGCTGTGAACAAGCCCGTCAAATTGCTGTGGACCCGTGAAGACGACATGACCCACGACTTCTACCGTCCAGTGGGTGTGAACCAACTCAAGGCCGGTTTGGATGCGTCTGGCAAACCCGTGGCTTTGCATTTCAAGGTCGCTTCGCAGTCGGTGACACAGCGCGCTTTTGGCTTACCCAAAGACACGATGGACCCCTTCATGGCCGAAGCCGCTGTGGCGGGCTACAACATTGCCAATACCCAACACGACTTGGTAATTCATGACAGTGGAATTCGCGTGGGCTACTGGCGCGCTGTGAGTCACAACATGAATGCGTTCGCTAATGAAAGTTTCATGGACGAGCTGGCTAAAGCAGCTGGCAAAGACCCCTACGAATACCGCATGAGCTTGCTCGCCGGTAAAACACGCTTTGCCCATGTGCTCAAACTCGCCGCTGACAAAGCAGGCTGGGGCAAGCCACTGGCCAAAGGTCACGCACTGGGCATTGCCTTGATGGAAGGCTATGACACCTACATGGCCCAAGTGGCTGAGGTGAGTCTGAACGACAGCGGCGAGGTGCAAGTGCATCGTGTGACAGTGGCTGCAGACATGGGTCACATGGTCAACCCCGATACGGTAGAAGCACAGTTGCAGTCCAGCATCATCTTTGGCATGGGTGCCGCGTTGAAGCACCAAATCACGATGACCCATGGCCGTGTGCAAGAGACCAACTATCACAACTTCCAGCCTGTGCGCATGCACGAGGCGCCCAAGATTGACATCATGTTGGTCAAGAGCACCGAGAAGCCTGGCGGTATTGGCGAGCCAGCCACGGCGATGGTGGCACCCGCCATTGCCAACGCCGTGGCCAAGTTGACTGGCAAACGCGTGCGTCGCTTGCCTATTACGGCTGAAGCGCTCAAGCAAGCAGCGGCTGCTTAAAGGCCTCACATGGAGAGCTTAGACCTGCGTGTGTTGAGCGACGTGCTGGCTTGGCGTCAAGCTGGGCGGCGCGTCACCCTGGTAACGGTGGTGGAAACGTGGGGCAGCGCTCCACGGCCACCTGGTGCTTTGCTTGCCGTGCGTGACGATGGTGTCGTCAGCGGTTCAGTATCGGGGGGGTGCGTCGAAGACGACTTGATTGCCCGCATCAAAGCCGGTGAATATGACGCGCTGTCGCATCCTTCCATGGTGGCCTATGGCGTGAGCAAGGAAGAAGCCGCACGCTTTGGCTTGCCCTGCGGCGGCACTTTGCGCTTGGTGCAAGAGCCTGTCCAAAATGTGGCGTGGATTGAAGAGGTGTTGCAACGCACGTCTTCACATCAATTGGTCGCGCGTACGGTGAAAATTTCAACTGGCGAGGTGAAGTTGCGTGAAGCTGCGCGTACCGACGCGTTGGAGTTTGATGGCACAACGCTCACCACTTTGTTTGGCCCACGCTGGCGCCTGTTGTTGATTGGTGCAGGCCAACTCAGCCAAGCTGTGGCGCACATGGCCAAGCTGCTGGATTTCGAAGTACTGGTGTGTGACCCGCGTGAGGAATATGCGGCCACACTCGGTCTTGACGGTGTGACCCGTGCCATGGGCATGCCTGATGATGTGGTGCTTGAACTCAAGCCTGATGCACACACTGCCATCGTGGCGTTGACGCACGACTCAAAGCTCGACGACATGGCTTTGATGGAGGCCTTGAACTCAGACGCGTTTTATGTGGGGGCCTTGGGTTCGCGCCGTAACCAAGTCAACCGCAAGCAGCGTTTGATGGAGCACTTCGGCTTGAGTGCTGAATCCTTAGAGCGATTGCACGGCCCTGTGGGCTTGAGCATTGGGGCCCAAACTCCTGCCGAAATTGCGGTGTCCATCATTGCCCAGATCGTGCAAGTCAAAAACGCAGCTGCGACAGCGCCAGTGGCGACCGAATCGTCTTGCGTCAAAGCGTGACAGCGCTCCCTACTGTCATCGTGTTGGCAGCGGGCAAGGGTGAGCGCTTTAAGGCATCTGGCGGGACACAAGACAAACTCCAATCTCTGTTGTGTGGTCAAGCTGTGCGTGAGCACGTGTTGGCTGCTGTGCGCACGAGTGGCTTGGCGTGTCATGTGGTGGAGCGTGCCGATACGGCACATTTACCAAATCCTGGCATGGGTGACAGCATTGCCTGCGGGGTGGCGGCGACGCCTGATGCAGTTGGCTGGCTCATCTTGCCCGCGGATCTGCCGTTGATTCAGGTCAGTACTTTGTTGAAGGTCGCTATGGCACTTTCAGACCATCGGGTGGTGGTGCCTCGCTACAGAGGGCAGCAGGGCCATCCTGTGGGCTTTGGGATTGGTTGCCGAGCGGCCTTGTCCCATTTGACGGGGGACCATGGTGCGCGTTCGGTGCTGGCGCAACATGAGGCGTATTGCGTCGAGGTCGACGACGAGGGTTGCGTGCTAGATGTGGACACGGTCGACACCTTGGCGCTCGTTGAAATACGTATCAAAGACAGAGGCATACAAAATGGTGGTGTCAATTGATGTCTGTCAATTGAACGTGGGGAACTCTCGTTAAGATACCCACTGCCAGCATCTTCTGGCCCAATTTCAAACTTTCCCAAGGGGACATTGATGAGCAAACCCACTAACCGTCGCATATTCATGATGCAAACCATTTCTGTTGCTGGCGTTGCCGCCTTTGCAACAACCGCTGTACAAGCAGCGATGGTGGACGAGAAAGACCCACAAGCCACTGGCTTGGGATACAAATCCGACGCCACCAAAGTTGATAAAGCCAAGCAACCCAAATACGCTGCTGGTCAACAGTGCAGCAACTGTGCTTTGTTCCAAGGTAAGGCCGCTGATGCAGCTGGTGGCTGCCCCTTGTTTGCTGGCAAACAAGTGTCTGGTAAAGCTTGGTGCTCGGCTTACGCCAAGAAGGCTTAATTCCAGCCTTGGCCTGCTTACAGGCCAAAACAAAATGGGAGCCATATGGCTCCCATTTTTTTATGACGATCGCTGTTTAATTTCCCGTGAACTTAGGCGCACGCCGCTCAGCAAATGCGGCACGGCCTTCGACAAAGTCTTGGCTGTGCACCGATTCACGTGAACGTTCTTTGAGTGCGGGTTCGTTATACAAACCTGCCGCGATCTCATTCAAACTTTTCTTGGTTTGAGCCAATGCCAAAGGCGCCATATTGTTCAGAATGTCTATCAAGTTTTGTACGGTGCCCTCAAATGCATCGGCCTCTACCAAAGCTTCAAAAACACCGTGTTTGCCTAGCTCTTCGTAAGGCATGGACTGTCCGAGAAAAAAGGCACGCTTGCTCATTGGCAAGCCAAGGCGACTGACATAGCGGCGCAAACCGCTGGGGTAGTAATGCAGGCCCAGCGACGCTGCTGGCATGCGCCATGTATATCCCCGTTGTGCCACGGTGAAGTCGCAGGCCAGCACCAAGTCGGTCGCGCCGCCATACACGCTGCCGTTCAATGCGCAGATGGTGACAGGGCGCAGTTGCTCTAAAGCCACTGGGATTTTTTCAAAAAACAAAGGAGCCATTGGGTCCTTGTCAAATCCGCCGACGTTGTAGCCGGCACTGAACACCGCTTCTTTTTGCCCCGAGGTGTCCGAGCGCAGCACTGCCACTTGTACGGCGGTGTGGTGGTTGATGGTGTCAAAGTGGGCCAGCAGGGTGTTGAGGTCGTCATCTGTCAGGCTGTTGCGCAGCGAGGGGCGACGCAAGGTCAGGGTGGCGACAGAGCCGACGATGTCTAGGAGAGGAGAGCCTTCAGTCATAGCCTGCGATGTTAGTCAATCAGCAGATAGACAAACAGGGAGTAGAGTTATGGACAGATCACAGACTGCTGGAGAATTCCGTCATGGCACAAGAAATCATGCAAGTGTCGCCCTTGCCCCCGTTCATGATGAACGCGTTGCAAGAGGCCGATTACATCGTGCACGACCACACCCATATCAAAGACCCGGGTGCGTTGAGTAAGGTCACCGCCTTAGTGGGGACGGGCGCCGCCAAGGTTGACAAAAAGCTGCTGAGCATGCTGCCCAATGTGAAGCTGATTGTCATTTGTGGTGTGGGCTACGACGGGGTGGATGTGGTGGCGGCCAAAGAGCGAGGCATCGTTGTCACGCATACGCCCGGGGTGTTGACCGACGATGTGGCTGACTTGGCGATGAGCTTGTTGTTGTCAATTGGTCGCCGTATTCCACAAGCAGACAAATTTGTGCGCAACGGTGATTGGGTGGACGATGAGTTTGCATTGACCCACAAGGTGTCAGGCTCACGCCTTGGCATCGTCGGCATGGGGCGCATCGGTCGCGCCATTGCCAAACGCGCGTCTGCATTTGACATGCCTATTTCATATACCGGTCGCGAAGCCAAGACTGACGTGCCTTATGCCTTTTACAAAACAGCCACTGAGCTGGCGGCAGCGGTGGACTATTTGGTGGTGGCTGTGCCTGGCGGGGACAACACCAGCAATTTAATTGGCGCTTCGGTATTGCAAGCCCTGGGCAATAAGGGTTACCTCATCAACATTGCGCGTGGCTCGGTGGTCAACCAGTCTGTGTTGGTGCAAGCGCTCAAGGACAAGGCGATAGCGGGTGCGGCCCTCGATGTGTTTTGGGACGAACCCATCATCGACCCTGAGTTGCGACGTTTGCCCAATGTGGTGCTGACGCCGCATATCGCCAGTGCGACAGTGGAAACACGTCAAGCCATGGCAGCATTGGCCCTCGCTAATTTACAGGCCTTCTATGAAAAGAGGGCTTTGCCAACGCCAGTGCCTGAGTGCCAATAATTTAAGGAAATCTATGAGTGTGCCTTCGTCTTCTTTGCCAGCGCGACCTTATCGACGCATTGCTACCGAGGAGGCGTTCTCGCCACCGGAAATGTTGGAAATTTACAAACGCATCTTGGACAAAGACGATGTGGATGTGGGGTTTAAACACTTGATGGGCTTTTACATGAGCAGCCCGAGTGAGCGGGCCACGCACATCATGCGTTGCTTGACCGACTTGGACACACTGCGCTTGCAGCACATGGACGAAGCGGGTGTGGATGTTCAAGTGATCGGCTTGACCTCGCCGGGTGTGCAGATCATGGACAAAGACACGGCGGTTTCTTTTGCTCCCGTGGCCAATGACATCTTGGCGGACGCGATGCGTCGCCATCCTGATCGTTTGGTGGGCATGATTGCTGTTGCCCCGCAAGACCCTGCAGCAGCCGCTAAAGAGATTCAGCGTGGCGTGAATCAATTGAACATGCATTCGGTGGTGATCAACTCACATACACAAGGCGAGTATTTGTCAGATCAAAAGTTCTGGCCTATCTTTGAAGCAGCCGAAGCGATGGACACACCCATCTATTTGCATCCCAATGCCATGCCTGCCAGCATGATTCAGCACTTCATTGAAGCAGGTTTGGATGGTGCGATTTACGGCTTTGGTGTAGAGACAGGTTTACATGCTTTGCGCTTGATCACTTCAGGGGTGTTTGATCGATTCCCTAAGTTGCAAATTATTTTGGGCCATATGGGTGAGGCCTTGCCTTTCTGGGCGTACCGCTTGGATTACATGCATGCAGCCACCGTCAAATCTAAGCGCTATGCCAGCGTGCTGCCAACCAAACGTAAGCCCAGCGACTACCTGCGCGAGAACTTTCACATCACCAACAGCGGTGTGGCATGGGGCGCAGCGCTCAAATTTACCCAAGATTTCATGGGACCCGACCGCGTGCTGTACGCCATGGACTACCCCTACCAATATGTGCCAGAAGAGGTCGCGATGTTAGAAAACCTCGACATGGCCCCACAAGTGCGCAAAGCCTTCTTCCAAGACAACGCTGAGCGCTTGTTCAAAATCCCGCCTGCGTCTAAATCCGCCTGAGCTGCACACCTACTGGAGAACGTTGAATGATGTACGTTGATCGTCGACAACTTGCCGCACTTGCATTGGCTGCGGTGGGCTTATTGAACTTTGGTGCATCTGCACAAGTCACTTACCCTAATCAGGCCATCAAGATTGTGGTGCCTTTCACACCTGGCACGGGCATGGACACGATTGCTCGTGTGGTGGGGCCACGTTTGAGTGAGCGCTTAGGGCAACCCGTTGTGGTGCAAAACCAACCGGGCGCCAGTGGCAACATTGGTGCAGAGGCAGTGGCTAAATCTAGCCCCGATGGCTACACGCTGTTGATGGGCGCCAACACCATGTTGATCGCCTCACAGTTGTACAAAAACGTGGGTTTTGATCCTGTGAAAGATTTCGCGCCTGTCTCGATGGCTGCTTATGGTTCGTTGATGTTGGTAGCCAATCCGAAAACAGGCATCAAGTCCTTGGCCGAGTTGATCAAAGAGGCCAAGGGCAAGCCTGGTGCGATTAGTTTTGGTTCGCCCGGTGTGGGTACGCCACATCATATGGCGATGGAATTGTTCAAGCTCGAATCCAACACGTTCATGCTGCACGTGCCCTATCGCGGTACGGCCGGCTACACGCAAGACCTTTTGGGCGGCGAGCTCAATGTGGGCTTTTTGCCTGTGCACATTGCGCAAGGTTTTGTGAAGAGTGGTCGTTTGAATGCCTTAGCGACAGGTAGCCCTAAGCGCCACCCTGTAGCGCCGGATGTGCCAACGTTTGAAGAAATGGGTGTCAAGCGCATTGATGTCGATCTTTGGTATGCCTTCTTTGCGCCTAGTAAGACACCTGCTGCTGTGGTAACCCGTTTGAACACAGAGATGGCCGCTATCTTGCGCCAACCTGAAGTGAAAGACATCTTGGGCAAAGCAGGGCTTGATGCCTCGGCGTCAACGTCAGCTGAGTTAGGGGCTATCGCCGCCAAAGACTACCCGCGTTGGGGCGCTGTGATTCGCACCAAGCAAATCACAGCAGATTGACCCGCTTCGTGTTCAATGCGCTGCGTGGTCGCTTTGACCGCGCAAGCGCTTGAACAACTGATGGGCGAAGTCCGGGTCAATGACCTTTTCTTCGCTGACCCACGCCACGAACTGATCTGGGCGCAACAAAATCCATTTGGCTTCATAACGGTCGGCTTGTGAGCCAGCATGTTCGTGGATCACTGTCAGTGGCACGCCCGCAACGGCGGCGGCATCCATCAGGATTTGCGTCTCGGTCGACGCGGCGCCCAAAGCGAGTAAGGTGAAGCCATCGCCCAATGCTTCAAAAACATTCTTGCCATTCGACAGAACGGCAGGCGCCAAGTGATGCCCTGCACGTGCTTTGAACTGATGAGAGCCTTTGGCGCTGCAAACGTGAGATGCAACGTGGTTTTGCCACACCACAGGTGAACCTTCGTAGTTGGGCTCAAACGCATGCACCTCACCCACAGCGCCTTGCGATCTTTCTGCCCACGCGGTATTGAATGCATCTGGGTCGCGCAGTGGGTCAAAGGTTTCTAAAAAGTCACGGTCTGTCTCGATCGATTTGGCAATGAAGTCATTGATGGTGGAAGCAAACACCGGGCGGCGTTCAGCGTCATACGAGTCGAGCAGCGCATCATCTCCCCAGCCTTGCAGGGCTGCGGCCAGTTTCCAACCTAGGTTGCGTGCATCCTCAAACCCTGAGTTGACGCCATAGCCGCCATAGGGCGGGTGGCTGTGCGCGGCATCGCCCGCGATGAAGATTCTGCCCGCGCGGTACTGGTCGGCCAAAGCAAATCGCAAATCCCAAAAGCCAATGTGTTGGAATTCAATTTCAAACTCAGCCCCCACAGAATCATGGAGGTATTTTTTGAAATCAAAGTTGTCTGCGGTTGTGCCCATCGGTACAGGTGCATGAAAGAACCAAGTGTTGCCAAGGTCTACACGACCAAAAAACTTCCAATACCCTTTGAGCTCTGGATGTAGCACGTTGTAAAACGATTTACCAGGAAAGCGGGCGAGCAATGTGTGAAGCTCTTGCGACTTGAAAACCAGCAGCACCATGCATCGGTCATGGTCGGACAGGGTTTGTGTGAGGCCCGCTTGCTCTCGTGTTTTGGATCGACTGCCGTCACAGCCCACCACGTAGGCAGCACGGATGGTTTGTGTTTGCTTGCTGCTGCGTTCAGTCAGCGTGACAGTCGTGCCCTCATCGTCTTGCGTGATGGTCTCTGAATCCCAGCCATATAGCGTTTTCACAGTGGGTAGTGCACCCACACGTTGGCGCAGTACTTTTTCAGTCTCGTACTGCGGCAAGCGTTCGTTGTCCTTGAAGTAATACGGTTTCACCAACTCACGTTGTAGCCAGTCGTAGTGGTGGTCGCTCAGCAGTGAACCATAGGCCGTCAAGCCACCAATGCCGTATTCGGGGGGGATCGTACGTGCTGCGCGCAGCTCTGGTTCTGCACCCCAAAAATGAAAGTGTTCCATCGTGCGCTGCGTCAGGTTTTGCCCCTTGGGAATCGGTTGAGGTTGTGTGTAGCGCTCAGCTAAAAGGCAATGAATGCCACGTTGGCCCAGTTCAATGGCCAAGCCTAGGCCAACGGGGCCACCGCCGATGATCACCACATCAGTAGCCAGTGAAGTGAGGGTGTTGTCTGTCATGTGAAGTCGTTGCTAAAAAAACTATTGTTGCGGGCTACATGCTGCTTGCCTGTCCCGAGTTTGTCACTTGACATATGAATTGTTTGGTACAAGTAGCACTTGTGTGAATAAAACTACAGAGGAGACAAAGACTATGAAAAAAAGACATTTTCTAAACGCGATGCTGGGTTTCGGGCTTGTTGCCATTTCGGGATTGATCCAGGCCCAAGACAATAGCTTTAAAGTGGGCCTCATCCTGCCTATGTCGGGGCCTTTTGCTGCAACGGGTAAGCAGCTTGAATCCGCTGCACGTTTATACATGGCGCAAAACGGCGATATCGTCGCTGGACGTAAGCTGGTCTTAATCGTGAAAGACGATACAGGGTCACCAGAAGTCACAAAGCGAATTGCCCAAGAGCTGGTGGTGAACGACAAAGTTCATGTGCTGGCGGGTTTTGGCTTGACTCCTTTGGCGATGGCGACAGCGCCTGTGGCGACCCAATCAAAAACGCCGATGGTGGTCATGGCGGCTGCCACATCTATCGTCACTGAGGCCTCGCCTTACATTGTCCGAACAAGTTTCACTGTGCCACAAGTGGTCACTACGTTGGCCGATTGGGCTTCGAAGAACAACATCAAACGGGTCGTGAGTTTGGTCACTGACTATGCCCCCGGCATTGATTCAGAAAAGTACTTCAACCAACGGTTTATTGCAAATGGAGGACAAGTTATTGAGACGCTTCGTGTGCCGTTACGAAATCCAGATTTCGCACCCTTTTTGCAGCGCGTGCGCGATGCAAAACCCGACGCGCTTTTCACCTTTGTACCCGCGGGTGTCGGATCTGTGTTGATGAAGCAGTTTGCGGAACGTGGCCTCGATAAAGCCGGTATTCGCTTGATTGCTGAAGGCAGCGTGACGGATGACGACATTATCAATGGCATGGGTGACGTAGCTCTGGGTGTCGTTACGACACATCATTATTCGGCGGCTCATAAATCGCCATTGAACAAAAAGTTTGTGGCAGCATTTTCCAAGGCGAACAATGGTGCACGTCCCAACTTTATGGCCGTGGGGGCGTATGACGGCATGCGTGTGATTTATGAGGCGGCCAAGGCGACCAAGGGGCAGGGGGGCGAGCCGTTGCTCAATGCCATGAAGGGACAAGTTTTTGAAAGTCCACGCGGCCCCATCTACATTGATGCGCAAACACGTGACGTGGTTCAAAACATCTACATTCGTCGCGTGGAACGCATGGATGATCAGTTGTGGAATCAGGAAATTGAAACTGTGACTGATGTGAAAGACATGGGTAAAGCTCGTTAATTAAGGATAGATAGATGGGTTCACTGCCTTTGCTACTAGTGCCCGGACTGATGTGTGATCACACAGTCTGGGATCCGTTGTTGCCATATATGCCATCTCAAAATGCGTGTCGTGTTGTTGATCACGGTGATGCAGACTCGTTGGTTCAAATGGCGGTTCAACTGCTGCAGCATGCGCCACCTAAGTTCTTGTTGGCAGGGCACTCCATGGGAGCTCGTGTGGTACTCGAGGTGCTGCGACTTGCACCAGAGCGCATTGGCGGTGTTGCGCTGCTAGATACAGGTTATTTGCCCAAGCAGTCGGGGCCTGCAGGTGAAGAGGAAATTCGTAAGCGACTCAGATTGCTCGACATGGCACAAGCAGAGGGTGTGCGTGTCATGGCTGGCGAATGGGTTCAAGGAATGGTGCACCCAGATCGGTTGAATGACCTTGAACTGATGGAGCGCATCTTGGTCATGTTCGAACGTAAAAGCGCAGACATCTTTGCCAAGCAAATTCATGCGCTGATCCATCGGCCTGATGCAACAGAGGTACTGAAATCCATTCATGTTCCCACGCTAATTTTGTGTGGTCAGCAAGACACGTGGTCACCTTCTACGCAGCATGAGGCTATGCATTTGCTCACGCCGCATAGCGCTTTGGAGGTCATCGCGGATGCGGGGCATATGGCGCCGATGGAGAAACCTCACGAGGTGGCCGTTGCAATGTCGCGTTGGCTTGCGCGGTGCGCATGAATTCAGATAGTGAGTTTTGATGAAGAGTTTTGAGATGGATGCTTTGGCCCAGTTGCAAGCGCAAAACGCATGCCGCGATGTGATCTTGGCCGCAGCGGCCGCTGTCGATGCGCAAGACTACGCTGCGCTCGTTGAACTCTTTTGCGAGGACGCCACTGTCGTTCGTCCGGGGGGGGCTGCGCTACACGGACGTGCGGAAATTTTGGCATCTTATTTGTTGAAAGACGCCAATCGGATGACGCACCATTTGGTGTGTAACCACCAAGTGCAAGTCTTGCCTTCGGGTCAAAACGCACATTCGCGCTGCATGGTGTTGCTTTACGTCAGTGACAAGAACCACACCTTGACTCCGCAAGGACGAAAGGCAGATCCCAAACATCAAGTGGGAACCATCGAGGATGCGCTTGTTTTGACTGCGCAGGGATGGAAGATTCAAAAGCGACATGCTTGGTTTGACTTATGGATAGATTCATGAATCGTCTATTGGATACAAAATAATAGGGATTACCCTGTAAAAACCTGTTTTTTGATTCAAATCAAGCTTTAATGTATACAATTTAAGGTATGCATTCTGCTTTTGTAACCGCTGCTCCTATTGACTTTCATGAAGAAAGTGGGTCTCAAGCCGTCAAAGTGCAGTTGAAATTACGCGAAATGATTCTTGCCGGAGAGTTGGCAGCTGGCGCCCGAATCACCGAATTGGCGATTGTTGACAAGCTCGGCGTTTCCAGAACCCCCATTCGTGCTGCCTTGATTCGTCTAGAGCAAGAGGGCTTACTTCAGCAAATGCCCAGTGGCGGTTTTGCAGTGCGTAAATTTTCAGAAGCAGACGTGGCTGACGCCATTGAACTGAGAGGAACTGTTGAGGGGTTGGCTGTCCGATTGGCTGCAGAACGTGGAGCGTCTGGCGAAGCCCTGGCCGACGCTAACCAATGCTTAGAGGGCATTGATCTTTTGTTGCAAGAGCCCGTGCTGAACGAAGAAGCGTTCTCCCGCTATGTCAATTTAAACGCCCAGTTTCATGCGCTGTTAGGTGCATTGGCTGCCTCACCTGTGATTCAGCGTGAGCTAGATCGCGTGGGGAGCTTGCCTTTTGCTTCACCCTCTGGTTTTGTGGGGGTGCAAGCTAACTCGCCCAAGGCTCGCGACATGCTCATCGTTGCCCAAGACCAACACCGACAAGTCATGCAAGCCATTGGCCAGCGCGAAGGAGCGCGAGCCGAGGCTGTCATGCGCGAACACTCGCGTTTGGCGCAAAGAAATTTACGTGAAGCTGTGCGAAGCCCGCTTCATTTGCCGGGTGCGCACTTGATTTCCCCCAGTTCTTGACGACGATTATTTCAAAGGAGACAGTTCATGCAAAAACGTTTTTTCCTCAACACCGTAGCGCTTGGTTTGCTGCTCGCGCATACAGGTGCTGCGATGGCACAAGAGAAATTCAAAATCGGTCTGATCTTGCCCATGACCGGCCCCTTCGCCTCGACCGGCAAACAAATTGAAGCCGCGGCACGCTTGTACATGGCGCAAAACGGCGACACCGTGGGCGGCAAAAAAGTAGAGCTCATTGTCAAAGACGACACCAGTGCACCTGACGTGACCAAGCGCATTGCCCAAGAGTTGGTGGTGAACGACAAGGTCAACGTGTTGGCTGGTTTTGGCTTGACACCTTTGGCCTTGGCCACGGCCCCGTTGGCCACGCAATCTAAAACCCCGATGGTGGTGATGGCGGCTGCCACTTCCAGCATCACGCAAGCGTCACCTTATGTGGTGCGCACCAGTTTCACTTTGCCCCAGGCTGCTGTGGCGATGGCTGATTGGGCGCCCAACAACGGCATCAAAAAAGTGGTGACCTTGGTGTCGGATTACGGCCCTGGTATTGATGCGGAAAAGTATTTCAAAGACCGCATGCTCTTCAACGGTGCGCAAGTGCTGGACACCCTGCGCGTACCCATGCGCAATCCGGACTTCGCCCCGTTCTTGCAAAAAGTGCGTGACTTGAAACCAGATGCTTTGTTCGTGTTTGTGCCCTCGGGTGCAGGCGCAGCGTTGATGAAACAGTTTTCCGAGCGCGGCATGGATAAAGCTGGCATCAAGCTGATCGGCACGGGCGACATCACCGATGACGATATCTTGAACAGCATGGGCGATGTGGCCAATGGTGTGGTTACCTCACACCACTACTCGGCGTCACACAACTCACCACTCAACAAAAAATTCGTGGCCGCGTTTGAAAAAGCGAACGCTGGCTTACGTCCCAACTTCATGGCTGTGGGGGGTTACGACGGCATGCGCGTGATTTACGAAGCGGCCAAGACAACTAAAGGTGGCAACGGCGAGGCTTTGCTCAACGCCATGAAAGGCCAGTTGTTCGAGAGCCCACGCGGCCCCATGTTCATCGATGCGCAAACACGCGACGTGGTGCACAACATCTACATCCGCAAGGTGGAGAAGGTGGGTGGTCAACTCTTTAACCAAGAGTTCAGCACCATCCCTGACGTCAAAGACCCAGGCAAGACCAAGTAATGCTCACACTTTTGTTTGACGGGGTCGCGTACGGCATGCTGCTGTTTATTCTGGCAGTGGGCTTGTGCGTGACCATGGGGTTGATGAACTTCATCAACCTTGCGCATGGTGCGTTTGCCATGCTGGGGGGCTACGTCACCGTGGCGCTGATGCAGCGTCACGGCGTGCCGTTTTTGGTGTGCTTGCCGTTGGCCTTTTTGGCCTCGGCGGCGGTGGGCGTTGTGCTTGAGCGCACGCTCTACCGGCCTATGTACAAGAAACCGCACTTGGACCAAGTGCTGTTTTCGATTGGCTTGGCCTTCATGGCCGTGGCCTCGGCGGACTATTTGATGGGCTCACAACAGCAAATCATGCAGCTGCCCGATTGGCTGCGTGGCCGCACCGAGTTGTTTGCCGACACGCCCTTTGTGTTGGGCATGGGCCACTACCGTTTGTTCATCATCGCGGTGTGTGCAGCATTGACGGTGGCGTTGCAATACGTGTTGTCGGCCACGCGTTTTGGCAGCCGCTTGCGTGCCAGTGTGGACGACCCGCGTGCTGCGTCGGGCTTAGGAATCAACGTGAACGTGGTGTTTGCCGCCACTTTTGCCGTGGGCTCTGGCCTGGCGGGTTTGGGCGGGGCCTTGGGCGCTGAGGTGCTTGGTTTAGACCCGACCTTTCCTTTGAAATTCATGGTGTATTTTTTGATCGTGGTCGCCGTGGGGGGCACCACCTCCATCACCGGACCTTTGCTGGCGGCTTTACTGCTGGGCATTGCCGATGTGGCGGGCAAGTACTACATCCCTAAATTAGGTGCCTTCATTGTGTATGCGCTGATGATTGCGATTTTGATTTGGCGTCCGCAAGGACTCTTCGTGCGCCAAGGAGGTAAGTCATGAACGCACACACTTCTTTGTTGCGTGCCGCACGTTGGCAGCCTTTGGAGCTGGTGTTTTGGGCGCTCGCGTTTGCCTCGCCTTGGGCGCTGGCGCAGCACGCGCTCATCATTAACGAAATTGCCATCGTGGCCTTGTTTGCCGTGTCGCTGGACTTGGTGTTGGGTTACACCGGCATTGTGTCGTTGGGGCACGCGGCATTTTTGGGCTTTGGCGCGTACTCGGCAGCCTTGTTTGCCAAGCACATCCATCCTGACCCATTGCTGGGTTTGGTAGTGGGTATGACGGCGGCCACGTTGCTGGGTGCTGTCTGTTCGTTGTCCATCATGCGCGGTAGCGATTTGACGCGCTTGATGGTGACCTTGGGTACCGCGCTTATCTTGTTGGAGTTGGCGAATAAGTTCAGCGACTTGACGGGCGGAGCCGATGGCTTGCAGGGCGTCATCATGGGGCCCTTGCTCGGTCAGTTTGAGTTTGACCTGATGGGCCAAACCTCTGCTTGGTACTCCTTGGCGGTGCTGTTGGTGTTGTTTGTGTTGGCACGTCGTTTGGTGCACGCGCCTCTCGGTGCAACGCTCAAAGCTGTGCGCGACAACCGCTTGCGCGCCATGGCGATTGGCATTCCGGTCACTGCACGTTTGGCGGTTGTCTATACCGTGGCCGCTGGCATTGCCGGAGCTGCGGGTGCCTTGATGGCGCAGACCACAGGCTTTGCGTCACTCGATGTGTTTGCGGTGGATCGATCTGCCGATGTCATGCTGATGCTCGCCATCGGTGGTGTGGGTTGGTTGTACGGCGGCATTGCGGGCGCAGTAGCGTTCAAGCTGATGTACGACGTGATTGCCAATATCACCCCACAGTACTGGACGTTTTGGATGGGGCTGTTTTTGGTGGTGCTGGTGTTGGTTGGACGTGAACGTTTGATTCGTCCTTGGACTTGGTTTTCTGCGACGGCTCGCAAAGAGGGGGCGTCATGAGTACAGAATACGCTTTGCAAACGCAGGGCTTGGTCAAACGCTTTGGTGGCATCACTGCCACTGACCATGTCAACCTCAACATCGCACACGGTGCGCGTCATGCGCTGATTGGCCCCAACGGCGCAGGTAAGACCACGCTCATCAATTTGATGACCGGTGTGTTGCCCGCGACCGAAGGCCGCATCGTGTTGCAAGGTCAAGATATTTCGCGCTTAGCCCCGCATCAGCGCGTGGCACGTGGCATGGTGCGTACGTTTCAAATCAACCAACTCTTCAACTCGCTCACGCCTTTGGAGACGCTCGCCATGGTGGTCACGCAGCACCGTGGCGAGGGCGCACGTTGGTGGCAACCGCTTGGGCACAGCGCAGCTATCACCGAGCGGGCCGAGCAATTGTTGGAGCAGTTTCACCTCACCGACGTGATGCAACAGCGCACCGAACATTTGGCCTATGGCAAGCGCCGCTTGCTAGAAATGGCGATTGCCTTGGCCTGCGAGCCTCGCGTGTTGTTGTTGGACGAGCCTGTGGCGGGTGTGCCTGCTGGTGAGCGCGATGAGTTGCTGCAAACCGTGGCGGCGCTGCCCAGTGATGTATCCATCGTGCTGATTGAGCACGATATGGACTTGGTGTTTAACTTTGCAGACCGCATCACGGTGTTGGTCAACGGCGCTGTGTTGACCGAGGGGTCACCACAAGAGATTGCGCATGACCCACAAGTTAAAGCCGTGTATTTGGGGACCAGCCATGACTAACACCGCAGAACTTTTGCGCATCGACGTTTTGAGCGCGGGCTATGGCGAGGCTGTGGTTTTACACGACATTTCGCTGTGCGTGAACGAGGGAGAAACCTTGGCTTTGTTGGGCCGCAACGGCACCGGTAAAACCACCTTGATGGACACCTTGGTGGGCGTGACCACGCAGCACGGCGGGAGTATCTATTTAGGTGGCGTGCCACTGCACCGTATGGCCCCGCACGACCGTGCAGCAGCAGGCATTGGCTGGGTACCCCAAGAGCGCAATATTTTCAAATCTCTGACCGTGCATGAAAATCTCACGGCTGTAGCGCGTGGCGCGGGAGATACCAAGCACCGGGCTTGGACGCCTGAACGTGTGTACGAAATGTTTCCACGTTTGGCTGAGCGCCAAGACAATTTAGGCACACAACTCTCAGGCGGTGAGCAGCAAATGCTAGCTGTGGGACGCGCTTTGGTGTTGAACCCTCGTTTGCTGCTGTTGGATGAACCGCTAGAAGGCTTGGCTCCCATCATCGTGGAAGAGTTGTTGCGCGCGATTGCACGCATTACACGAGAAGAGGGTTTGAGCGCCATCATCGTTGAGCAGCACCCGCAAGCTATTTTGAAAATCAGCCATCAAGCCGTTGTGCTTGACCATGGCACGGTGGTGCACAGCGGTCGTGCCGATGCGCTGTTGGATCAACCGGACCTGTTGGATCATCTTTTGGGCGTGGCCCGCGTCGATTGAAAATTGAGAAAGAAGCAACACATGTTTTTGAAAAACACCTGGTATGTGGCCGCTACCTCGGCCGATGTGCAAGACAAACCCTTGGGTCGCACCATCTGCGGTGAGTCCATGGTTTTCTTTCGTGGCGATGGTGACAAGGTGTCGGCACTGGAGGATTTTTGTCCGCATCGTGGCGCACCTTTGTCTCTTGGCAAAGTGTGTAATGGCAAGTTGGTGTGTGGCTACCACGGCTTAGAGATGGGCTGTGATGGCAAAACTGTGGCCATGCCGGGTCAACGTGTGCGCGGCTTTCCGGCCATTCGCAGCTTTGCGGTGGTGGAGCGCTACGGCTTCATTTGGGTGTGGCCGGGCGATCTGGCTGTGGCCGACGAAGCCTTGATGCCTGTGTTTGAGTTCTTCGACAACCCCGAATGGGCTTATGGTGGTGGGCTGTATCACATCAAATGTAACTACCAACTGATGATCGACAACTTGATGGATTTGACGCACGAAACCTATGTGCACTCGACCAGCATCGGGCAAAAGGAGATTGACGAAGTGCCTTGCACCACCAAGGTGGAGGGTGACCACGTCATCACCAGCCGTTTCATGGAGAACATTTCAGCACCACCTTTTTGGCAGATGGCGCTGCGCAGCAACCACTTGGCCGATGACGTGCCCGTTGACCGTTGGCAGATTTGCCACTTCACGCCACCGAGTCACGTCATGATTGAAGTCGGCGTGGCCCATGCGGGCAAGGGAGGTTATCACGCGCCACAAGAGCTCAAGGCGTCGAGCGTGGTGGTGGACTTCATCACCCCCGAAACGGAAACTTCGATTCTTTATTTCTGGGGCATGGCTCGCAAATTTCAGCCTGAGAGTAACGAATTGACCGCGCAGATTCGCGAAGGTCAAGGCAAGATCTTTGCCGAAGATTTAGAGATGTTGGAGTCGCAGCAACGCAACTTGAGCAAGTACCCAGAGCGCAATTTGTTGATGCTCAACATCGATGCCGGCGGTGTGCAATCGCGCCGCGTCATTGAGCGTCTTTTACTCAAAGAAAATACAGGACCGACAGCATGAGCGACAACTTGAATGGGGGCATCGATACGCCCGTGGGCAGCGATGGTGTGTTCACTGTTGAGCTTGTGAAATCAGGTCAACGACTGCTAGTGGGCGCCGATCAGACGGCTTTGCAAGTACTGGAAGCCGCAGGCGTTGATGTGCCAATGTCTTGCGGTCAGGGTATTTGTGGCACTTGCCTGACCCGTGTTGTGGGCGGCGTGCCGGATCACCGCGATATGTATTTGAGCGGCGAAGAGCAAGATGCGAACGATCAGTTCACACCCTGCTGTTCACGCAGCAAAACTGCGGTGTTGATGCTGGATCTTTGAGGCTTAGCGGCCGTAACCGCCGCCACCACCAAAACCACCGCCTGAACGGCCACCACCTCCACCGCCGGAGCGGTTGCCGCCACCACCGCCGCCGCTAGGGCGACGGCCAAAGCCACCACCACCGCCGCGTTTGCGTTCGGTCATGAGGTCCACGCTGGTGCGTGTGGGATCAGGCTGGCGCTGACCGCCACCTTGTGTTTTGTGACCAAAGGCGTTCACGCCGCTTTGGGTACCCAAATGCGCGTTGGCGCGGGGCTGGAAGTCGTCATCGTCACGACGCGGTGCACGGGGTGCATCAAAGTCACGCGGTGGACGTGGGGCATCGTTGCGTGGGCCACGGTTGTCAAACTGGCGAGGTGCGCGAGCACCTTGCCCTTGTGGTCGATTGTTGTCACGTGCTGGGCGATCACCATTGCGTGCAGGACGGTCGCCAAACTGGGCGCGCTCGCCATCGCGTGCTGGACGGTCGCCCACACGGTCACGACTCACATGGCCGCTCGGACGAGGTGCACGGCCTTCAGACGCGCCACCTTGACCACCACGACCGCCACCGCCATTACGACCACCACCCGTGGCTTTCGTGTCGCGAATGCGTTGCATCATTTCACCGCGAGCAGCTTTGGCTGCCGCCGCCATCACATCACGACCTGGTGGCTTGCCTAAGCCGCCCCACAAGGTTTGACGGCCCATGGCGATGGGTTCAGCTTTTTCGTCCGCATCAGGGCCAAAGTCGGCCACAGGCACTACGGGCACTTGTTGTTTGGTGAAGATTTCGATGTCGCGCATGAAGCCTTGTTCGTCCAAGGACACCAAGCTTACGGCTTCGCCGCTTGAACCCGCGCGGCCTGTGCGGCCAATGCGGTGCACGTAGTCTTCGCTGATGTTGGGTATTTCGTAGTTGACCACGTGGGGCAACTCGTCAATGTCAATGCCGCGTGCTGCAATGTCTGTTGCCACTAATGCCCGGATTTCACCTGTCTTGAAGCCAGACAACGCCTGGGTGCGTGCAGTTTGGCTCTTGTTGCCGTGCAGTGCCATAGCGCTGATGCCGTTTTTGGTCAAGAACTCGGCCACGTTGTTGGCGCCAAACTTGGTGCGAGTGAACACGAGCACTTGGCTCCAGTTGTGCTCGTTGATGATGTGTGCGAGCAAAGCTTTTTTCTTGCCACGGCCCACAGGGTGAACCACTTGAGTGATGCGTTGCACCGTGGTGTTGCTAGGCGTGACTTGGATGCTTTGTGGGTCTTTGAGCAGGTTGTTGGCCAGTTCGCGAATCTCGTCGCTGAAGGTGGCAGAGAACAACAAACTTTGTTTGTCTTTGGGCACCAATGCCAAGATTTTCTTGACGTCGTGGATGAAGCCCATGTCCAACATGCGGTCGGCTTCGTCAAGCACCAAGATTTCCACGGTAGACAAATCGAGCAAGCCTTGCTGTTGCAAGTCGAGCAAGCGGCCGGGGGTGGCCACCAAAATGTCTACGCCTTTTTTGATGCGGGCCACTTGCGGATTCATGCCTACGCCGCCAAAGATGACGGTGGAGGTGAGTTGCAAGTATTTACCGTAGTTGCGTACCGACTCTTCCACTTGGGCCGCGAGCTCGCGGGTGGGAGTCAGTACCAAGGCGCGCACGCCGTACACGCCAAATTTGTTTTCTTTGCTGCGGCTCATCGTGAGCTTGTGCAGCATGGGCAATGTGAACGCCGCTGTTTTGCCGGTGCCGGTTTGGGCACCTGCCAACAAGTCGTGACCAGCGAGAACCGCGGGTATGGCTTGAGCTTGGATCGGGGTGGGTGTTTCGTAGCCTTGTTCGGCTACAGCTTTTTGGATGGCCGGAGCCAAATTTAAATCTTCAAATTTCATGATGGAGCGCTTTATGTCAGCGCATGACACCAACCCGCTTGGCCCGAAGGCCACCCAGTCAAAGGTTGGCAATATTTACAAGTGAGCTCAAGAATCACAAACAGAAGTGTTTGGAACCAGCTCCAGCAGAAGTGCTGATGTTGCGGCAACTGGCGGCGGCAACACGTTATTGTCTCACGGAAAGTGATGCGAGGTTCTTTTGCGATTTATGGCAGTTGTCTGCTTGCAACGTCGTCATGGCTTGTGGGATATCTTTGAGCAGCCATTTGATCGTCATGTCCGTGTTGTTGGTTGTTCTGGCATCAATTCGGATGTTGATTTCATCTGCGTTCAGGTTGTCCATATTTCTCAATCGGATGCATTTGCACCATGTATCAACCAAATTAGGTTTGTTGGCCGTCAGCGCGACTTTGCCGTTGAGGGTGACTTGGTAAAACTGAATCTCATTCATTTCCTTCACTGGAAGGGTGAGTTTTTTGGTTTCTAAGATCACGCCTTGCTGGAGTGAGGATTGCGCAACGCAGGTGCTGTTATCCACCTGTTTGATCAACCAATTTCCGGCATGTGGATCTGCGGCATTTACTTGCATGTTTATAAAGCCAGCGCAGAAAAATAAAATTTTTAAAGTCGCTTTTTGTTTTGCTTGCATCAAGTTGGCTCTGTGAAGAATAATTAATTATATCAATGATAAACATATTCATCTGTGGTTCTTTGGGGAGCGGGGATAATTAACGCTTTATTGCATCCGCTACCCGAAAGAAAAACAAATGGCTCAGTACGTTTTTAGTATGAACCGCGTCGGCAAAATCGTGCCGCCCAAGCGTCAAATTTTGAAAGACATCTCCCTGTCTTTCTTCCCCGGAGCCAAGATTGGCGTGCTGGGCACCAACGGCTCGGGTAAGTCCACCTTGCTCAAAATCATGGCGGGCATTGACAAAGAGATCGAAGGCGAAGCCATTCCCATGACGGGCCTGAAGATCGGATATTTACCCCAAGAGCCACAGCTCGACCCCGAGCACACCGTGCGCCAATCGGTCGAAAGCGGCATGGGCGAGGTCAAAGAAGCGCAAGCTCGCCTCGAAGAGGTGTATGCCGCTTACGCCGAAGAAGATGCTGACTTTGACGCTTTGGCTGCTGAGCAAGCCAAACTCGAAGCCATCATTTCTGCCTCTGGTGCGGGTGACGGCTCAGACCACTTGCTGGAAATCGCTGCCGACGCACTGCGCTTGCCCGCATGGGACGCCATCATTGGCAAGCTCTCAGGTGGTGAAAAACGCCGCGTGGCCTTGTGCCGCTTGTTGCTGTCTAAGCCTGACATGCTGTTGCTTGATGAACCCACCAACCACCTGGACGCTGAGTCGGTCGATTGGCTGGAGCAGTTTTTAGCCCGCTTCTCCGGCACTGTGGTGGCCATTACCCATGACCGCTACTTCCTCGATAACGCCGCTGAATGGATTTTGGAACTCGACCGTGGCCACGGTATTCCCTACAAAGGCAACTACTCCACTTGGTTGGAGCAAAAAGAAGCCCGTTTGGCTACCGAGCAGCGTACCGAGGACGCACGCAGCAAGGCCATGAAGAAGGAATTGGAGTGGTCGCGTCAAAACCCCAAAGGCCGACAAGCCAAGAGCAAGGCCCGTTTGGCCCGCTTTGAAGAGTTGTCCGATCACGAATACCAAAAGCGCAACGAAACCCAGGAGATTTTCATTCCTGTGGCAGAGCGCTTGGGTCATGAAGTGTTTGAGTTTAAAAACGTCAGCAAATCTTTTGGCGACCGCGTCTTGATTGACAACCTGAGCTTCCAAGTGCCTGCCGGCGCCATCGTCGGCATCATTGGCCCCAACGGTGCGGGTAAGTCGACCTTGTTTAAGCTGATTGCTGGCAAAGAGCAGCCAGACAGCGGTGAGGTCAAGATTGGCCAAACCGTCAAGATGGCGTTTGTTGACCAGTCGCGCGACGACCTGAACGATAACAAAACTGTTTGGGAAGACATCTCTGGTGGTTTAGACATCATGAACGTGGGCAAGTTCCAAATGCCCAGCCGTGCGTATTGCGGCCGCTTCAACTTCAACGGCGGTGACCAGCAAAAGAAAGTCGGCATGCTGTCGGGTGGTGAGCGTGGTCGCTTGCACTTGGCCAAGACCTTGATCGAAGGCGGCAACGTGCTGCTGCTCGATGAGCCATCGAACGACTTGGACGTGGAAACCTTGCGTGCCTTGGAAGATGCGTTGCTGGAATTTGCGGGCTCAGTGATGGTGATCAGCCATGACCGTTGGTTCTTGGACCGTATTGCCACACATATTTTGGCTGCTGAAGGCGATAGCCAGTGGGTGTTCTTCGACGGTAACTATCAAGAGTACGAAGCCGACAAGAAGAAACGTTTGGGTGAAGAGGGCGCCAAGCCCAAGCGCGTGCGCTTTAAAGCCTTGAAGTAATTTTTACTTTCTCCCTCAAAGCCCAATCACGACTCGTGATTGGGCTTTTTTATTGTTAAGTCCTTGATGTAAGGCGAGGATCGATTGCGCGTGTTGGTGGGGGATGGCTTTGAGTTTTTGAAAACACTCAGCACACTACAACGTGTCTTCAAGTGGTTTAAAGCCAAGGGTCACAGCGCCTGAGTGACAGCGAAGGGGTGCAGAGCCAGTTAAGCTCTGCACCGTGCTCAAACTATCTGTCCTCGACCAATCCGTTGCTGCCGCTGGCCGAAGCCAAGACGCAGCCATACGTCAAACCCTAGACCTCGCTTTTCAGTGCGAGGCATGGGGCTATCACCGCTTTTGGGTGAGCGAACATCACAGCCACCCTAGCATTGTCGGCACCGCTCCTGAAGTGTTGATGGCCGCTATTGCTGCACGCACCACGCGTATTCGATTGGGCAGTGCCGGTGTCATGCTGCCACATTACGCACCGCTCAAAGTCGCTGAACAATTCCGTGTACTTGATGCCTTGGCCCCAGGCCGTATCGACCTTGGCGTGGGCCGCGCACCTGGTAGCGACGGCCGTACGGCTCAGCTGCTTAACCCCGACCGACACGCCTCCGACAACTTCCCGCAACAAGTGATGGAGTTGCAGGCATGGGTCACGTGCGAGCCCATTCCCGCTGGCCACCCCGGCCACGGCGTGTATGCCTACCCCAGCAGTGCCACATCGCCCGATGTGTGGATGCTCGGCAGCTCAGATTACGGCGCACAGCTGGCCGCCCATTTGGGCTTGCCCTATGCCTTTGCCTACTTCATCACCGAAGGGCAGGGCGTGGACAACGCGTTCAACCTGTACCGCGCAAACTACCACCCCACCGAACGCAACCCCAAGCCCCGAGCTACCGTGTGCGTGTGGGCCTTGGCGGCTGACACCGAAGACGACGCATGGCGCTTGTTCCAAAGCCGCGCCCGATGGAAGATGGATCGCAACACGGGTCGTATCGGTGCCTTGTTGCCTCCCGATCAAGCTGCCCGGGAGTACAACGCTTCTGAGCAAGTGGCCATGGCCGAGTTGCGTGCTGGCGCCTTGGTGGGCAGCGCCCCGCAGGTGGCTGACAAACTGCGCAAGCTGGCCGAGCGTTTGCAACTCGACGAAGTGGTCATCATCACTTGGACGCATGAACCAAAGGCGCAAGCCCGCTCATATGAGTTGCTGGCCCAAGAGTTTGCGCTTGCTTAACAATTAGCCCCAGTCAAAGCCGTTTTAATTTCTTTTTCACCTTCACAACATACCACTGGAGACCCACATGTTTTCAACCGCAATCGCAGGCAGCTTGCCCAAACCCGAATGGCTGGCCGAGACCAACAAACTCTGGCCCAAGTGGCAAGCTGAAGGCGATGCACTCTTGCAAGCCAAAGCGGATGCCACGCTGTTGTGGATCAAGGCGCAAGAAGACGCAGGTTTGGATGTGATTGGTGACGGCGAACAATCGCGCCAACACTTTGTGCATGGTTTTTTAGAGCAGGTCGAAGGCATCGACTTTGAAAACAAAGTCACCATGGGCATTCGCAACAACCGCTATGACGCGCAAGTGCCGCAAGTCATCGCCCCCTTGCGCCTCAAGGGACGTGTGCACGCGTTTGAAGCGCAGCTGGCCCGGGCTCACACCAAGAAAAAACTCAAGTTCACCTTACCTGGCCCTATGACCATCGTCGACACCGTGGCTGACCGCTTCTACGGTAAAGGCAAAGACGCCGTGCAAGGCCGCATCGACATGGCGTTTGCTTTTGCAGAGTTGCTCAACCAAGAAGCCTTGGCGCTGCAAGCCGACGGCGTGGACATCATTCAGTTTGATGAACCTGCGTTCAACGTCTACTTGGACGAAGCCGCAGATTGGGGCGTCAAAGCCCTAGAGCGTGCTGCACAAGGTTTGACCTGCACCACAGCCGTTCACATTTGCTACGGCTATGGCATCGAAGCCAACAACAACTGGAAGAAGACCTTGGGTGACGAATGGCGTCAATACGAAAAAGTATTGCCAGCATTAGCCAAGAGTAGCATCCAACAAGTGAGCTTGGAGTGCTACCACTCACACGTGCCGCCCGAGATGATGGCCTTGCTCGAAGGCAAAGACGTGATGGTGGGCGTGATCGACGTGGCCAGCGATGTCATTGAAACGCCAGAGCAAGTGGCCGACACCATTGGCATGGCGCT
>CANFKQ010000002.1 GCA_947447405.1 Comamonadaceae bacterium | reverse complement strand
GCAGGCATCAACGTGCTACGCCTCATCAACGAGCCCACGGCTGCTGCCATTGCCTATGGCTTAGACCAAGCCAGCGAAGGTGTGTACGCCGTTTACGACCTCGGCGGCGGCACGTTTGACATCTCTGTGCTGCGCCTCACACGTGGCGTGTTTGAAGTGCTTGCCACGGGCGGCGATTCCGCTTTAGGCGGAGACGATTACGACCGTGCTTTGGTCGATTGGGTGCGAGCCCAAACCGGCTGCGTCATTCTCACACCGGCTGACAAATCAAATGTGCTTGTGGCTGCACGTGCCTGCAAAGAAGCCTTGTCTGAGGCTGATAGCGTCGCGTTTGACGTGGTCTTGTCGAGAGGCGCATTGAGCCACACCGTCACTCGCGCCGAATTTGAAGCTGCCACTTACCCTTTGACCCAGCGCACTTTGTCCGCCGTGCGCAAAGCCTTGCGCGACGCCAAGCTCAGCAAAGACGACATTCAAGGCGTGGTCATGGTGGGGGGCTCCACCCGCATGCCACAAGTGCAGCAAGCCGTGGCTGACCTGCTGGGCTGCGCACCGCTGAACAACCTTAACCCCGACGAAGTGGTGGCGCTTGGTGCTGCCATCCAAGCCAACCAGCTCGCAGGCAACAACCCCGATGGTGAGTTGCTGTTGCTCGATGTGATTCCGCTGTCACTCGGCATCGAAACCATGGGCGGTTTAGTCGAGCGCATTGTGCCGCGCAACCAAACCATTCCTACAGCGATGGCGCAAGACTTCACGACCTATCAAGATGGCCAAACCGCCTTGGCTTTGCATGTGGTGCAGGGCGAGCGCGACATGGTGGCCGATTGCCGCAGCTTGGCGCGTTTCGAGTTGCGCGGTATCCCACCCATGGCTGCAGGTGCTGCACGCATTCGCGTGACCTTCACGGTCGATGCCGATGGCATGGTGAGTGTGGGCGCGTTAGAGCAGCTCAGTGGTGTGACTGCCAACATCACCGTCAAACCCTCGTATGGTTTGTCGGACGACCAAATTGCCGCCATGTTGCAAGACAGCTTCAAGACCGCGGAGCAAGACATCAAAGCCCGAGCTTTGGTAGAGGCCCGCGTGGACGCGGACCGCATGTGGTTGGCCACGCAAAGTGCTTTACAAGCCGATGGCGATTTGTTGTCTGCCGAAGACCGCGCGCGCATTGATGGGTTAATGGTGGCCACGGTAGAGGCCAAAAAGCTCGAAGACGCCGCTGCCATTGAAGCGATCACTGAAGCGCTGGCCAAGGGTACTGAAGCTTTCGCCGCACAACGCATGAACCGAGGCATTCAACAGGCCTTGGCCGGACAAAACATCGAGAACATCTAAATGCCCATCATCAAAATCTTGCCCCATGCCGAACTTTGCCCCAATGGCGCGGAGCTTCAAGCCGCAGCGGGTAGCACCATCTGCGAAGTGCTGTTGGAGCACTACATCAACATCGAACACGCGTGCGACATGAGCTGCGCTTGCACCACCTGCCACGTCATCGTGCGCGAGGGCTTCAAGTCGCTCAACGAAGCCGATGAAAACGAAGATGACTTGCTTGACCGCGCTTGGGGCTTAGAGCCCAATTCACGTTTGAGCTGCCAAGCCATCGTGGCACAGCAAAACTTGGTGGTGGAAATTCCGAAGTACACCATCAACCACGCCAAAGAAAACCACTGACCATGCGCCAGATTTTTCTAGACACCGAAACCACAGGCCTGTCGGCTGACAACGGCGACCGTGTCATTGAGATTGGTTGCGTTGAGCTGTTGCACCGCAAGCTCACTGGCAACAACTTGCATTTCTATTTGAACCCCGAGCGTGACAGCCATGAAGACGCCTTGCGCGTTCACGGCATCACCAATGAGTTCTTGAAAGACAAGCCCAAGTTCGGCGAAGTGGTGGACCAGTTTCTGGAATACATCGAAGGCGCAGAAGTCATCATTCACAACGCCCCGTTTGACGTAGGTTTTTTGAACAAAGAGCTAGAGCTGCAAGGCCGTCCGCGTTTCACCACGTTTGTGGATGGCATCACCGACACCTTGGTGATGGCCAAAGAGATGTTCCCAGGCAAGCGCAACTCGCTCGATTCCTTGTGCGATCGCTTAGAGGTCGACAACTCAGGCCGCACGCTGCATGGCGCGTTGCTTGATGCCGAGCTGCTGGCCGATGTGTATATCAACATGACGCGCGGCCAAGATGCCTTGCTCATGGAGGTGGAGAGCAACGACGAACAAACCCGTACGACAGAGCGCGTAGACCTCAGCAGCTATCAGCTGCCGGTCATTACCGCCACGGAGCAAGAGATGACGCAGCATGACGATGTACTGGTTCAGTTAGATAAATCGAGCGGTGGAAACACAGTTTGGCGAAAATTAGAAATTTCTGTGGCATAATTTCTGTCTTTCCAGAGATGGAAAAACGGTAAAGATGGGCGATTAGCTCAGGGGTAGAGCACCACATTCACACTGTGGGGGTCGCAAGTTCGAAACTTGCATCGCCCACCATCTTTACTAAATCATTCGCTTCTCAAAGGCAAGAGTTAAAGGTTCCGCAAGGAGCCTTTTTCGTTTCTGCTGCACCTTCATCACCCTTGTATTTCTGCGAACCACGCGCATCTAAACGTCATGAGTGCGTGCTTTACCAAGTCGTTACGTAAGCCGTCACATCGGTGCTGCACAATGCAACGCCGCTGAAGTATTCAGATTGGATTGAAAGGCTTTTCATGTTGTCTCGTTTGTTGAAATCGGTTGTTGTCGGTGCATGCGTTTTAGGGGCAACCCTGGCATTGGCGTTGGCTACGCCCAAAGACATTGAAGCCGCAGTAGCCGCAGGTCACTACACGCAAGCTGAAAGCATGCTGCGTGAGGTGCTGCAAGACAAACCGCAAAGCGCCAAAGCACATTACGAGCTGGGCCAAGTGTTGGCGCATGAGCACCGTTACAAAGAGGCGCAAACCGAATTGCAAAAAGCCAAAGACCTAGATGGGTCTTTGAAATTCGCCACCAATCCTGATAAGTTCAACACCGTGATGGCCACGGTGAGCGATTTGGCCGCCGCACCCACATCGTCGGTGGTGATGGAGCCATCGGTGGTACCCAGCACACAGGTGGCCACCAAAGCTGCACCAGAGCCAGCCGCTAACGTGGGTGGTTCACCCTTGACCTATGTGTGGCTGGCCATCGCAGGGTTGGTGGTGCTGGGTCTGTGGCTACGACGCTCCTCTGCCAATGCACCCGTTCCATCGCCTATGAGCACACAGCCTGCACCGCGTGGTTTTGGCGCGCAGTTCACGCCCAATGTCCCGCAACCGGGTTATGCCCCTCAGGGCTACGCACAACCCAGCAGTGGTGGTTCCACCATGACCGGGGCTGTGGTCGGTGGCTTGGCCGGTGTGGCTGCTGGTTATGCTTTGTCGAAAGCCCTAGAGGGTGACCACCACACGTCTGCGCCCTCAGTTGCAGGTGCATCGCCTACATCTGCTAACGGTGGTTACGTGCCTTTTGACACGCAAGCGCAACCTGACTTGGGCTCCTTTGATGCTGGTTCTGGCACTGATTGGGATAGCGCTGATTCAGGTGGCAGCAGCGACGACAGCTGGTAAATACAGTTTAGCTGTTGGCCTGCAGCGCCTGGGTTACCACGTCTTGTGTGAGTTGCATGGCAGCTTTGTGAGTCGCGGTCATCGGACGGCGTGCTGACCACACCAGCATGAGTTGGCTCATGAGTTTGGGTTTTGCCACACGATGCGTGGTGAAGTCTTCGGGCTTTGCAAAGTTGCTGAGCGTGTAGGCAGGCAACACAGCGTAGCCCAAGCCTTCTTTGACCAATTCCAAAATCGCGTTCAAGCCATCAATTTCTAGCATGATGTTGGGCTTGCAGTTGATGCGCAGCATCTCGGTGTCAATCAACAAGCGAAATGCATTCGGGCGGCTTGGTGCGATGAGGGGCAGCTTGGCCAAATCGGCCAGTTGCACCACGCTTGTCAGTGCTGTGTTGCCCGTCATAGGTTGACTCTTTTTTCCGGCTATCAACACCAAGGTGTCTTCGTGCAGCACGGTCAATTCCAAATCGGGGGAGGGCGCAGGGTTGTAGAGCACTGCCATGTCGAGGCGGCCAGCACGTAAGCTCTCCACCATCAACACAGAAAAGCCTTCAGTGAGCGACAACTGGGCATGCGGCAAGGTTTTGCGAAACGCCATGGTCAGAGGCACGGTGACCAGCTTGGACAAGCTAGGGGGCAAGCCAATGGACACACGTCCTGCTAAGGCGCCTCGCACCGAGCCCAGCTCTTCTTGAGCCACTGCAACTTGGTGCAAGATGCCACGCCCGTGCTCCAGCATGACCAAGCCAGCTTCGGTCACAGTTACGCCACGGCCATTGCGCATCAGCAAGTTTTGATGCAATTCCACCTCCAGCTGGCGCACATGGCGGCTCAACAGGGGTTGGGGAATGTTCAAGGCTTGTGCCGCTTTGGTGAAGCTCCCCAGCTCGGCCACACGCACAAATGATTCGATTTGTTTGAGTTCCATGAGATTCTCGAATTTGAATAACCTATTGTCTGTTATTTAAAAACGTTATAGCAGCTAGTTGTCCCTTTGAAGTGCTTTCTTGAGGTAAATCTCTAGAATCGTTCGCATGCAAACATCCTCTCCATTACTCGTGCTCCGCGGTATTTCGTCCATGGCCACCAAGGCTTTGTTGGCCGAATTGACGCAGGCCTACTTTGCACAAACCGGTGTGTCGGTACAGATCGAATCTGTGGGTGGTGTGGATGCTGCTAAGCGTGTGCAAACGGGCGAAGCATTTGACATGGTGCTCTTGGCCTCTGATGCTATTGAGCGCTTGATCACCTCTGGTCATGTACAAATCGGTTCGCGTTGCGACTGGGTGCGTTCACCAGTGGCTGTGGCGGTGCAAGCGGGTGCGGAGCGCCCGGATCTGAGCGACGAAGCCGCTGTGAAAACCGCTGTGTTGGCCAGCCCGACGCTCAGCTACTCCACCGGTCCAAGTGGTGTGTACCTTGAAAAACTTTTCGAGCGTTGGGGCATTGCCGATGTGGTGAAAGCCCGCATCGTTGTGCCACCCCCCGGAACGCCTGTGGGCGCTTTGGTGGCGAGTGGCAAAGCGGCTTTGGGTTTCCAACAGTTGAGCGAACTCATTGCCTTGCCCGGCATTGATGTGCTGGGCACCTTGCCTGCGGATGTGGCGTTCATCACCACGTTTTCCTCGGGCATTCCCGCAGTCATTGCTCATGACGCAGCGCGTATGGCGGCGGTGCAATCTTTTCTGCAGTTCCTGGCTTCGGTTGGCGTGGAAAACGTCAAGCGCAAGCAAGGCATGGACTGGCTTTAATTTTAAATTTCATTTTGTAAGGGGTATTCATGTCTCTCATCATCGACGTCCACGGTCACTACACCACCGCGCCCAAGGCTTTGGAAGAATGGCGTAACAAACAAATCGCTGGCATCAAAGACCCCGCGTCTATGCCCAAAGTGTCTGAGCTCAAAATCAGCGATGACGAGTTGCGCGAAACCATTGAGACCAATCAACTTGCCAAGATGAAGGAGCGCGGCTCTGACATCACCATCTTCAGTCCCCGTGCCAGCTTCATGGCTCACCACATTGGTGACTTCCAAGTGTCATCCACATGGGCGGCCATTTGTAATGAGCTGTGCTTTCGTGTGGCTGAGTTGTTCCCCAACAACTTCGTGCCTGCGGCCATGTTGCCCCAGTCACCTGGCGTGGACCCCGCCACTTGCATTCCCGAACTGGTCAAGTGCGTGGAGCAATACGGCAACGTCGGTATCAACCTCAACCCCGATCCATCAGGAGGCCACTGGACATCGCCCTCGCTGGCCGACAAGGCGTGGTACCCCATCTACGAAAAGATGGTCGAGTACGACATACCCGCCATGATTCACGTGTCGACCAGCTGCAATGGCTGCTTCCACACGACGGGCGCGCATTATTTGAACGCCGACACCACGGCCTTCATGCAGTGCTTGACCTCTGATTTGTTCAAAGACTTCCCCACCTTGAAGTTTTTGATTCCTCACGGCGGCGGCGCTGTGCCTTATCACTGGGGCCGTTTCCGTGGCTTGGCGCAAGAGCTGAAAAAGCCTTTGCTGTCTGAGCACTTGATGAACAACATTTACTTTGACACCTGCGTGTACCACCAGCCTGGCATCGACTTGTTGACCAAAGTGATTCCAGTGAAGAACATCATGTTCGCGTCCGAGATGATTGGTGCGGTCCGTGGCATTGACCCAGAAACTGGCCACTACTACGACGATACCAAGCGCTACATCGAGTCCACGCTCAACCTCAATGCTGACGAGCGCCATCAGGTGTACGAGGGCAACGCGCGTCGCGTTTTTTCGCGCTTGGACACCAAGCTCAAATCGCAAGGCCGTTAATTCAATTTTCAGGAGACTTTTATGTACGAACTCGGCGTTGTGTATCGCAACATCAAACGCGCAGATCGCGCAGCAGCAGACGGCTTGGCCGCATTGGGTTCGGCCACTGTGCACGAAGCCATGGGCCGTGTCGGCTTGCTCAAGCCGTATATGCGCCCCATTTACGCAGGCGCGCAAGTGTCGGGTACTGCGGTGACCGTACTCTTACACCCCGGCGACAACTGGATGATGCACGTAGCCGCTGAACAAATTCAACCTGGCGACATCGTGGTCGCGGCTATCACCGCAGAGTGCACCGACGGTTACTTTGGCGATTTGTTGGCCACATCGTTCCAAGCGCGTGGCGCGCGCGCCCTCATCATCGATGCCGGTGTACGCGATGTGAAAGAGCTGCAACGTATGAACTTCCCCGTGTGGAGCAAAGCCATCAGCAGCAAAGGCACCATCAAGGCCACCATTGGTTCCGTCAACATCCCCGTGGTGTGCGCTGGCATGTTGGTCACGCCCGGTGACGTCATCGTGGCGGACGACGACGGCGTGGTCTGCGTGCCCGCTGCACGTGCCGCAGAAACTTTGGCTGCCGCGCAAAAACGTGAAAGCTTTGAAGGCGAGAAACGCGACAAGTTGGCTTCAGGCGTCTTGGGCCTCGATATGTACAAAATGCGCGAGCCCTTGGCTGCTGCAGGCTTAAAGTACATCGATTAATTTCGACGACTTTGAAAACTTGCTTCATGACACACCCCTGTAAACGCCAACTGCTCGTCGCTGCGGCATTGGGAACTTTGGCGCTGTGCGGTCTGCCCGCGCACGCCCAAGACTTTCCCACCAAACCTGTGCGCATCCTCACGCCGTTTCCTGTGGGTAGCGGTCCTGAGGGCGTGTTGCGTTTGGTGGCGGATAAGCTGTCACGCACGTGGGGCAAGCCTGTGGTCGTGGAGAACAAGCCTGGTGGCAATGGCTTCATCGCGATTGATGCTTTCAAGCGTGGTGCGACGGATGGCCATGACTTGATCCAACTCGACAGCGTGCATTTGTCGGCCTATCCGCATTTGTTTAAAAAGCTGCCTTATGACACCAAGGCCGATTTCGAGCCTTTGGCACCTTTGTTTAAAACCTACTTTTTTGTGACCGTCGCCACGGACAGCAAATATAAAAAAGTGTCTGACTTGATTGCCGACGCCAAAGCACATCCGGGGCAGTTGAACTACGGCTCTTGGTCTGTGGGCAACCCCGTGCATTTGGGCTCAGCCTTGTTTGAGTCGGTCACAGGCACGGACATGCAACACGTGATTTACAAAGAAACCAGCATGCTCTACACCGGCGTGGCCAATCGCGAACTGTCGTTTGCGTTGGGCTCGAACGCCACAGCAGGTGCCATGTACCGCGCAGGCAAGTTGCAATATTTGGCGGTGGCTGCGCCCAAGCGTGTGAGCGCATTCCCCAACGTGCCCACCATTGGCGAGTCAGGTGGTCCCGCAGGTTTTGAGGTGAGTGGCTGGACCACCATCGCCGCACCGCGTGGATTATCCAAAGCGGTGACCGACAAAATTCAACGCGACATCGAAAAAGCCTTGGCTGAACCCGATGTGCGTGAGAAGTTTGCATCGTTCGCCTACGAGCCATTCACGCTCAACCGTGAACAGCTGAATGCCTACATTCAGGCTGAATCCACCCGCTTTGGCGGCATCATCAAAAAAGCCCAAGTGTCTTTGGACTAATTGTGAGGACGACCACCATGTTGAAACGTTTGAGTTTGATTCTGTTGACCTCTTGTGTGGCGACTTTGTCGCTCGCCCAAAACTACCCCACCAAACCGATCAAGGTTGTGGTGGGCTATGCCGCAGGGGGTGCTGTGGACGTGGTGGCACGTACCATCGGCCAAAGCCTCTCGACCAGCATGGGCCAGCCTGTTGTGGTGGAAAACAAACCAGGTGCAGGTACTAACATTGCTGTGAAGTCGGTGGTCACAGCAGAATCCGATGGTTACACTTTGTTGTTGGCGGCCAATGCCTTGGCCGCCAACATGTCGCTGTATCAGCCCGCACCATTTGATGCCGAGCGCGATTTGGTGGCGGTTTCACTCATTGGTCGTGTGCCAGTGGTGATTGCAGCCAACCCCAATGCGCCGTACACCAACATCAAACAATTGATTGACGCCGCGAAAGGCAAACCCAACAGCATCGCATTTGGTAGCCCTGGCAACGGCTCCACACCCCACATGGCGATTGAGTTGTTTGCGCGCGCAGCTGGCATTGATTTGCAACACATTCCTTACCGTGGCGGCACACCCGCCATCACCGATGTGATTGGCGGCCAGTTGCCTTTGGTGGCAGTGAATGCGCTTGAGGTGTTGCCACATGTCAAGAGTGGCAAGCTCAAAGTGTTGGCAGTGCTCAGTCCCAACCGCAGCGCCATCTTTCCTGAGGTACCCACCATTGCTGAATCTGGCTTTGCCGGTTTTGAAGCCTCGGTGTGGTACGGCTTGGTCGCTCCTGCGGCCACTCCAAAACCCATCGTGAACAAGCTCCATACCGAAGTGCAAAAAGCCTTGCAAACCAAAGACGTGCGCGAGCGCATGAATGCGGTGGGCGGCGAAGTGGTGCCCGGCAGTGCCGAAATGTTCACTCACTTGATTCGCTCCGAACGCCTGCGCTATGCCAAGCTGGTGCGCGAAGCCAACATTCAACCTGATTAAAAACAAAGAGGAACAACATGGAGTTTCAAAAGACCCCCGGCTGGATGGACTGGTACACCGGCCCCAGCAAGCCTAAATTCAAATTGCCTGCAGGTGCAGTCGATGCCCACTGCCATGTGTTTGGCCCTGGCAACGAGTTCCCTTACGCACCGGAACGCAAGTACACACCGTGCGACGCATCGAAGGCTCAGTTGTATGCCTTGCGCGACCACCTCGGTTTTGCGCGCAATGTGGTGGTGCAAGCCACATGTCACGGTGCAGACAACCGTGCCATGGTGGATGCCTTGGTCAGCTCTGGCGGCAAAGCGCGTGGCGTGGCCACTGTCAAGCGCAGCGTGACCGATGAAGAGTTGCAAGCCATGCACGACGCAGGCGTGCGCGGTGTTCGCTTTAATTTCGTGAAGCGCTTGGTGGACTTCACACCGAAAGACGAATTGCTTGAAATCGCCAAACGCATCCAGCTCTTTGGCTGGCATGTGGTGATTTACTTTGAAGCCGTGGACTTGCCTGAGTTGTGGGACTTCTTCACCGCTTTGCCGACCAACGTGGTGGTGGACCACATGGGCCGTCCTGATGTGACCAAGCCTGTGGATGGCCCCGAATTTGAGTTGTTTGTGAAGTTCATGCGCGAACACAAAAATGTGTGGAGCAAGGTGACTTGCCCTGAACGTTTGTCAGTCGCAGGCCCCAAGGCTTTGAACGGCGAGCAAAACGCTTATCAAGACGTGATTCCCTTTGCCAAGCGCATCGTGGACGAGTTCCCCGATCGCGTGATTTGGGGCACCGATTGGCCGCACCCCAACCTCAAAGACCACATGCCCGATGATGGCCTGCTGGTTGATTTCATCCCGCACATCGCGACCACCGCAGAACAGCAACGCAAGTTGTTGGTGGACAACCCGATGCGCCTTTACTGGCCAGAGGAGACTTTTTAATGGCACTCGACAAACCCTATACAAACGTTCCCGGCACCATCATTTTTGATGCCGAGCAATCGCGCAAAGGCTACTGGCTCAACCAGTTCTGCATGTCGCTCATGAAGGCTGAGAACCGCACGCGTTTCAAAGCCAACGAGCGTGCCTACCTCGATGAGTGGGCCATGACCGAAGAGCAAAAGCAGGCCGTGCTGGCCCGTGATTTGAATTGGTGCATGCGCACAGGCGGCAATATCTACTTCCTCGCCAAAATCGGTGCCACCGATGGTTTGAGTTTCCAGCAAATGGCAGGCTCGATGACGGGCATGACCGAAGAGGAATACCGCAACATGATGATTCACGGCGGACGCTCTGTCGAAGGCAATCGCGTGATTGGCGAAAACGGTGATGCCCAAGCGCAAAACCAACCCCAAGGCGCAGCAAAGAAAGCATAACCATGGCAAAAATCACCGCATCCGTTTACACCTCCCACGTGCCCGCCATCGGCGCTGCCTTGGACCTCGGCAAAACACACGAAGACTACTGGAAACCTGTTTTCGCTGGCTATGACTTCTCCAAACAATGGATGAAAGACAACAAGCCAGACGTGATCTTCTTGGTCTATAACGATCACGCCACTGCGTTCAGCTTGGACATGATTCCCACCTTCGCCATCGGTACAGCGGCTGAATACACACCGGCTGACGAAGGGTACGGCGCACGTCCTGTGCCCAAAGTCAAAGGTCATCCTGAGTTGGCCTCGCACATCGCGCAGTCCGTCATTCAGCAAGACTTCGACTTGACCATCGTCAACAAGATGGATGTGGACCACGGTTTGACCGTGCCACTGTCATTGATGTGTGGCGAGCAAGACCCCATCAAAGGCGCTTGGCCTTGCCCCATCATTCCGTTCGCCGTGAACGTGGTGCAATACCCTGTGCCCAGCGGTCAGCGTTGCTTCAACCTTGGCCAAGCGATTCGCAAAGCGATTGAGAGCTACGACGAAGACATCAATGTGCACATCTGGGGCACAGGTGGCATGAGCCACCAGTTGCAAGGCGCGCGCGCGGGCTTGATCAACCGCGAGTGGGACAACAACTGGCTTGACCTGATGATCAACGACCCCGTGGCTTGCGCCGCTGTGCCGCACATTGACTACGTGCGTGAAGCGGGTAGCGAAGGCATTGAGTTGGTGATGTGGCTCATCGCACGCGGTGCGATGTCTGACATCCAAGACGGTAAGGTTGTCGGCCCAGCGCCTAAACTGGCCCATCGCTTCTACCATGTGCCTGCATCGAACACCGCTGTGGGCCACGCCATTCTTGAAAACGTCATTTAATAACTTTGCGGGACAGACCTTCAGCTCTGTCCTCAACTGGAGTAAAAAAACATGAGCAAAACCATCAAAGTCGCCTTGGCGGGCGCAGGTGCTTTCGGCATCAAACACTTGGACGGCATCAAAAACATCGATGGCGTCGAAGTTGTGTCATTGATCAGCCGTGATTTGGAAAAAACGAAAGAAGTCGCGGGCAAGTACGGCATCCATCACGTCACCACCGACTTGGCAGACAGCTTGGCCTTGCCTGAAGTCGATGCCGTTATCTTGTGCACACCTACACAGATGCATGCTGCACAAAGCTTGGCTTGCTTGAAAGCAGGCAAGCACGTGCAAGTGGAAATTCCCTTGGCCGACAGCTGGAAAGATGCTGACGAAGTGGTGCGCGTGGCCAAAGAAAAAGGCTTGGTTGCGATGTGCGGTCACACCCGTCGCTTCAACCCCAGCCACCAATGGGTACACAACAAAATCAAAGCGGGCGAATTCAACATTCAGCAAATGGATGTACAAACCTACTTCTTCCGCCGCACCAACATGAACGCGCTGGGCCAAGCCCGTAGCTGGACCGACCACTTGCTGTGGCACCACGCTGCCCACACGGTGGATTTGTTTGCATACCAAGCAGGCAGCCCTATCGTCAAAGCCAATGCGGTGCAAGGCCCTATCCATCCGGCATTGGGTATTGCGATGGACATGAGTATTCAATTGCAAGCTGCCAACGGGGCGATTTGTACCTTGAGCTTGTCGTTCAACAACGATGGCCCCTTGGGCACTTACTTCCGTTACATCGGTGACACCGGTACTTACTTGGCCCGTTACGACGACCTCTACACCGGCAAAGAAGAACAAATCGATGTGTCCAAAGTGGCGGTGTCCATGAACGGCATCGAGTTGCAAGACCGTGAATTCTTCTCTGCTATCAAAGAAGGTCGCGAGCCCAACTCCAGCGTCGCTCAAGTGTTGCCTTGCTACAAAGTGCTGCATGACTTGGAGTTGCAACTCAACGCTTGACGCGTACGCCCCTGCGCCTTGTGAGGAGGCGCTTGGCCAAAGAAAAAGCGGCTCGGTTGACCGAAGCCGCTTTTTTCATGGAGGCGAGGCGTGATTGACCTGAAGAGAACCGCTGAAACTCACTCCACGCGCATATTCTTCGATCAACACGGCGTTGTTGCTTTTCGGGATGCCCAGCAACTTGTCGTAAGCGCTTAAAGCGTTTTTCTCGTGTGCAAGGCTTTCGCGCAGGATGTCACCGATGTCGTGTTGTCGCTCTTACCTTCGGCGTGAGGGCTAGTAGGCAGAGCGTTGTGCTGTGGGTAGAACTTGTCCACGAACCTCGCCACCTGGACTGACTTTGGTGTGAAGGTTGACGTACCACTTGCCGGCCAACAGATCTTTCGCTTGCTCTGCTGAAAGCATGGCACTGCCTTTGATGGGGGTGTCAAGCGGGCCTTTGAAACCCAGCGCGACACCTGCATTCGCGCCGGCGGCTGCCGGGCCGTGGAAGTGCCCTGCCACGGCGGGACCACTCAACCCCGAGTAGGTGACCGTCCATGTGAGCTCTTGGGTTTCTTTGTTGAAGCTGGCTTCAAGCGTGCCTTTGCCCATGCTTGGGTTAGCCGGGACTTCTTGCATGCCTGTCAGCTGCGCGTTGAGCTTGACAGTGTTGGGGTCACCGTAAACGGAGGCGCAGCTGGCGAGCAGCAAGATGCACGACGACACACAGGCACGAACGATGGAGGCTTTGAGAGATGACATACGTTTCTCCTTTTTCAAGGTAGTGATGCTTGATCAGTTGACCAAACAAATTCATCGTACATCTATTGTTTTTGATTGCCAATCATATTTTCTGGCTTGACCCAGCGGTCGAAATCTTGCGCAGACACGAAGCCCAAGGCCAAGGCGGCTGCTTTCAAGGTGGTGCCTTCGCGCTGGGCTTGTTTGGCGATTTGAGCGGCGCGGTCATAGCCAATGTGTGGCACCAAGGCCGTCACCAGTATCAGCGAACGATGCATGAGTTCTGCAATCCGTTCACGTTGGGGCTCGATGCCACGCGCGCAATGTGTGTCAAAGCTGCACATGCCATCGGTGAGCAGACGCACGCTTTGCATGACGTTGTGGGCCATCAACGGTTTGTAAACATTCAGCTCAAAATTTCCAGAAGCGCCCCCCATGCTGATGGCTACATCGTTGCCCATCACTTGGCAGGCCAGCATGGCGATGGCCTCGGATTGGGTGGGGTTGACTTTGCCCGGCATGATTGAACTGCCGGGTTCGTTTTCCGGTAGGCTGATTTCACCCAGACCGCAACGTGGCCCAGATGCCAGCCAACGGATGTCATTGGCGATTTTCATCAAGGCAACTGCAAGCACCTTCAAAGTGGCGTGGACAGCCACGAGGCCGTCATGCGCCGCGAGCGCTGCAAATTTGTTGGACGCACTCACAAACGGCAGGCCTGTGGATTGCGCCAAAGCCGCCGCCACGCGTTCACCAAATTCAGGGTGGGTGTTGAGACCCGTGCCAACCGCCGTTCCGCCGACGGCCAAGGGGTAAATGGATGTCAGGGCGTGCGCGATGCATGACGCGGCATGTTCCAGCTGTGCCACGTAACCAGACATTTCTTGCCCCAAGGTGAGTGGGGTGGCATCTTGTAAATGGGTTCGTCCGATTTTGTAAATGTCATGAAACGCTTCAGATTTTTCACGCAAGGTTTGTGTCAAACGCATCAAGTTGGGCAGCAAATGTTTGGCTATTTCCGTGACGGCCGCGACATGCATGGCGGTCGGAAAAATATCATTCGAAGACTGCCCCAGATTCACATCGTCATTGGGGTGAATCAGGCGCTCGCGTCCGCGCGGTCCACCCAGCAATTCACTCGCACGGTTGGCCAACACCTCGTTCATGTTCATATGGCTTTGGGTGCCAGAGCCTGTTTGCCAAACCGACAGAGGGAACTCTTTGGCATGCAGGCCTGACATCACTTCTTCGGCGGCTGTCGCAATGGCATGGGCTTTGGGTTTTGCCAGCAATCCCAGTTCGCCATTGACCGTGGCGCAGACAGCTTTGACACGTGCGAGGGCGTGCACGACTTCAGAAGGCATCAACTCGCAAGAGATGTGAAAGTGCTCAAAAGATCGCTGAGTTTGCGCGCCCCAAAGCCTTTCTGCTGGCACCTCAATGCCACCTAACGAGTCGTGTTCTGTGCGTGTAGTCATCTCAGTTTATGTCTGGATCTGATGGGCCCGTGCCACTGCATGCTTGGCTGCCAAGTAGCCAAATGTGACACCGGGCCCGATGGTAATCCCAGGCGCTGGATAAATGCCACCCATGATGGAGTGCATGTCGTTGCCGCAGGCGTACAAGCCGTCAATGACTTGGCCCTGCGCGTTGAGCACACGCGCATCGCCATCGGTGACCAAGCCAGTGGCCGCACCAATGTCTCCAGGGTAGAGGGCCACGGCGTAGAACGGGCCTTCGCGCAACGCGCCCAAGCAGGGGTTGGGTCCATGCCATGTGGCGTCGCCATTGGCGCGTTGGTAGTCGGTGGTGCCGCGTTGGAAGTCTTCATCGACGCCTTTGTCGGCCAAAGCATTGAAGCGTTCGATGGTGGCTTGGAGTTTGTCAGCGGGCACATTCAGTTGTTGCGCCAACTCGACCAAGGTATGGCCTTGTTTCAAATAACCATCAGCCAAGAACGGCGCCAAGCCTTTGCCACCTGGGCGAACCATGCCGATGCCATAGCGCTTCAAGGCGCCCGCATCACACACCAACCACGATGGCACGCTGGGCGTGGTGGCATGGTGTGCTTGCATGGCAATGCCAAACAAGTGGTACGAGGTGGATTCGTTCACGTAGCGTTGACCTTGGCTGTCCACGGTGAGCATGCCGGGCTTGCCGCGGTCCATCACAAAGTGTGGGAAGACGGCGGTGCTGCCATCGGCGCGTTGACGCATGGACACAGGTGCCCAAAACGCGTGGCTCAAACCACCGCTGCCCAGTTGAGCACCAGCTTGCAGGGCCAAGTCTTGTGCTTTGCCTGTGTGACCGGGGCCTGCGGGGCACCATGCCTCTTTCGCACCTGGCAACAAATCGGCGCGACGTGTCGGGTGTCGGTTGAAACCACCGCTGGCCATGACCACGCCACCTTTGCTGTGCACCGTGCGTTTGACCACGCTGCCATCAGGCAAGGTTTGTTGCAGGGCCACGCCTTGAATGGTGTTGCCGTCTTGCAAGAGTTGTGTGGCTTCGGTGTTCGTCACCAGCAGGCCTTGACGTTGGATATAGCTGTAGAGCATGCGCGCAATCATGGCGTTGCCCATGACCCAACGCGTGCTGCGTGGGTGCAGCAGTTTGTCGAGGAAATGGCGCACGATGATGCGCACGCTATAGCTGAACGACTTCCAAGTCTCTGTCAAACGCAGCAAATGGAAGATGTCGTCGCGGTCCACCATCATGCCGCCGAGCACGGTGAACTCGGGGATGGGGTTGCGCACGAGGGGCAGGTTGGGGCCAAGCAATTTGCCATCAAAGGGCTGCGGCTCAATCGCGCGGCCACGCAACACCGAGCCTTCGAGTTCAGACAAATAGTCGGGGTGCAACATGCGCACTTGAAATTGCAGCGCGCTGTGGGCTTCGAGTTTGGCAATGGCGTGTGGTCCGTTGTCAATGAACGATTGGCGCAACTTGGCATCTGAGCGATCGCCCACGGCGAGGTTGAGGAATGTGGCCACGCGTTCAGGTGTGTCGTCTGGGTTGACTGCCAAGCCACGCTTCGTACCGGGTACCCATGTGGTGGCCGCCGACAACGCGGTGGTGCCACCCACATGAGCCATGCGTTCGACCAGCAACACGCGTGCGCCGTCGATCGCCGCATTGAGTGCGGCTGAAAAACCTGCGCCGCCAGAACCAATGACGACCAAGTCCACAGTGTCGTGGTCGTTGAGTTGAGAGAGGTCAGTATTGATGCGCTGATGAAGGGTGTGCAAGGTATCGCTCATGGCTCACCGCTCCAACAAGAAGTTGACCATCAGCTCGCGCACTTGCGCAAACATGTCGGCGCCTGTGACGGTCTTGCAACCTTTGGCACGTGCCGCTGCAATCAAAGGCGTGATGGCGGGGGCGGTGATGACACAGCCCACAAACATGTTGCCATGAATCTGAGTGGTGTCAATCGGTGTGGGGTCGGCTTCTTTCATGCCGATGGGGGTTGCGTTGACGGCGACATCAAAGCCTGTGGGGTCCGGGCTGCCATGGGTGACCTTGCCCAGTTTCAAACTGTTGAGGCGGTCGATCAGTGATTGACGACGTTGGTCGTCGGGGTCATGGATGGCCAATTCGCTCACGCCAGCCAATACCAAGCTGTGTGCAATGGCAGAGCCTGCACCGCCAGCGCCCACCAGCAATGCGCGTTTGTTTTTCAACTCACAACCATTTTTTTCCATGGCGCGCACATAGCCCAAGCCGTCAAACATATCGCCATGCCAGCGACCTTGCGCGTCGCGACGCACAGTGTTGACCGTGCCCAAAAAGGCGGCGCGCTCAGACAGCACATCGCAAAACGCAGTGCACGCAAATTTGTGGGGCACGGTGACGATCAGGCCATCGATGTTTTGCGCGCGTTTGGTGCCAGCCCACCAGTTGGTCAAGTCAGCGGGGGCGACATGGGCGGGAACGCAGATGGCGTCGCGGCCATGCGATTCAAAAGCTTGGGTCACGCCAAAAGGCGATTTCACTTGGGCAATCGGGTCGCCCACAATGACGTGAACGCGTGTGGCGCCGCTGTAGTTTTCAAGCATGGTGATTCAAAGTGAAGTGGATGAATGTGGCGCAGTTTATCTAAAAATGGAATTACGTTCAACTTTTGAATCAAATTCAATTTTCATGATAAAGTTCGGCCAACATCCATTTCCACACAGCACTATGAGCGGCGTACTTGAAAGAACTTTGGGCATCTTGGAGCTCTTGTCTGAACAAGGGCAAGGCGTCGAGCTGGCTGTGTTGGCCGACAAGCTCAATATGCCTAAAAGCGCTGCACACCGCCTGTTGGCCGATCTGGTGCGCTTTGGCTATGTGCGCCAAACCCGCGACATGGGTGAATATGTCTTGACCACCAAACTGGTGTCACTGGGTTTGAGCTACCTCAGCAAAACAGGCGTCATCGATGTAGCTCAACCCCTGCTGGACCGCTTGGCCGAACAAACTGGCGAGCTGGTGCGCTTGTCTGTTGTCGATGGCGACCGTTTGACTTGGGTCGCCCGCGCCCAAGGTGCACGCCAAGGCCTGCGCTACGACCCAGACATGGGCAGCATTGCTCGCTTGAGCTGCTCGTCGTCAGGCTTGGCTTGGTTGTCCACCATGAAGGATGACGATGCTTTGGCTTTGGTTTCGCAACAAGGTTTGGGTTCACCACAAGACTTTGGCCCCAACGCGCCCAAGAGTTTGAAAGCGTTTTTGAAGGTCTTGCAAGACACCCGCAAGCAAGGCTTTAGCTTGACTGAAGAAACCTACACCGCCGGCTTGAACGCCATTGCTGCCCCTGTGGGTTTGGCCGGTCAGTTGCCCATGGGCACCATCAGTGTGGCGGGCCCTTCGGCGCGTCTGACACGCGAGCGCATGTTGGCGATCGCGCCTGATTTGTTGTCATGTGCGGCGCAATTGGCTGCAGCCAGTGGTGCATCGCCCATGTTGGCGCGTGGCACCAGTCATGTGCGTTTGCAACCTATTTACGCGGCTTAAGCGATGACGCAGCAGTGCACCTCGACACAGTGGGACTGCGATTTGCTCGTGGTGGGCTCAGGTGCGGGTGCGTTGTCCACCGCTGTGACGGCTGCACATCTCGGGCTCAAAGTCATCGTGGTGGAAAAGGACCCGCACTACGGCGGTACCACCGCTTGGTCAGGCGGCTGGATGTGGATTCCGCGCAACCCACTGGCAGTCAAAGCGGGCATCACCGAACCGATTGAAAAGCCGCTTTCATACTTGCGACACGAGTTGGGTGAACAGTTTGACGAAGCGCGCGCACGCACCTTCCTCACGCACGGTCCGCGTATGGTGCGCTTCTTTCAAGCGCACACGGCGCTGCAGTTCATCGATGGCAACTTGATTCCCGATTTCCACGGTAAAACCGAAGACGCGGCCTTGGGCGGCCGTTCGCTGTGTGCTGCACCCTTCAATGGTGGCTTACTGGGCGAACATGTGAAGCAGCTCAAGACACCTTTATACGAAATGACCTTCCTCGGTATGGGGATTGCATCGGGGACCGACATCCGTCACTTTTTCAATGCCTTGCGCTCGTGGGGTTCGTTCTTCCATGTGGTCAAGCGTGTCACGCGACATCTGTTGGATTTGGCTTTGCATGGCCGAGGTCTGCAGTTGGTCAATGGCAATGCCTTGGTCGCAAGTCTGGCCAAGTCGGCGTTCGATGCAGGCGTAGACCTTCGCGTCAACAGCCCTGCGGTGCGTTTGGTCACACAAGCAGGCGTGGACGGCGTGCAAAAGGTGAGGGGGGCTGTGGTGATGCGCAACGGCGCCGAGCACACCATTCGCGCCAAGCGTGGCGTGATGTTGGCCACCGGTGGATTTCCACACGACCCCGAGCGCAAGCGTCAATTGCTGCCACACGACCCGACAGGCCACGAGCACTTCTCTGCCGCCTCGCGCGGCAACACCGGCGATGGTCTGCGGTTGGGCGAATCGGTGGGTGCTGTGGTCGCGAAAGATTTGAAGCATGCAGCAGCCATGGCGCCTGTATCGTTGTTGCCTCGAACAGACGGCACAACCGCATACTTTCCGCATTTGATTGAACGCGGTAAGCCTGGCCTGATTGCCGTTACCCGCTTTGGAAAACGCTTTGTGAACGAGGCTGACTCGTACCACGACTTCATGCAAGGTTTGATTCACGCCTTACCCGAAGGCGAGCCCGTGCAAGCGTGGTTGGTTGTTGATCACCGCTTCATCCGTCGATGGGGTCTGGGGGCGGTCAAACCTGCACCTGTGCCCATGCGCGGCATGTTGGCCAATGGTTATTTGAAATGTGGAAACACCTTGGCTGAGTTGGCGCAAGCCTGCAATATCGATGCAGTGGCTTTGCAAAACACGGTGCTGCGCTACAACACACAAGCCGACATTGGCTACGACGGTGAATTTGCCAAAGGCCAAACCGCCTACAACCGCGTGCAAGGTGATGCCACGCACGAAGGTCCCAATCCGAACATGGCCCCCATTCAAGACGGTCCGTTTTACGCTGTGCGCATCGTGGCAGGCAGCTTGGGCACGTTTGCAGGTTTGCGTTGCAACGCGCATGCGCAAGTGCTCAACGCACAAGGCCAAGCCATTGACGGTTTATATGCCGGTGGCAATGACCTCTCCAGCGTGATGGGCGGCAACTACCCCAGTGGTGGCATCACCCTGGGTCCCGCCATGACGTTTGGTTATTTGGCGGCACACCACGCAGCGCGTTTGTCTCCTGACTTTGCTTCTTCTGAACATCCATTTTTAAAAAGGACTTCTCCTATGTATTACGAACTCGCCACCATGACGCTGCCATTTGGCACCGCCGCCCAAGCTGCCGCGAACGTGCAAACCTTTGCTTCGCAAGGCCAAGGTGAGTTGCTGGGCTGTTGGTTCACTGACATCGGTGTGCTCAATCAAATGATTGTGTTGCGCGGCTTTGATGACTTGGCTACTTTGCAAGCCGAACGCAACCGCACCCAACACAATGCGAGCCCCTTTGGTTGTGGCGACATCTTCCAAAGTTTGGAGCAACACAGCTACCAAGGCTTCCCTTGGATGAAACCTGTGCGCCCGAGTGCTGAGAGTGGTATCAGCGGTCCTGTGTACGAAATCCGCACCTATGGCATCAAACCCGGTGGTGTGCAACCCACGATTGATTTGTGGGAGCAAGCCATTCCTGCGCGCGACAAAATTTCACCCTGTGTGGTCGCGATGGTGGCATTGGATGGACCGCTTCGCTTTACCAACATCTGGGCTTACCCCACACTCGACGCACGCAGCAAGGCCCGCGCCGATGCGGTGGCTCAAGGCATTTGGCCACCCAAAGGTGGCCCCGCCAACTTGACCACCCACATGGTCTCCACCATTGGTATGCCAACGGCTGTCTCGCCACTGAAGTAAACCCCTCAAGCTTGCACACCATGCGTACCTATTCACTTGCATATCTGACAGCCAACGCCTCCACAGTGCCGCAAGCCGTTGGTATTGCGGCCGAGTTGGGCTACGCCTATGTGGGCTTGCGCGTGCAACCCAACGGCCCTGGCGCCCCTTACCAAACACTCATTCGAGATGCCGCCGTGATGCGCGAAACCCACGCGGCGATGCGCGACACCGGCGTGGGTGTGTATGACTTAGAAATCATCCGCATCGGTGAACAGTTCAACGTGGCTGACCATGCTGCACTGATGAACATGGGTCAAACCCTGGGTGCCAAAGCTGTGCTCGTTGCAGCAGACGACACGAATGAATCACGCTTGGTTGATAACTACGCTGCGCTGTGCGACGCCATGCTGCCCTACGGTTTGACCGCTGATTTGGAATTCATGCCGTGGACTGCCGTGAAAGACGCCAAGTCCGCCACACGCGTGATTGAGCGTGCAGGTCGTCCTAGTAATGCTGGTGTCTTGGTGGATGCCTTGCACTTTGGTCGTTCAACCACGACCTTGCAAGACATCGCCGCCATCCCACGCGAGCTGTTGCACTACGCACAGATGTGCGATGCACAAGCAGGCCTGAACTTCACGACCGAAGAGTTGATTCACACCGCACGCCAAGAACGCCTTTTGCCAGGTGAAGGCAATATCGACGTGACAGGTTTGTTTGCCACCTTGCCCCATGACCTCCCAGTGAGCGTAGAAATCGTGAATCTAGAACGTTCAAAACTCATGGGCGACAAAGCATGGGCCGAACTGTGTCTTAACGCAACCAAGAAGTTTTTAGGCGATGCCTAAATTAACTTGCTACGTTCACAACAGTCGCCAAGTTGGGCTGCCTGTGCGCGCAGCAAGCGACATTCTGAGCAAAGCGAAGAGGAGCTGCTGTGCGAACAGGCTGTCCAACTTGGTCATCACCAAAACCGCAACGTCAAATCAACGGACGCAAACTCTGAGCGACTTCACGCAACACAGGCAACACGCGGTTGACCGCCTCTTTGGACGTTTCATGCTGAATGGGCATGCTCACCGTCAAAGCGCCTTGCACATTCCCTTTGTGGTCACGCAACGGCACAGCCACTCCGCGATACGCCAAGTCGAGCTGCTGCTCAGACAACGCCCAATCTTGCGCACGGATGCGGGCCAATTCGGTACGCATGCGCTTGGTGTCGGTGATGGTGTGCGAGGTGAAGGCTTTGAGCTCATGGTGGGCCAACCACGCGTCCGATGCCTCTTCACCCAACAGAGCGAGCAACAACACGCCCGCGCTGGTGAGGTGACACGGCACACGCGCACCCAGTGCGAAGCTGGTGTTCATGCTGCGGTTTTGTCCGTTGCGAGCGATGTAGACCAAGTCGTAATCGTCCAGCACGGCGACAAACGAAATTTCTTGTGTGCCCATCGCCAAGCGTTGCAACGAGGGCTGCACGATGCGCGGCAAGCGCGCCGACTCCAAATACGACTGCCCCAGCCGCATGACCTTGGGCGTGAGCCAAAACAGTTTGCCATCGGTAGCGACAAAACCCAAATGCAAGAGCGTCAACAAGTAGCGACGCGCAGCAGTTCGTGTCAGCCCACAGCGTTGGCCCGCTTGCGTGGCGGTCAAGCGGGGGTTGTGTTCGTCAAAGGTTTGCAGCATGGCCAGGCCTTTGTCCAGACCCGCGATCCAGTCCTTCTTGTCCATGCCCGTGGTTTGTGTGAAAAGTGTGTTCATTGCGCATGCAGGGGGAAACCCGTGATGCGATCGATGATCGCACGAAATTGTTCGCTAATCGCGCAAGTCTCGACGAATATTTCGATAAATCAAGCTTTTCCAATTAAATTTCACATGTCCAATTCCTTTGGATGTGTGCCCCCGGTTTCATCACCCCGAGCCACCAGACAAAGGCTCAATTTCAACCCCTAAGAGGAGACATCCATGCATAAACGTTCCACCTTGAAAGCTGTTGCTGCAGCTGCCATTTTTGCCTTGGCTGGCATGGCGCACGCACAGCAAACTGTGAAGATTGCCAACATCGTTGAGCTCTCCGGTCCAGGTACCACAGCCGGTACGGTGTTTAAGAACGGTGTTGAGTTGGCGGTCAAAGAGATCAACGACAACGGCGGCATCTTGGGTAAAAAAATCGAGAGCTACACCGTTGACACCCAAACCAATCCCGGCGTGGCCAAGGGTTTGACCCAAAAGGCTGTGGACGATGGCGTGTTTGCCATTTTTGGCCCTGTCTACTCGGGTTCCATCATGGTGTCCATGGCTGAATCTAAGCGCGGCGAAGTGCCTAACTTCACAGGCGGTGAGGCCGCTTCCATCACAGCACAGGGCAACCCTTATGTGTTTCGTACCGCATTCGGTCAAAGCACCTCATTCCCTAAGCTCGCTAAGTTCATCAACACCAAAGCCAAAACATTGGCTGTGATTTATGTGAACAACGACTTCGGCAAAGGTGGCCGTGACACCTTAGCTAAGTTGTTGGATGGCTCCCCCACCAAAGTGGTGGCCGACATTTCGACGGACGCAGGCCAAGTTGACTTTTCAGCCGCTGTATTGAAGGCCAAGCAAAGCAATGCCGACGCGATCTTTGCTTACACCAACGAAGAAGAATCTGCACGTTTGTTGCGCGAGCTGAAGAAGCAAGGCTGGAACAAGCCCGTGATCGGCGAGACCACCTTGACCGGCCAAAAAGTGATTGAGCTGGCAGGCGATGCTGCCAACGGTGCAATCGCCCACGTGGGCTTGACCGTCGATGCACCCAACCCAGAAATGTTGAAGTTCAAGGCCAAGTACTACCAAGCCTACGGCAGCATCTCTGACCACAACGGCATCAAAGGCTACACCGGCGTGTACGTGCTCAAAGCGGCCATTGAAAAAGTGGGCAAGCTCGACCGCAAAGCCGTGGCGCAAGCACTGCACGGCATCAACATCAGTGCTAAGAAAAATCCAGGCGTCATCATGGACGTGAGCTTTGATGCCAATGGTGATCTTGATCGTGAAAGCTTCTTGATCGAAGTGAAAAATGGCCGCCAAGTGGTGACAGCGACCTTGCCTGCTTTGAACGCGAAGAAGTAATTAGAGATACAGCATGACCGACTTCCTACAACTCTTTTTCAGTGGCCTCGCCACCGGCAGCATTTATGCGCTGGCAGCTTTGGGGTTTACCTTGCTTTGGCAAGCCTCGGGCACCATCAACTTTGCACAAGGCGAATTTGTGATGCTGCCGGCTTTCATGATGCTGGGCTTTATGGCGGCGGGATTCCCGTTGATGTTGAGCTTTGCCGCGAGTTGTGTGTTGTCGGTCTTTGTGCTGGGCTGGTTGTTCAAGCGCGGCGTGGTGGACCCACTCTTTAAGTTCGGGATGATGCCCATCGTGGTGGCCACCATTGGTTTGTCCATCGCCATACGCAACGCTGTGCGTGCAGGCTACAGCGCTGAGCCACAACCTTTCCCCAATTTGTTCCCAGATGAGGTTTACAACATTGCAGGTGTCACCATTTCGGCCACCGACATTGGCACCTTTGTGTTTGCCATTGCACTCGTGTTGGTCACGCAAGCCTTCTTGGCAAAGACCGTCACCGGTCGTGCCATGCAAGCGGTGGCACAAAACACGGAGAGTGCTTCGGTGTTGGGCATCAACGTGCCACGGATGATTTTTTACACCTTCGCTATCAACGCAGTGCTGGCAGCAGCAGCAGCGATTTTGGTGACGCCAACTTATTTGGCTAAGTTCGATATGGGCGCCTCGCTGGGTAATAAGGCGTTCTTTGCCGCCATCATCGGTGGCTTCAACAACTCACGCGGTGCCCTGTTGGGTGGTTTGATTGTGGGAGTGTGTGAAAACTTAGCGGCTGCATACATTTCGCCTGCGTACAAAGACGCAGTGGCGTTGATCATTTTCATGGTCGTGATTTTGTTCAAGCCTCAAGGCTTGCTCGGTAAGAAAGTGGAGCGCAAAGTATGAAGAAGCTCGCATTATTGGCAGGCCTCTTAGGGCTGCTGGCCTGTATTTTTGTGCCCACTCTGCTCAAAAACCACGGCATTTATTTGTTCACCTATTGGCTGATCTATGTGATCGCCACCATGGGTCTGAACCTCACCATTGGTTACGCCGGTCAAAAGTCACTCGGCCATGCCGCGTTCTTTGGCATTGGTGCGTACACCGTGGCGGTGATGATGCAAGCGGGTTATAGCTTTTGGTTGGGCATGCCCCTCGCTGCGCTGGGCTGCTTCGTGGTGGGCTTGGCCTTGGGCTTTCCAGCGCTGCGCGTGCAAACCATTTATTTGGCCTTTGCCACACTCGGCTTTAATACTGCCGTGTGGTTGGTGATGCGCAACGAAGAGTGGCTCACAGGCGGCACGTTTGGTATCAACAACATCGCACGGCCTGAAGCCTTCGGCATCAGCTTTGACGGTAACTTGGCCTATTACTACTTGGTCTTGGCGTTTGCTGTGGTCCTTGGTTTGTTGCTGTGGGGCTTGCTCAACTCGCCTTGGGGTAAAGCGTTTACAGCCTTGCGTGACAACCCCATCCGAGCTGAAAGCTTGGGTGTGGATATTCGTGGATACACCTTGTTGAGCTTTGCCATTGGCGCCTCGTATGCCGGCATCGCAGGTGGGTTGTTTGGCTCGATGGTGCAGTTCATCGACCCTGCACCGTTCACAGTGGAAGCCTCCATCATGATGTACCTCATGGTGGTGGTGGGTGGTCCTGGTTATTTCTTGGGCCCCTTACTCGGCGCTGCGGTGGGCGTGATCTTGCCAGAGTGGTTACGCTTTGCTCAGGCTTGGTATTTGTTTGTATTCGGCACTGCCGTGGTGATGTTGATGATTTGGTTGCCCGATGGTTTATTGAGCATTCCAGACCGCATCCGCGCAAAACGTCTGTCACGTGAAGCATCAGCAGCTCGTGCAGCTAATGCGAATCAGCGTTCCGCTGAGGGAGTGAAAGCATGACCTTATCTACCAACCAACCCGTTCTCAAAGTCACCGACTTGAAGAAAGCCTACGGTGCGATTCAAGCGGTGGGTGGTGTTTCATTCGAGGTACGCCCTGGCGAAATTTTTGGCGTCATCGGACCCAATGGATCGGGTAAAACAACACTGTTCAACAGCATGTTGGGTCAGATCACACCGGATACCGGCAAGATCGAACTCAATGGCCAAGACGTGACCCAACTGGGTCCCCTTGAGCTCAACCGACTTGGCGTTGGTCGCACTTTTCAAACCTTGCAAGTGTTTGGCAAGATGACCGTACGCGACAACTTGATCGTGGCTGCACAAGAGCACCAAGGCACGATGTTTAGCCGCATGTTTGCACCCAGTGATTCCGATTTGGGCGCCAAGGCGGATGCCTTGATTGACCAGTTCCACATCAAGCATGTGGCAGACAAGAAAGCAGGCGAGTTGAGCTACGGCCAACAAAAGCTGGTGGACATTGCCATGGCCTTTATGAGCGAGCCAGACTTGGTGTTGCTCGATGAACCTTGCGCTGGTGTGAACCCCTCACTGGTCGGCGGCATCAGTACCTTGCTTAAGGACTTGAACAAAACTCGCAAGGGCAGTTTTGTGGTGATCGAACACAACATGGATTTTGTGATGGACCTTTGCCATCGCATCATGGTGATGGTCGAAGGTAAGGTCATGGCCATTGGCACACCCGAAGAAATTCGCGCCAACAAACAAGTGCTTGATGCCTATCTGGGAAGCTGATCATGACAACACACAACACTACAACTCCTTGCATCGAGTTTGACGATGTGGTGGCGGGTTACAAAGATTTCATGATCTTGAATAACCTGTCATTTACTGTGCCCAAGGGCTCGATCACTTTGCTGATTGGCCCCAACGGCGCAGGCAAATCGACCGTGCTCAAAACCTTGTTTGGCTTGCTTACACCGCGCCAAGGCAAGATTCGCTTGAACGGTGAGGACATCACCGGTGCTACGCAAAAAGATTTACTTGCGCGCGGTATTGCCTTTGTGCCACAGGGCCGCAATTTGTTTGGCCAACTCTCGGTGTATGAAAACTTAGAGTTGGGTGGTATCACGCTGGGCATGAAGATCACGCACGAACGTATCCCTGAAGTGCTAGAGTTTTTCCCGCGCGTCAAAGAGCGTATGAGCTCACTGGCATCCTCGCTCTCTGGCGGTGAGCAAAAGCAACTCGAAATTGGCCGTGCTTTGTTGCTGCGTCCCAAGGTTTTGTTGATTGACGAGCCTTCTATTGGTCTGTCACCCATGGTGGTGCAAGACGTGTTCAAGCTGTTGCGTAAGCTGGCGGATCAAGGCACGACGGTGCTGATGGTGGAGCAAAACGTGAAGAGTGCACTCAAGCACTCGGACAACGCCATTGCTTTGGAGTCTGGCCGTTTGGTGCTGTACAAATCAGCTGCTGAAATTTTGGCTGATCCACAAATGGAGCGTTTGTTCTTGGGGGGGGCGCACACGACCACAGCCACTGAAGCCACTGCTGTTTAAGCGTGACTGTGCTCAACATCGCGGTTGTTGGTGCTGGCGTGATTGGTCGAGCGCACATGGCGGTGATTGCGCAGAATCCCCAGTGTCGGCTCTGTGCGATTGCTGATCCGTCTGAGGCCGCGCAAGTTTTAGCCAAAGAACACGACGTGGCTTGGTTCGCCACGTTGGATGCGCTGCTAGCAGCAGCTTCGCCAGACGGCGTGATCCTGGCTACGCCCAATGCCTTGCATGTGCCGCAAGCTTTGCAGTGCATCGAAGCGGGTGTGCCGGTGCTGGTGGAGAAACCTATTGCACATACGGTGGCTGATGCCCATCTGCTGGTGCAAGCCACGCAAGCCACGCAAGCCAAAGTGTTGATTGGCCATCACCGCGCCCACAGCCCCATCATGCGTGAAGCCAAAGCTGTGATTGAAGCGGGACGCTTGGGTCAGCTGGTCAGTGTCATGGGCAGTGCCATCTTTTACAAACCTGATCGCTATTTCAGCGAAGCGCCTTGGCGGCGCGAGGTGGGTGGAGGACCTGTGCTGATCAACCTCATTCACGAGATTCACAACTTGCGTATGTTGTGTGGCGAAATGACTGAGGTGCAGGCTATGACATCTAACGTGATACGCGGTTTTGCGGTGGAAGACACGGCGTCCATCACGTTTCGTTTTGCGTCTGGTGTCTTGGCGTCTTTCATGCTGTCAGACACAGCCGCCTCTGCTCGCAGCTGGGAGCAAACCAGCCAAGAAAACAAAGCCTACGCCAACTATGGCGATGAAGATTGTTATGTCATTGCAGGCACCATGGGCAGCTTGGCTGTGCCTACCATGCGCCTAAAAACTTATGGCCATCCTGAAGATCGTTCATGGTTCAAACCCTTCGATTGCAGTGCAGTTGACCTACAGCGCGATGATCCGTTGAAATTGCAGATGGACCATTTTCTTGATGTGGTGCAAGGCCACGCCGAACCCTTGGTGAGTGCGCAGGATGGTTTACAGAACCTGTTGGTGGTTGAGGCGATTGCGCAGGCTTCGGCCAGTCAACAAACAGTCCGCTTGGGTATGACTCATAGAACAACATCCGCGATGAGTTTGAGAGACACAGCAAACAGGCCTGCTTGTACCAATCGGTAAAACCAAACATCGGCAATCTTCTTGGTGATGTAAGCGCCTAGCATCGTGCCGACCAAGGCAAATGGAATCAAGTCAGCGGCTTTCGCCAAGTCTGCGTATGAGTAAGGCTGCAGCATTTGGTAGGGCAGGATTTTTGCCGCATTAATGACGGCAAACAGCAGCGTGGCTGTGCCTGCAAACTGAACCTTGGGCAGCCGCTGTGGCAACACGTAAATTTGAAAAGGAGGTCCGCCCGCGTGCGAGATGAAGCTGGTAAAGCCCGCCACCGTGCCCCAGAACCAACCCTTCTTCGCATTGACATGTTGTTTGTTGTGTGGCGTTTTACGCAGCCAGGTGTTCAGGCAAAAGCCCACGCCCAGACAACCAATCATCAACTTCACCGCGCTGTCAGAAGTGAACGAGGCAGTGATCCAGCCAATGAATACGCCCAACACGCCTGCAGGAATAAGAATTTTCAAATTGGGTGCGCTGAAATCTTTGCGGTAAAGCCACACACTCACCACGTCCGAGATGATGTAAATCGGCAGTAACAGCACTGCAGCTTTCACGGGTGACATGAACAGCGAGAGCAGGGGAACTGCCAACATGCCGACCGTTGGCAAGCCACCTTTTGACAAGCCGACTAAGAGCGAGGCGAGGCCTGCTAATACGAAATAAGAATCAAATGACATGCTGGTTTTTAGTGTTCGTGAATGAGTTTACGCATGCTTGAACGACTCGGCGTTGATTAGGGTTCTTCAGGAGACAGTGCCCCTTACTGCGCCCTCTATACTTTCGGAATGAACGAAACGGTACATTCTGCACGCAAAGCCCCTAAGCGCACCAACGATCCCGAGCGAACGATGGCAGGCATCATGTCCGTGGCCACAGCAGAATTTGCGGCTAAGGGCTTGGCCGGTGCTCGCATTGACGCGATAGCCGACGCGACGCACACCAGCAAACGCATGATCTATTACTACTACGGCAGCAAAGAGGGTTTGTACCTGGCTGTGTTGGAAGATGCGTATCGCCGCATTCGTGCCACCGAGGCCGAGCTGCACTTGGCAGACCTGTCGCCCGTAGAGGCCCTTAAAGCTTTGGTGGGCTTCACCTTTGACCACCATCACAGCAACCAAGACTTTATCCGTTTGGTGATGTCTGAAAACATCCAGCGTGGTAGTTTTTTGGCACAAAGTAAGTTGATTCAAGAGCTCAACGTGTCGGCCATTCAGTCCATCGAAGCTTTGTACAAGCGTGGCGTGAAGACGGGGGTGTTTCGCAAGGGGCTAGACCCCATCGATATCCACGCATCTATTTCGGCGCTTACATTTTTCAACGTGTCTAACCGCTACACCTTTGATTTGATCTTTAAACGCAATGGCCAAACGGCCAAAGCGCTGGCGGCTCGGCGTCAAAGTGTGGTGGATATGGTTTTGCGTTTTGTAAGTTATTAAAATTTGGCATAGCAGGTAGTTTGCTATGCGATATTTAATTACGGGTTTTCACTAGGTTGCTGCAAAGTAACTGTTTTGTACATTTTGTTCCAGCCTATATTCTTCAAGGATTTCCTAATGCTTAATCGTTTTTTAGATCACTACTGTCGGTTTCTCGAACTAGTGATCTCTGTTGCGCTCGCTGTGATGGTGGTTTTGGTTTTCGGCAACGTGGTGATGCGTTACGCCTTTAACTCTGGTATCACTCTGTCAGAAGAGTTGTCGCGCTGGTTGTTCGTGTGGGTGACCTTCTTAGGCGCCATCGTGGCGATGAAGGACGGTGCACATTTGGGCTCTGACACCATCGTGTCTAAGTTGTCCGTGCGTTGGCAAAAAATCTTTTTGGTCATGGGCCACGGTTTGATGTTGTTCATCTGCTGGTTGTTGTTCAAAGGCTCCTTGGATCAAACCATCATCAACTGGGAGTCCACCAGTGCGGTGATGGAAGCTTCCATGGGCATCTTCTACGCTTGCGGCATGGTGTTGGCTGTGTCGGGCGCTTTGATTTTGGTGGACCACCTGTTGCGCTTGATGCGCGGCGAGTTGGCTGACAGTGAGTTGATTGGTGTTCGCGAGTCTGAAGAAGAGCCCATCGACGTTCCCGCTCCCCTCAAGTAAATCCCAAGGAATTCAATCATGACAATCGCTGTATTTTTGGGCTCTTTGCTCGCCGCCATGGCGCTGGGTGTGCCCATCGCTTTTTCTTTGTTGCTGTGTGGCTCCGCTTTGATGTGGCACATGGACATGTTTGATGCGCAAATCTTGGCGCAAAACGTGATTGAAGGATCTAACAGCTTCCCGCTGTTGGCCGTTCCGTTCTTCATGTTGGCTGGTGAGGTGATGAACACAGGGGGTTTGTCACGTCGCATCGTTGACTTCGCAATGGCGCTGGTCGGCCATATTCGTGGTGGCTTGGGTTACGTGACGATTGTTGCGGCCTGTTTGCTGTCCGCACTCTCTGGTTCCGCTGTGGCTGATGCAGCTGCGTTGACTGCATTGCTGTTGCCCATGATGGTCAAAGCGGGTCACGACAAAGCACGCAGCGGTGGCTTGATTGCCGCTTGCGGTGTGATCGGCCCGATCATTCCTCCCTCCATTGGTTTTGTGATCTTTGGTGTCGCTGCCAACGTGTCAATCAGTAAGTTGTTTTTGGCTGGTATTTTTCCAGGCATCGTTTTGGCCGCCGGTTTGTGGGCCACATGGTGGTGGTGTACTCGCAAAGAAGATTTGACGCCTCCTGCACGCAAGACAAGCGCAGAAGTGTTTGCTGCAATGCGCGAAGCAGGTTGGGCCTTGATGCTTCCACTCATCATCTTGGTGGGATTGCGCATGGGCGTGTTCACACCCACAGAAGCTGCTGTGGTGGCTGCGGTGTACGCCTTGTTTGTGGCTGGTGTTATCTACCGTGAACTCACTTGGTCGCAGTTGTTTGATGTGTTCCGGATGGCTGCAAAAACAACCTCAGTGATCATGTTCTTGGTGGCTGCTGCGATGGTGTCTGCTTGGTTGATCACCGTGGCCAATTTGCCAGCACAAGTGGTGAGCTTGCTTGAACCGCTGTTGGGTAACCCCACCCTGTTGATGGCTGCCATCATGGTGCTGTGCATGATCGTTGGCACGGCAATGGACATGACGCCCACCATTTTGATCTTGACCCCTGTGTTGATGCCTATTGTGAAAGCGGCTGGTATTGACCCTGTGTACTTTGGCGTTTTGTTCATCATCAATAACTCCATTGGCTTGGTCACCCCACCCGTAGGCACTGTGCTGAACGTGGTCGCTGGCGTGGGCCGCATGCGTATGGATGATGTCACGCGCGGCGTGTTGCCATTCATGGCTGTTCAATTCATTGTCATGTTCTTGATGGTGTTGTTCCCATCTATCGTGATGGTGCCTGCACGCTGGTTATATTAAGTTTTTTTCCACTGTCTGTCCGGGTACGCCAGGCAGTGGACCTTCATTGGGCGTACGACCGAAAAAGTTCATCAGGAGACACTGACTATGAAACGTGTATTTATCAAAACCGTGATCGCCACTGTGGCCATGGCCGCCATGGGCATCGCCTCGGCGCAAGTCAAAACCATCAAGTTCGCCAACCAGAACACTGCGGGTCACCCCATCGTTCAAGGTATGGAAAAATTCAAAGAGATCGTCGAGAAGAACTCTGGTGGCAAGCTCAAAGTCAACATTTTTCCCGGTGGCACTTTGGGTAGCGACCAAGCCAACGTGTCTGCCATTCAAGGCGGCTCATTGGAAATGGCGTCTATGAACTCTGGCATCTTCGCGAGCCAAGTCAAAGACTTTGGCGTGTTCGATTTCCCCTTCATGTTTGCGACGACCAAAGAAGCTGATGCTGTGGTCGACGGCCCCTTCGGCAAGAAGATGCACGCCAAGTTGGAAGAAAAAGGGTTGATCGGTTTGGCTTACTACGAACTGGGATTTCGTCACATCACCAACGGCAAGCGCGCCATCAACAAAGTGTCTGACATCGAAGGCTTGAAACTGCGCGTTATTCCTAACCCAATCAACGTGGATTGGGTCAAAGCTTTAGGGGCTAACCCCACACCGCTGCCTTTCCCAGAGTTGTATGCCGCTTTGGAGCAGGGTGCTGTGGACGGTCAAGAAAATCCCATCCCCACCATCAACAGTGCCAAGTTGTATGAAGTGCAAAAGCACATGGTGCTGACCGCTCACCAATACAACCCACAGTCTGTGGTGATCAGCAAGAAGTTTTGGGACACCTTGAGTGCTACTGAGAAAAAGGTGGTGGCTGATGCTGCGACTGAGTCCGCCAAGTTTCAACGCGAAACCGCACGTAACTTGGAAGCCAGCTTGTTGGCCAACTTGAAGAAGAACGGCATGCAAGTGACCCAGTTGCCTGAGTCTGAAATGTCGATCTTGCGCGACAAGATGCGCCCAGTGACTGCCAAGCACGGTGTTGCCGTGGGTCAAGACTTGGTCAAAGAGTTGCAAGCTGAAATTGACAAAGTGCGTACAGCGGCACCTGCTAAAAAATCCAAGTAATTGGCTTTGTAACGCTTCGCCGCTTGGATGCGGCGAAGCTTTTTTGTTGAAAAATATAAAAACTCTTAAGGGAAGTTGCATATGAAAGTCTTGATGCTCCACGGCGTGAACCACAACATGTTTGGCAAACGCGACCCTAAGCAATACGGCACCATCACTCTTGATGAGATCAATGCCAATTTGACTAAGCTGGGCAAAGAGTTGGACGCTGAAGTTGAGTGCTATCAGACCAACCACGAAGGCGACATGTGCGAGCGCATTCATCAAGGCTACTTTGACAACGTCGACGCCGTGCTCATCAATGCCGGCGCCTGGACCCATTACAGCTACGCCATTCGCGATGCCTTGGCTGTGTTGACTTGCCCCGTGGTGGAGTTGCACATGTCCAACATCCATGCCCGTGAAGAATTCCGTCACACATCAGTGTTCGCTGAAATTGTGAAAGGCCAAATTTGCGGCTTTGGCGCCGACAGCTACGAGTTGGCTTTGCGTGCAGCGGTGTCTGCTGTCCAATCTTCTAAATAAAACATCATGAGCAAGCACGGCATCTCTATCAATGGCAACACGCAGTTGATTGCCCACATCGGTTATCCGACGCACTCTTTCAAGTCCCCCATGATTTACAACCCGTACTTCGCAAGTTCGGGCATCAATGCGGTGGTGGTACCCATGGGCTGCCAGACACCAGACTATCCGGACTTCTTGAAGTCGGTGTTCAGCCTCACCAACATTTGCGGCGCGCTCATCACCATGCCTCACAAGGTGGTGACCGTGGGCTTGCTCGACGAAGTGACCGCCACCGTGCGTGTGGCCGGTGCTTGTAATGCGGTCAAGAAGCTCGCCGATGGCCGTCTGGTCGGCGACATGTTTGATGGCGCTGGCTTTGTGCGCGGCGTGCAACGCAAGGGCTTTGACTTGGCTGGCAAGCGCGTGTTGGTGGTCGGCTCGGGTGGTGTGGGTTGTGCCATTGCGGCGTCACTCGCCGGTGCAGGCATTGCGGCCATCAGCTTGTTTGATGTCAACACCGCATCCGCCGAAGCCTTGGGCCAACGCTTGAAACAAAACTACCCGCAAATTGATGTGCGTACAGGCTCGAACGACCCTGCTGATCACGACTTGGTGGTCAACGCCACACCTATGGGCATGAACGATGGTGATGCTTTACCGATGGACGTGTCGCGCATTTCGCCTGACGCCTTTGTGGGCGAGGTGGTGATGAAAACCGAAATGACCGCCTTCTTGCAAGCCGCCAAAAACCGCGGTTGCCGCGTGCAGGTGGGCTCAGACATGCTGTTTGAACAAATCCCTGCCTACTTGGAATACTTCGGCTTGCCCACTACCACGGCCGACGTGCTGCGCGATGTGGCGCAGTTGAGCTATTGAGTTCTGAGCTACTAATTTTTTCTTGGAGTATCCGATGACCTTGCAATCTCAACACCGCGAGTCCGTGCCTGACATGCCCAACCGTTTGGGTCTGGACGGCATTGAGTTCATTGAATACGCCACCAGCCGGCCACAAGCGCTGGGTCAAGTGCTAGAGAACATGGGCTTTCGCCCTGTGGCACGTCACCGCTCTCGTGAAGTCACCTTGTACCGCCAAGGCGGTATGAACTTGATCGTCAATGCCAGTCCAGATGACGCTCGTGTGAGCGCCACGACCGATGGCCAACCCGTTATTTCAGCCGTGGCCTTCCGGGTGCGCGATGCATTGCAAGCGCACACCCGCTGCATGGAGCTGGGCGCATGGAACGTAACCAGCCAAGCGCAAGCAATGGAGCTGCACATTCCCGCTATTCATGGTCCAGGTGGCAGCCGTTTTTACTTTGTAGACCGTTGGCAAGAGTTCTCGATTTACGACATCGACTTCAAACCTATACCTACGGTTGACCAGCACCCGGAAGCTACTGCGGGTATGAGCTACTTTGGCGTGGTGCAGTACATCAGTGCAGGCCGCAGTGCGGACTGGTTGGCGTACTTTGAACACATGTTTGATTTCAGCTTTGTGCCCGACGAGCAACGCTTTGGCATCTTGCCCAAAGGCAAATTGATGAAGAGCCCGTGTGGCCACTTCTTGTGGCAACTCATCGAACCCGATCCATGGATGGACACCGACGAATCGCCCGAGTGCTTGCAACGCATTGGTTTGGGTGCGGTCGATGTGGGCGCTGCGGTGACGGCACTCAAAGCACGTGGCGTTGAGTTTGTCGAGTCCACCCAGTTGCACCCAGAAGACCGTGGTGCGCTCACACGCAGTGCCTTGGGCTCGGTGTCGTTTGAGCTGGTTCACAAAGACCAATGAAGGAGCATGCCATGAACTTGCTCGATGGTTTTGGTATGGACACCATCACGATGGCGGGCTCTTTAGAAGCCAAGCTGTCGGCGATGAAGGATGCAGGCTTCTCGCAAGTCATGCTCATGGCGCGTGACTTGGTCACACACCCTGGCGGCGTGCCTGCTGCGGTGGCCGCTGTTCAGGCCAGTGGCTTGCGCCCAACGGGGTTTCAGGTGCTGCGCGATTTTGAAGGTTTGTCTGGTCACTTGCATGGCTACAAAGTTGACATTGCCAAGTCGATGCTCGAGATGTGTGCCGCCACAGGCAGCAAAGTGTTGTTGGCCTGCTCGTCCACCTCTCGGCATGCAACGGATGACCTAGACCACATTGCGCGCGACTTGAAGAAGCTTGCCATGATGGCCTTGCCCTTAGGCATCAAAGTGGCGTACGAAGGTTTGTCATGGGGCCGAACCGTCAATGAGTTCACCACGTCTTGGGATGTGGTGTGCCGCGCCGATTGCCCCAACCTTGGTATTGGCATCGATTCCTTCCACATCTTTGCAGCTAACACGCCGCTGGACGCGATTGAGGACCTTGACCCAGAGAAAATTTTCTTGGTGCAGCTGTCCGACTTCATGTGGCATGAAACCCCCACGTTTGAAGACCGCATGACCACCGCACGCACTTTCAGAGTATTCCCAGGTGAGGGTGTGCACAGCGAAGCCTTGGCCGACTTGGTGCTGCGCCTTGACCGCATTGGCTATCGTGGCGACTACAGCTTTGAAGTTTTCAACGACGATTACCAACAATTACCCTTGGCCACTGTGGCCGAGCGCGCGCGCAAAAGCGCCACATGGCTGCACGACAACGTGCTGCACCGCTCAGCGCCATTGCCTGCTTGGACTCGTACACCTAACAACACACCCGCATGAAACAACGTCAACTCGGCCCCTACACAGTTTCAGCCATTGGCCTAGGCTGCATGAATCTCAGCCATGCCTATGGCGCACCACCCGCGTCTGAAGTGGGCGAGGCACTCATTCACCGCGCCTTAGATCTCGGCGTGACGATGTTTGATACGGCAGCTTTGTATGGCTTTGGCACCAATGAGTTGTTGGTGGGGCGTGCCCTCAAAGCGCACCGCAGCGAAATCACCTTGTGCAGCAAAGGCGGCATGGCGGGGGTGACTTTCCCCGATGGTGTGAAGCGCGTGATTGATGGGCGACCCGAAACGTTGCGCAAAAATTGCGAAGACAGTTTGTCGCGTTTGAGAACCGATGTGATTGACCTGTACTACCTGCACCGCTGGGACAAACAAGTCCCCATCGAAGACAGCGTAGGCGCCTTGAGCGATCTCGTGCGCGCTGGCAAGATTCGTGAGATTGGTCTGAGCGAGGTCTCTGCCACCACGCTGCGCAAAGCGCATGCGGTACACCCCATTGCAGCCGTGCAAACCGAATACTCGCTGTGGACACGCAACCCTGAAATTGCTGTGCTGAAAGCCTGCGAAGAATTGGGTGCTACGTTTGTGGCCTTCAGCCCTGTGGCCCGAGGTTTCTTGTGTGGCGATTTGCGCGATGTAGGTACTTTGGCTGCCAACGACATTCGCCGTGCCATGCCGCGCTTTGGCGCAGACCTGTATGCCTCGAATTTACCTTTGCTCGATGCTTACCAAACCATCGCTCGCGAAGTAGGTTGCACTGCTGCTCAACTTGCTTTGGCATGGCTGCTGCACAAAGATAGCAAGCTCATTCCGATTCCCGGCACACAAAACATTCACCACCTTGAAGACAACATTGCCGCCGCCGATGTGGTGTTGTCAGCTGAGCTGATGCAGCGCTTAGACGCTCTCATCAACCAACAAACAGTGAAGGGGGCGCGTTACAACCCTCTTAATGCATCGGAAGTGGATACCGAAGAGTTCGCTTCATAAGCGGCTGTACATCAACCGACAAACAACAACTCCCGCAACCAAGCGTGCACGGGATCTTGTTGGTGTCGGACATGCCAGATGGCGTACATGGGCATGTCGGGTGTGTCAAATGGCACGGGCGCATCGGCCAAGCCGCGCAGCAAACCTTGGCGTAATAAGCCGGGCAGGGTCGCTAAGCGTTCGGTGCCGGTCATGAAAGCGGCAACACCTGCAAAGCTACTCAAGGTGGCTGCAAAACGGCGTTGCACGCCTTTTTTAAGCAATAGCTCGTCAATGTCCAAGCTTCGACGCGGTTGGTGGACCACCGTGATGTGTTCTGCTATTTCGTAGGCCTTGAGCGAGCGTGGTGCTTTACGTACCTGGGGGTCGTAGAACACGCGGTAGCTGTCTGTAAACAAACGCTTGTGTTTGATGTCGGTGGCGTCCGGCGGGCGCGGACTGATGACCAGTTGGCAGTCTTGCGCTCGCAGCATGTCTGCACTTGGAACGTCAGAAGGCACCACACGCAACGTGACGCCCGGCGCTTGGGCCTGCAAGCGGTTAAGTAATCCCGGCAGCAACAAATCACGCTGCAAGTCATTCGCGGCGATGGTGAAGCACTGGCTCAAACGTGCAGGCTCAAATGCACCGCTGTGCACAAACCCTTGCAGATCGGTCAACAGCCCTTGCGCTTGTACGGCCAAGGCTTCGGCCCGGGCTGTGGGCACAATGCCGCGCCCTGACTTCACGAACAAGGCATCACCCACGATGGCGCGCAACCGGTCCAATTGGTGGCTCACGGCTGATTGCGTCACACCCAACGCATTGGCTGCAGCCGTGACCGAGCCTTGCTCAATGACTGTGCTGAGCAAATGTAGTAAGTGACCATCCAAATCTAAATGATTAAACTTTTTCATGGAATAAATGAGTATTGCCTGGTTTATTTTATGAGTTGAAGCGACCACACTCCGTTTCATTGAACAAACTCAATCACGGAGGCAACCATGAGCCATAAACCTAAACCGATTTTTGGAACCACATTGTTTGACGGTGACCAAGCCCAAAAAGGCTATGCACTCAACAAGATGTGCTACTCCTTCAACAGCGCTGACCACCGCAACACCTTCAAAGCTGATGAAGAGGCGTATATGAAGCAATATGGTTTGAATGCTAAGCAAGCCGAGGCCATTCGCACACGCAACGTACTTGGCCTACTTGCAGCCGGTGGCAATGTGTACTACCTCGCCAAGTTCGCAGGTATTTTGGGTTTGGACGTGCAAGACCTTGGAGCCGCCCAAACTGGCATGACCAAAGAAGAATTCAAAGCAAAGCTGCGCGCTGCAGCTCACCAATAAATATCCAGGAGACACACCATGGCACATATCGTTGGCGGCCTCGCTTCATCACACATCCCATCCATTGGCAGCGCGATTGCCAAAGGCATTCAACAAGATCCGTATTGGAAGCCGTTCTTTGATGGCTTTCCACCCATTCACGACTGGTTAGCTAAGGTCAAGCCTGATGTTGCCGTGGTGTTTTATAACGACCATGGTTTGAACTTTTTCCTCGACAAAATGCCGACCTTCGCTGTGGGTGCTGCGGCGCAGTACAACAACGCGGACGAGGGTTGGGGCATTCCCACCTTGCCACCGTTCAAAGGTGCACCTGATTTGTCATGGCACATCATCAACGAGTTGGTGGAAAAAGAATTTGATGTGGTGACTTGCCAAGAAATGTTGGTTGACCATGCGTTCACCTTGCCGCTCAAACTTTTCTGGCCAGGCGACACATGCCCTGTGTTGACCGTACCAATTTGCATCAACACCGTGCAGTTTCCATTGCCTTCGGCCAAGCGTTGCTACAACTTAGGCAAAGCAGTGGGTGATGCCATTCGCAGCTGGGACAGCGATTTGAACGTGGCTATTTTGGGTACGGGTGGTTTGAGCCACCAACTTGACGGCGAACGTGCGGGCCACATCAACAAAGCGTTTGATTTGGAGTTCATGGACAGCCTGCACAAGAACCCCGAGTGGGCCACGCAGTTCAGCATCCACGAGTTGGTCGAAAAGACCGGCACACAGGGCGTGGAGTTGGTGATGTGGCTGGCTATGCGCGGTGCATTGGGTGACCACGTGAAGCCTGTGCATCAAAATTACCATATTCCAATTTCCAACACGGCCACTGGCGTGATGGCCTTGGCCACTGAATAACAACAGAGCGCCAAAAGAAAACCCCCGTCAGTGCAAACTGACGGGGGTTTTTGTTGCCCTGCGCAAGCAGGGCAGGGAGGCGGTTACATCGTGTCGATGAAGCTGCGTAGTTTGTCGCTGCGGCTTGGGTGCTTCAACTTACGCAAAGCTTTGGCTTCGATTTGACGGATACGCTCGCGCGTGACGTCAAACTGCTTGCCCACTTCTTCCAGGGTGTGGTCAATGGCCATTTCAATGCCAAAGCGCATGCGCAGCACTTTGGCTTCGCGAGGTGTGAGGCCATCCAAAATATCTTTCACAACATCTCGCAAGCCAGCTTGCATCGCGGCCTCAAGTGGTGCAGTGTTGACGCTATCTTCGATGAAGTCGCCCAAGTGGCTGTCGTCATCGTCACCGATGGGTGTTTCCATTGAGATCGGCTCTTTGGCGATCTTCATGATCTTGCGGATCTTGTCTTCTGGAATTTCCATCTTCTCGGCCAAGACGCTGGCATCAGGCTCAAAACCAAACTCTTGCAAGTGTTGTCGGCTGATGCGATTCATCTTGTTGATGGTCTCGATCATGTGCACAGGAATACGGATGGTGCGCGCTTGATCGGCGATGGAACGCGTGATCGCCTGACGAATCCACCAAGTGGCATAGGTTGAGAACTTGTAGCCACGACGGTATTCAAACTTGTCCACGGCTTTCATCAAACCGATGTTGCCTTCTTGGATCAGATCGAGGAACTGCAAACCGCGGTTGGTGTATTTCTTCGCAATCGAAATGACCAAACGCAAGTTAGCTTCAATCATTTCTTTTTTCGCACCGCGTGAGCTGCGCTCGCCGGCATTCATGCGCTTGTTGATGTCTTTGAGTTGTTCCAAAGGCACCACCACGCGGGACTGCAGGTCCATCAGCTTTTGCTGTAAGTCTTGGACGGGTGGGATGTAGCGGCCCATGGTGGTAGACCATGGCTTGCCGGCAGCGGCTTGCTTTTCGACCCATTTGAGGTTGAGCAAGTTCGGTGGAAAGTCTTTGATGAAGGTGGCTTGAGGCATGCCGCACTTGTCAACAATGATGCGTCGCAATTCGCGCTCGTTCTTACGCACATCGTCCACTTGGCCGCGCACAGATTCGCAGAGCTTTTCAATGGTCTTGGCGGTGAAGCGTATGCCCATGAGCTCGGTGGTCAGCGCAGTTTGCGCTTTCACATAGGCAGGGGTGCCGTAGCCTTCTTTGTCATAGGTCTTTCGGAGTTTTTCGAACAAGACAATCATGCGGTCAAAGCGCTCGAGGGCGGCATTCTTCAACTCTTCTAGTTTCTTGGTCAGCGCCTTAGAGCCACCTTTGCCGTCGTCATCGTCTTCTTCGTCGAACTCGTCGAAGTCTTCTTCGGCCACATAGTCATCGGCTTCGTTGAGGTTGTTGAAGCCGTCAACAATGGTGGAAATGACAACTTTGTTTTCACGGATGTCTTCAGCCATGACCAACACGGCAGCAATGGTGGCTGGTGAACCACTGATCGCCGCCATCATGTCCATCAAACCGCCTTCGATGCGCTTGGCAATTTCAATTTCGCCCTCGCGTGTCAGCAACTCAACCGTGCCCATTTCGCGCATGTACATACGCACGGGGTCGGTGGTTCGGCCAAATTCACTGTCGACGGTAGACAAAGCAGCTTCGGCTTCTTCTTCGGCTTCTTCTTCCGTTGCCGCAGTAGGGGTGTTGTTGTTGAGCAGCAGGGTTTCTGCGTCTGGTGTGTGTTCGTAAACGGCCACGCCCATGTCGTTCAACATGCTGATGACCACTTCAAGGGTTTCAGCATCGACCAACTTGTCGGGCAAGTGGTCAGAGATTTCGCCGTGCGTCAGGTAACCACGTGTTTTGCCGAGTTTGATCAGGGTTTTCAGACGTGAGCGACGCTTTTGCATGTCTTCTTCAGACAGCACGGTTTCGTCCAAACCGAATTCTTTCATCAAGGCGCGTTCTTTGGCCTTGCTGATTTTCATGCGCAGTGGCTT
>CANFKQ010000001.1 GCA_947447405.1 Comamonadaceae bacterium | reverse complement strand
GAGCAAGCAGAAAACAGCTTGTAGGGCTTACTTGGTAACCCGCCAAACCTTCAGGACTTCGGTTGTCCATTTCTGTCATTGAACAAACACTGCGTGCATAGCAACACACAGGAGCGGTTCATGATTGATTTAGAAACTAACGACATTGCTTACTTAAGCTCAAAGCACAAGCGGGATGCAGCAAAGACTGCCATTCTCCAAACTCGCCAAACACTTGAACGAGCAGCAGAAGAAGTGGACAACTACCTTGAAAAGTTCCGCGACGCTGAAACGGACACTGAGAAAGCCACAGCCATTAACTGGTGCATCCATTACCTAACCAACAACGTGCTTAGTGGATTACGGCTTGACCGACTAGCCAATGCACAGTCTGCCCTTAACAGTTCCAAACTGTGAGGCCACCATGAATCAGTTTGACTCAAGCCTACTCGCACAGTTCATTGGCACAACGGGTTATTACCGAATCTCACGTAAGCATCTACTCACTGATGGCACCAAGTACTTGGCTGAAAACGCAGAGTGCTTTTGGATGATGGATGCCATCGCCAGCCACCTAAGTGAGATAGGCAGTTGTGATTGGTTCGTACAAGTTAAGGTCATTGTCAAAGACTGCCAAGCGACGATGATTTACGACGATGGCAACGGCAGCGAACTTGCCCGTCAAGAGATCCCCTACACAGACTTTCCGCTAGGGAACATCACTTTGTACGCTTGCTGGGATGGCCTGCATTGGGTCATCATACTTCCAAGTGAATACTGAAAATTGTTCATTTATGAGCAATCAACCATAGAAAAATCAATCAGATCAATCACTTACAAACAGGCGTTTGAAGGATTGAAATATTGAAAGAAGGCACTGCCGTCATGCCAACCCAAGCATCGCCACGCCACAGGCCATTAGCAAGGCGCCTAGAACGCGAAGCCGGCGATCGCCCTCACCCAACAAGTGGCCCCCGATCAACGCCGCAAAAAGCATGGATACCTCACGCGCAGGCGCCACCAACGATAAGGGTGCCGTTTGCAAGGCATACAACACCAACACATAGGAAACAGGTGTGAGCGTCCCCACGATGAGCGCATATTTCCATTGTTGACGCCACAACGCAGAAGCGGCAGGACGATCGCGCAACACCACGGGCATCAACAACACCCCTCGCACCACGTTCTCCACGTAGTGCATCAAGAATGGGGACAACAGCAGCACCTTTACCGCATAGCCGTCCACCAAGGTGTAGATGGCAATTAATACCCCGGTCAAAAGTCCATAGCGCAAGCCTGCACTGCGCAGGCGCTGAGCCGTCAGTTGCGCCTCTGTCGCGAGGCCTGAACGTCGCCACTCAGTGATCAGTTGAGGTCCGCCAGCGATCAAAAAAACACCGCCGACGACACCTGCAATGCCCAAGCCTCCCGTGACTGACACTGATTCACCTAACCAGCACAAGGCAAACAGCGATGACAGCAATGGCCCTGTTCCTCGCGCCAAAGGGTAAACCACCGTCAAGTCCGCCGCGCGATAACCGCGTAACAGCACCACGAAATAGAGGATGCGCAAGAGCGCGCTGCCCACCACAAAACCCCACGCCCAAAAGTCCCACTGGGGTACCACATCCCAACCCAACCCGATCCCCAAGGGGGACCAAACGACGATGCTTACGCCAGCCGAAAAACAAGCAAAGCGTACATCACCCCCCGCTTTTTTGGCAACAATATTCCACAAGGCATGCAGCAGCCCTGCGAGTAAAACGACGAGGAACGTAGAGCCGCTCAAGCGCTGATCCCGCAGTAGGTCAGGCGCGCGTATTTGGAAAGAGGGATCACGTTGGTGCGCAGGCTTTGCATGCAGAAAATTTTAGTAATCTAAATCAATTCAGGAATTACTACCTAAAGAGCTACTTTTTTAGATTGATGGCTTAGCTAAATACAAAATCAAAGCTAATCCACATTTCATGTAGTTATCGCGTAAGTGCTTGATTTCATTGACCCGACAGGTTGGACGGGCTTCGGTTGCCCAAACCGAATCAAAGAAAACAAACTGTAGCTCTGTATTTATTACTTTTAGGAGCACAGATGGCACAAGCAAAAACACTCACAGCGGCTGAGCTACGCCGCGCAACCGATTACATAGCAACACGCCCGCACGCAGCACGCAACAGGGCAATGCTGCTAACTACCCACCTAGCTGGACTTCGCGTCGGAGAAGTCGCCCTACTCAGCTGGTCCGATGCTGTGGGCACCAACGGGCAGGTCCGCGAGGAAATCCGTTTGAACGCAGACCAAACCAAAGGCAGGCATCCCCGCACTGTCTACGTCAGCCCTAAGCTACGCAAAGAGCTTCAAGCCTACGTCAACTCAATTCCAGCGAGAGCACCCGAAGCTGGGCGTGATGCCCATGCGGTGATTGCGCCAAGCTTCAAAGTCAGCAATGTCTTTGTATTTCAGTGTCTGCAAGTGCCGCTCCCCAAAGTACGGAATGAAATAACGCTCAATAACTGAGCAGTAGTCCGCATAAATCTTCTTGCCAGTACCAGCTGCCAAGTCTCGTTTTAGTTCATCTACTGTTGTTTGGGCGATTTCTTTGAAGGTTCGCTGTGTAGGTGCAATGCCCATGCGCTCCCTATAACGCCCCTCGTCATACATCTCACATGCAGCTCGCTTGGCAGCTTCTAAGTTTGTTTTGCGAGTACTGGCTCTGTGCCATCCCCCAAGCTCAAGCCGCCAGCGCATTTGCCAAACACGAGACTCAGGACGGCGAAAGAGCTGTAACTCACCATCGCGCAGGTAATGGAGGTTTCCTTCAGCAGCCGCAAGCTCTTTGAAAGTCAGTCTAGGGTGCTTAGGCTCAATGGCGAGCGCAGGTGCCGAATAAGTGACATGAACGGATGCAGGCTGGTAGTAGTAATAAAGTGTGAAATATGGGTCAAAGTTGGTCTTGGCAGTCACAGGTAGTTGGCGCTTGAAAACGTGCGAAAACTACTTTATTGCCACCTTACCCAGCTGAGCAACCAAAGTCCGTTCGTCGAGTCAGGACTTAGATTGGATAGATTGCGATTCAACAAAAGCAATCCGACTTTTGATTAATTCATTGATTTGCTTTGTTGAATTTGCTACTTTTAAATGCAGACGAATTTGATCAAGATCCACAACTTCAACTAACCTTACGATAGATGCGTTGATGAATGCAGACGGTACAGCATCAACCCCATCAAAAGATAAAACGACATCCTCGCCATTTTTGATGCTAGGTGCAATCAACTTGAATATGACTTCGCCATCTGCATAAGTCGCGCACTCTTTGACGAAATCAAGCACACGAATTACCATGAAAACTCCTCGTGTTCAACGTCACTAACAAACTCATTAAGAGTATCTGTTTTTAAGATGACATTAACCAATGTACCTGGGTAATGCGACACCCGAGACCTTGCAGTGATTTTTACTTTTGCCTTGTCATAGACCGCAGACAAGTTGCCGCGACCAGACGTAATAATTACGGTCCCCCTATTCCGAAGAGCAACATAGTTCATCAAAATAGCTAATCCTGCTCCACGATTCTGAACGTTGGATTTACTTGTAAAGCCTTCCTTAATCGCTAGCACGAGTGCCTCTTGATCATTTGCCTCTGGCTGGACCTTTCTTACGTTTTTAGGAATTCCAGTTCCAAAATCTGAAATGGCAATATTAATTTCATTTTTCTTAGGAAAGTGCTGAATAAAAACACATCCAACTTGAACGCCTGAGTGGTCGTTGATGTTGTGAAACACCTCTTGCAGAGTAACTCGTAAAGTTCCAAGCGCAATAGCTGTAGTTTGGAGTCGTTGTGCAATCCATGGAATTACGTCTGCGTATAGATACGGAATAGCCTTTGGATTAGCAACCAACTTCAAAGGTAAGGTCGTGTCACGCAAAGCGGCATGAGGACGTAGCATTGAGCCGTGATATTGAAGGAAAAAACCCGAATCATCTAAAAAAATTACACCTTCTGACCTATTCGCCAATCCAATCAAAGTCACCTTAACATTTAGCAACTTTAGGTATTCAAACAAATTACTCATTACTACGATAGCAACAGGATCGGCGAATTCCAATACCGAAAAGTCCACAGCAAAAGACTTTGACTCAGCATCTCCCTCCTCATCAATAAATGATGCTATGAAGGGGTCCATTGTGTACACGTTGAAGCGACTAGGAACTTGAACAGACTTTTTAGGATTTAGTTTTATGCCAAACATGCTTCATTCTAAAGAACCAACGTCTATTGCATGCTGCTATCGGGGTTATAAATTCTTAGCCCTGCCACAGAGTCCTAGCCCCTAAAACGCTAGAAATCGCAAGCGTGCAGCAGGCCTAGCTACGCTGTGGGCAAAGTTAACACCAAGGCCTAGCAAGCTGTAACCACGCTGCTACACCCTGCCGCATGTGTAAAGCAACCCTAGCTAACGGTAGAAACTGTGCGAAACTGTGCGGGCGAAAAAAAAGCAACTGCCCTGAGACAGTTGCTTTAGTTTGATGGAGGCGCGACCCAGAGTCGAACTGGGCTAAACGGATTTGCAATCCGGTGCATAACCGCTTTGCTATCGCGCCGTTCACTTTGACGAAAAAGGGAAGCATTGTGTTGCTTCCCTGATCGAATTTGGAGCGGGAAACGAGATTCGAACTCGCGACCTCAACCTTGGCAAGGTTGCGCTCTACCAACTGAGCTATTCCCGCATAAGAGTTACATTGTAGCGCAATTTTTACTCTATCGAGTAGTCCGCTAGAAAAAACCTTAATGCTTAATGGCTTCAACTTTCGTCACGGTCTCAACAGCTGTGACAGCAGCTACAGCAGGCACTTCATCTGGTAACGATGTTGGCATTTTTTCAAGAGCAATCTCGAGGACTTTGTCGATCCAACGCACCGGCACGATTTCCAAACCGTTTTTCACGTTTTCTGGAATCTCTTGCAAGTCTTTCACGTTTTCTTCTGGTATCAACACGGTCTTGATACCACCGCGCAATGCTGCCAACAGCTTCTCTTTCAAACCACCGATGGCAGTGACTTCGCCACGCAAGGTGATCTCACCCGTCATGGCAACATCTGCACGTACAGGAATACCTGTGAGGGCTGACACTAAGGCAGTGGTCATGGCTGCACCTGCACTAGGTCCGTCTTTGGGTGTGGCGCCATCGGGCACATGGATATGGATGTCGCGCTTCTCGAGCAGCTCTTCCGCGATGCCCAAGCGGCGTGCGCGGCTGCGCACCACCGTGCGAGCGGCCTCGACAGACTCCTTCATCACATCGCCCAGCGAACCGGTGCGCGTGATGGTTCCCTTGCCAATCATGATGGCGGCTTCGATGGTCAGCAAATCGCCGCCGACCTCTGTCCACGCCAAGCCCACCACTTGACCCACTTGGTTTTCGGCTTCAGCACGGCCATAGGTGTACTTACGCACACCAAGGAAATCAGGCAAGTTATCTGCGGTCACCTTGACCTGTGGCGTCATTTGCTTGAGCAACAAAGCCTTAACCACCTTGCGGCAAATTTTGGACATTTCGCGCTCGAGCGAACGCACACCTGCTTCACGCGTGTAGTAACGCACGATGTCGCGCACAGCAGCTTCGTCCACTGACAACTCATCGTCTCTGACGCCGTTGTTTTTCATTTGCTTAGGCAGCAAATATTTGATGGCAATGTTAGTTTTTTCGTCTTCGGTATAGCCCGACAAACGAATCACTTCCATACGGTCGAGCAACGCTGGCGGAATGTTCATCGAGTTGGATGTCGCCACGAACATCACATCGCTCAAGTCGTAATCGACTTCCACGTAGTGGTCGGCAAACTTGTTGTTTTGTTCGGGATCCAACACCTCTAACAATGCACTGGAAGGGTCGCCACGCGAGTCCATGCCAAGCTTGTCGATTTCATCCAACAAGAACAAGGGATTTCGCGTCCCGACCTTGGTCAAGCTTTGCAGAACTTTGCCCGGCATCGCGCCAATGTAGGTGCGACGATGGCCGCGAATTTCAGCCTCGTCACGCATACCGCCCAAGGCCATGCGAACATACTTGCGACCTGTGGCTTTGGCAATGGATTGACCCAGCGAAGTTTTACCCACACCAGGAGGGCCAACCAAGCAAAGAATTGGCGCTTTCACCTTATCAACGCGCTGTTGCACAGCAAGATATTCCAAGATGCGGTCTTTGACTTTGTCGAGGCCGTAATGGTCTTCGTTCAACACGTTTTCTGCATTACCTAGATCGTGTTTGATCTTGGTTTTCTTATGCCAAGGCAAACCCACCAACACGTCAAGGAAGTTACGCACCACGGTGGCTTCGGCTGACATAGGAGACATGAGCTTGAGTTTCTTCAATTCAGACTCAGCCTTTTTGCGTGCCTCTTGGGGCAAGCGAGCGGCTTTGATCTTTTTCTCAATCTCTTCAATGTCAGCACCCTCTTCGCCTTCGCCCAGTTCTTTCTGGATGGCTTTGACCTGTTCGTTCAAATAGAAGTCGCGTTGGTTCTTTTCCATCTGGCGCTTGACGCGGCCGCGGATTTTCTTATCGACATTGAGAATTTCAACTTCGCGCTCGATTTGCTCAAACAAGTTAGACAAGCGCTCACGCACAGGCGACAAGTCGAGCACCACTTGTTTGCTCTCCAACTTCAAAGGCAAGTGCGCAGCAATGGTGTCAGCCAAGCGGCCTGCATCATCAATACTGGCAATAGATGTCAAAATTTCTGGCGGGATTTTTTTGTTCAGTTTGACGTATTGGTCGAACTGCTGCATCACTGCACGGCGCAAGGCCTCAACTTCGCTGCCAGTTTCAGAAGGCAAGACTTCGATGGGCGTGACGTGCGCAGTGAAATGCGATTCACCGTCTTCGATACCGTCAACCTTCGCGCGTTGCTGGCCTTCCACCAAAACCTTGACGGTGCCATCGGGCAGCTTCAGCATTTGCAAAATAGTCGACACGCAACCGACTTCGAACATGTCAGCCACTGAAGGTTCATCTTTAGCTGCGGCTTTTTGTGCGACCAACATGATGCGACGCTCAGCGGCCATTGCAGCTTCGAGCGCTTTGATGCTCTTGGGGCGCCCCACAAACAAGGGAATCACCATATGCGGGAACACCACCACGTCACGCAAAGGCAACAACGGCAGTTCAAGAGGGGTAGCGGGCAGCGGGGGTTGTCCAGACATGGTCAGCCTTCCTGTAAAAAAGGGACGCGTGCTAGGCACCGTCCCCGAGATGAATCTTTAAGCTTTCTTGGCAGCTTCTCGGTACACCAACAAAGGTGGCTTGTTCTCGTCGATAGTGGACTCTTCGACCACCACCTTTTCGACATTCGATGAATTAGGTAATTCATACATAGTGTCGATCAGTGATTGTTCAAGGATAGAGCGTAAACCACGCGCACCAGTTTTACGCGCCAGGGCTTTTTTGGCAATGGCACGCAAAGCTGCTGGACGGATCTCAAGCTCAGCGCCTTCCATGGCCAATAGTTTGCTGTACTGCTTCACCAAGGCGTTCTTTGGCTCAGTCAAAATTTGCACCAAGGCATCTTCAGTCAACTCAGCCAAGGCCGCGATCACGGGCATACGTCCCACCAGCTCAGGAATCAAACCGAACTTGATGATGTCTTGTGGCTCAACTTCACCAAACACCTCGGTCAGGCTGCGTGACTCTTTGCTCTTGACCGTGGCGCCAAAGCCAATGCCCGAAGCTTCGGTGCGGTTTTCGATGACTTTTTCAAGCCCAGCAAATGCGCCACCGCAAATGAACAAGATGTTGGTCGTGTCGATTTGCAAGAAATCTTGGTTGGGATGCTTGCGGCCACCTTGAGGCGGAATGCTGGCCATCGTGCCCTCGATCAGCTTGAGTAAGGCTTGTTGCACACCCTCACCCGATACATCACGCGTGATGGAGGGGTTATCAGACTTGCGTGAAATCTTATCGATCTCGTCGATGTAGACGATGCCGCGTTGGGCACGTTCCACGTCGTAATCGCAGGTTTGCAACAGCTTTTGGATGATGTTCTCAACGTCCTCACCCACATAACCTGCTTCGGTCAATGTAGTGGCATCTGCCATGACGAACGGCACATTCAACATGCGCGCCAAGGTTTGCGCCAGCAAGGTCTTGCCTGACCCTGTGGGGCCGATCAGCAAGATGTTGCTCTTAGTCAGCTCAACATCGTCTTTCTTAGACGATTCTTTGTGCTTCAAACGCTTGTAATGGTTGTAGACAGCTACAGCCAGCGTGCGCTTGGCCAGTTCTTGGCCAATCACATAGTTATCGAGGTTGGCTTTGATTTCTGCAGGCGTTGGCAGATCGCTGCCCTTTTCTTTAGTAGCTTCTAGACTTGGCAGCTCATCACGGATGATTTCATTGCACAAGTCAATGCACTCGTCGCAAATAAAGACCGATGGGCCTGCGATGAGTTTTTTAACTTCGTGCTGGCTTTTACCGCAGAAGGTGCAGTAAAGCGTTTTTTCGCCAGAAGCGCTTTTTTTATCAACCATGTCAATGCTTATGTGTGGGATGTGCGTGACGTGTCAATTAGCCGCGCTTGCTGATCACTTGATCAATCAAACCGTACTCTTTGGACTCGTCAGCGCTCAAGTAGTAGTCACGCTCGGTATCACGTTGAATTTTGTCCAAGGGCTGGCCCGTGCGCTCAGCCAAGATGCGGTTCAATTGCTCGCGTGTCTTCAAAATTTCGCGTGCATGAATTTCGATCTCAGTGGCTTGACCGCGTGTGCCGCCCAAAGGCTGGTGAATCATGACCTTTGAATTTGGCAACGAGAAACGCTTACCCTTCTCGCCTGCAGCCAACAAGAACGCACCCATGCTGGCGGCCATGCCGATGCATAGTGTGGACACGTGGGGCTTGATAAAGTTCATCGTGTCAAACACCGACATGCCGGCACTCACTGAACCACCTGGAGAGTTGATGTAGAGCGAGATGTCCTTATCAGGGTTCTCGCTCTCAAGGAACAACAACTGAGCCACAACCAAATTGGCGGTTTGATCGTTGACTTCGCCCACCAAGAAGATCACGCGCTCTTTGAGCAAGCGTGAATAAATGTCATAAGACCGCTCACCGCGGCCCGACTGCTCGATGACCATGGGGACCATGCCCAAAGCTTGTGTATCCAGTGCGCTCATGTTGTTTCCTTGTGCGTGGATCAGCCTTGCTGACCCATCAATTCGTCGAACGAAATTGCTTTGGTATTGACCTTGGCTTTAGATAAGATGAAGTCGGTCACGTTGTTTTCAATGACGATGGCCTCAACTTCTCCCAAACGACCCATGTCGCCGTAGTACCAACGCACCACATCGGCTGGCTTCTCATAGCTAGAGGCTAATTCTTCGATGTGGGCTTTGATTTGCTCAGCCGTGGCTTGCAAGTTGTTGGCGCGAACCAAGTCAGCCACCACTAAGCCCATGCGCACACGCTTTTCAGCTTGTGGACGGAAGATGTCGTCAGGGATGGGAGCTTTATCAGCGTCTTTGATGCCGCGTGACTTAAGGTCAGCACGAGCGCCTTCGATCATGCGGTCGAGTTCAGCTTGCACGCTGGCTTTTGGCAAATCGAGCTCGGCCTTGGTCGCCACAGCGTCCAAAGCAGCTTGCTTGTTACGGCCCAACAAACGGAACTTGACTTCGCGTTCCAAGTTTTTCTTGATGTCAGCGCGCAAACCAGCCACTGTGGCATCCGCCACGCCCAAAGACTTTGCCAATTCGTCTGTCACTTCTGGCAAGTGAGCGGCTTCGACTTTCTTCAAAGTCACCAAAAAATCAGACTGTTTGCCAGCGACTTCTTTGCCGTGATAGTCGGCTGGGAAGCTCAGTGGGAAGGTCTTGCTTTCGCCAGACTTCATACCGCGCACAGCATCTTCAAATTCTTTGAGCATTTGGCCTTCGCCGAGCAAGAACTGGAAGTCTTCGGCTTTGCCGCCTTGGAAGGGTTCGCCGTCGATCTTGCCTTCGAAGTCAATGGTCACGCGGTCGTTGTCTTGCGCTGCACCGTCCAAACCACGTTGGGCAAAGGTGCGGCGTTGCTTGCGCAAGATGTCGATGGTTTTGTCGATGGCTGCATCGGTTACTTCAGCAGACACGGTTTCAACTTCCACGCTGGCCATGTCGGCAAATTTCACTTCTGGGTAAACCTCGAAGACAGCTTCGAATTGCATTTGGCCTTCTGGTGCGCCTTCTTTTTCAGTGATGCTAGGCTGACCTGCAACGCGCAACTTGGCTTCGTTAGTGGCCACAGCAAAAGCTTCGCCTACTTTGTCATTCATCACTTCGAACTGGGTGGAGTAACCGTAGCGTTGGGCCACGATGTTCATGGGCACTTTACCTGGACGGAAGCCGTCAATCTTGACTTGGCGTGCCACGCGCTTCAAGCGCACGTCCACTTCCTTGGCGATGACATCCACAGGCAACGTCAAAGTAATTTTGCGTTCCAGTTTTTCCAAAGTTTCAACGGTCACGGCCATGTGGTTTCTCCTAAATTGGCATGTTTAGCAGCGGCCTTTTGGCCGCTTGCTATGAATCAAGTGGTGCGCGGGGCGGGACTCGAACCCGCACATCCTTGCGGACGTCAGGACCTAAACCTGGTGCGTCTACCAATTTCGCCACCCGCGCGGGTTTCTAAATAACAACGGGTGGCCTGTAAAGACCACCCGCTTGAAATCGGTCAACTTGACATTTTAGACGGCTTTTCGACCTTAAACCACGCCGCGTACATAGCAGGCAAGGCAAGGAGCGTCAAGATGGTGGCCACAATGAGTCCGCCCATGATGGCAACGGCCATGGGGCCCCAAAACACGCTGCGTGTGAGCGGAATCATGGCCAGCACTGCAGCCGCAGCAGTGAGCACAATGGGGCGTAAACGACGCACAGCTGATTCCACGATGGCCTCCCAAGCCGGCACACCATTGGCACGGTCTTGCTCAATTTGGTCAATCAAGATCACCGAGTTGCGCTGAATCATGCCCATCAAAGCGATTACCCCCAGCAACGCCACGAAGCCGAATGGGCGATTGAGCACCAACAAAGCAGCAGCAACACCCACTAGCCCCAAAGGCCCCGTCAAAAACACCAACACGGCACGGCTGAAGCTGTGCAACTGAAGCATCAGCAAAGTAAAGGTGATGAACAGCATGACTGGCACCCCCGCAGAGATTGAGCTTGAACCCTTCGAACTTTCCTCCACAGCCCCTGCGACTTCAATGCGATAGTTCGATGCATCAGTTTGCGCCCATTGCGCCTCGAGTTTTTTCAACTCAGGCAACAACTGCTGCGTCACTGTGGCGCCTTGCAGGCCCTCGATGATGTCGCATTGCACAGTGATGGCGTATTCACGGCCCTCACGCCACATCACGCCAGGCTCCCAAGTGAAATTCAGCTTGGCGATTTGCGCCAAAGGAATCATGCGGCCCGAGCTTGTTGGGACGTACGCACTATTCAGGTCGGTGATGGCATCGCGCTCTTCCAAAGGTTGACGCAACACGATGTCAATCAACTTGTTGTCTTCGCGGAATTGCTCCACGGTCGAGCCAACCAAAAGGGTTCGCACAGCCTGTGCTATGGACTGGCTGGTAACGCCCAAATTGCGCGCTTTGGCTTGATCGACATCCAAGCTAATGGCTTTGACGTTTTCATTCCAGTTATCGTTCGTGCCCCGCGTGGTGGTATTGGCACGCATGACGGATTTGACCTCATCGGCTCGCAAACGCAACACTTTGGGGTCACCACCCACCACGCGGAACTGGACGGGGTATGGCACAGGCGGTCCGTTGGGCAAAAGCTTCACACGGGCACGCACATCTGGGAACTCTTGCGCCAACATAGCAGGCCAAGCCAAACGCAAAGATTCACGGTGTTTCAAGTCATCTGGCACCACGATGATTTGCGAAACGTTGGACTGCGGAAACACCTGATCGAGTGGCAAATAAAAGCGGGGAGCGCCAGAACCAAACCAGGTACTCACTGTTTCAACGCCTGGCTCCTTGAGCAAGCGCTGTTCAACCGCTTGCGTGACCGCCTCATTGGCGGCGAAAGAAGTGCCTTCGGGGAACCACAAGTCCACCAAAATTTCAGGTCGCGCCGAGTCTGGGAAAAACTGCTGCTGCACACGACCCATGCCCACAATACCCAATACAAACAGCAAAACAGTAATACCAATCGCCTTCCAGCGGTATTCGACACACCAAGTCACTGCCGTGCGAAAGTGTTTGTAAAACGGGCCGTCAAACAACTCGTGCTCGCTGTCGTGCTCGCCATGCGGCTTCACCTGCAACAACAAAGTCCCCAAATACGGCACAAAGTACACCGACACCCACCAGCTCAAAACGAGAGCAATGACAGTCACCGCAAAAATGGCAAAGGTGTATTCGCCCACTGTGGACTTGGCCATGCCAATCGGCAAGAAACCGGCAGCCGTGATGAGCGTGCCTGTCAACATGGGCATAGCGGTCACTTCATACGCAAAAGTTGCTGCACGCACGCGGTCATAGCCCTCTTCCATCTTGCGCACCATCATCTCCACCGCGATGATGGCGTCATCCACCAAGAGACCCAGTGCAATGATGAGCGAGCCCAATGAAATTTTGTGCAGCCCAATGCCCCAATAATTCATAGCCAAAAATGTCATGGCCAGTACCAAGGGAATCGTGATCGCAACCACCAGTCCCGGACGTACATCCACATACCAACCGTAGCGCCCTCCTTTGTGCAAACCTAGCGCAACAAAGCTAACCACCAACACAATGAGTACAGCCTCTATCAGAGTGTGTACAAATTCACCCACAGATTTAGAAACAGCTTTGGGCTGGTCTTGCACTTGCGCCAAGGTCACGCCAGCGGGCAAGGTTTTTTCAATGCGAACGGTAGCTACTTCAAGTGCCTTACCCAAAGCAATGATGTCGCCACCTTTGGCCATGGACACTCCCAGTGCAACCACAGGTTGCCCTTGGTGATGTACCTTCACGATGGCAGGGTCAACGTAACCGCGCTTGACCTTAGCAATGTCACCCAGCTTCACCTGTTGGCCTGAACTGCCTCGAATGGGCATGGCGCGTAATTGCTCTTCGGTCTCAAACTGGCCATCAATGCGCACTTGCAGGACGTCGATGGGGGTTTGGATCGTGCCTGCGTTTTCGACCGCGTTTTCTTGCCCCAACTGGGATAACACAGCGTTGAGATCAAGGCCCAATTGCACCAAACGTTTTTGTGCAATCTCTACGAAGATTTTTTCGTCTTGCACACCAAACTGTTCGACTTTGGCGACATCTTTGACGCGCAAGAGTTGCTGACGCACCTCGTCGGCAAACTTCTTCACTTCTGCGGGGTTAAAACCTGGCGCATCTAAGGCATAAATCACGCCATACACATCGCCAAATTCATCATTGAAGAATGGGCCCTGAACACCTTGCGGCAAGGTGTAACGAATGTCACCAATCTTCTTGCGCACGGAATACCAAACATTGGGCACATCCGCAGGTTTGGAGTAGTCTTTGATTTGGAAAATAATTTGAGACTCACCGGGCTTAGAGTAGCTGCGAATCTTGTCGGCATAGGGCACTTCTTGCAGTGTGCGCTCCAACTTATCTGTGACTTGTTCGGCCACTTGCTGCGCCGTCGCCCCCGGCCAATAGGTGCGAACGACCATGGCGCGAAAAGTGAACGGGGGATCTTCGTCTTGACCCAGCTGAAAGTACGACGCCATACCCAACACCATGAGCACGACCATCAAATAACGAGTCAGCGCTGGGTGATCAATTGCCCATTTGGAGAGGTTGAACTTTTCCATGCCCACCTCACTTGGCCGCGCCGAAGACAGACACCTTCTGGCCTGCCGTCAGCACATGCACGCCGGAGACCACCACTTGGTCACCGTCTTGGAGACCGGAGTCGACCACAGCTTCATTGCCATCGGTTGTTGAAACTTGAATAGCCTGTGACTTCACAGTCATGCTCGCGGGGTCAAGAACCCAAACCGCAGTTGCACCCGCTTCTGTTCGCAGGGCCTGAGTAGGCAACTTGATGCGAAGTTTCGCTCCTACCAATTTGGCAGCACGCAAACTCACGGTGGCTGTGGAGCCCAATACAGGATCGGCGTCCTTTGACAATGCGGCTTTCACAACAAAAGTTCGCGTGACCAGATCAGCACTGGCAGAAACGTCGCGCACCTTGGCTTCAAGCGTTTTGCCATCTTGCCATTGGCGCACATCCACCACGACCCCGGCTTTCAAAGTTGCCAACTTATCCTCAGACACAGAAAACACCACGTCACGCGGACCATCGAGCGCCAGTCGAACCACAGGCTGCCCAGCAGTAACCACCTGCCCTGCTGATGCATCAATCGATGTGATCACCCCTGCACCATCGGCAAGTAAATGCGTGTAGTTCGATTGGTTGCCTTGCACCGTGTTTTGCGCTTGTGCTTGCCTCCACTGTGCCTGTGCAGCTTTTTCGCTGGCTTGGCGGCGCTCAAGCTCGGCGACGCTGATAAAACCTTGATCAAACAAACCTTGGTAGCGTTTCAAGTCAGCCACTGCCACATCGCGGTTACTTTGCGCTGCGATCAGCTGAGCGGCTGCGGCATCTGCGGCCACGCGGTAGTCTTGTGGGTCAATTTGCGCCAACAGCTGCCCCGCCTTGACGCGCTGGCCCAACTCGACCTGACGGTTGATGAGCTTGCCGCCGACGCGAAAGCCTAAAGTCGATTCAACACGGGCACGTATCTCACCTGAGAACTCCAAATCATAGGACGCACTCAACTCACCAACCTTTAAAATTTTGACTGCCCGAATGGGCTCTTGCTGAGGCGGCGCCTTGCTGCAACTTGCGAAAAGCACACAGCAAACAATCACAAAAGGCAAACGCGCAAAGGATGAAATAGGAGACACCATAAAGTTCCCAAAAATACTAATGACCAATTGGTTATTAATGTACCCCATATTGGTTTACCCCGCATACACAAAGGGATACGACAATCGTTGCCACTTATGTCAAGCATCGACCACTACGAAAACTTCCCTGTCGCATCTTGGCTGTGTCCTGCCCGTTTGCGCCACACCGTGGCGGCACTGTATGACTTCGCCCGTACGGCCGATGATTTGGCAGACGAAGGCCACGTCGCCGCACACCACCGTCTCGACGCTTTGGGTGAATATCGTGCAGACCTTCAAAACTGCCTCAATTTAAACGACACGACAAGCATCCGCTGGTCAAAAGTATTTGACGCGTTGCAACGTGCTGTATCGCAACACGACTTGCCAACACAACCTCTGTTCGATTTACTTGATGCCTTTGAGCAGGACGTGGTTTACACCAGCGTAGGGCAAGGCTATCGCAACCGCACCGAGCTGCTCAACTACTGTCGTCGCTCCGCAAACCCAGTAGGGCGTTTGATGCTGCATTTGTATGGCGTGAACGACGTCACGTCGCTTGCGCAAAGCGACGCCATCTGCACAGCCTTGCAACTGATTAACTTTTGGCAAGATCGCGCCGAAGACTTGCAAGGTGGCCGCGACTATATGCCGCAAGATCACACCCTGGAACAAGAGCTGCGCTTTGCACGCGAACTGATGATGCAAGGTGCGCCTTTGGCTCGTCGCGTCAAAGGCCTCGCAGGATGGGAGTTGCGTGTGGTGGTGCAAGGCGGTTTGCGCATCCTGGACAAACTGGATGCTCGCCCTGAACCAACAGACCACAGGCGGCTCACACGCCCCGTACTGAAAAAATCAGACTTCATTTGCATCGCTTGGCGCTGCGCGCGCATGTAAAACGAGGCGCCTAAGCCAACGCTCTCGTGCCCGATAATCGGGCACACATGACACCTCAAGACTACGTTCAGCAAAAAGCCTCCGCCTCGGGTAGTAGCTTTTATTACGCCTTCCTGTTTCTACCGCCCCAACGACGAGCGGCCATCACAGCGTTCTATGCCTTTTGCCGTGAGGTAGACGATGTTGTGGACGAGGTGACGGACCCCAGCGTGGCCGCCAGCAAACTGGCATGGTGGCACAACGAAGTACGCCAAGCTTTTTCGGGTAAGCCCAACCACCCTGTCACGCAAGCGCTCATGCCCTTAGTGGCCGAATTCGGCATTGAAGAAACTTCCCTGCAATCGGTAATTGAGGGTTGCGAGTTGGATCTGACACAAACGCGTTACCTAGACTACCCAAATCTGACACGCTACTGCCATTTGGTGGCGGGCGTGGTAGGCGAAGTGTCAGCCAAGATTTTTGGTCAAACCGATCCGAATACCACCGCATATGCGCACAAGTTGGGCCAAGCGTTTCAGCTCACTAACATCATTCGCGATGTAGGAGAGGATGCACTGCGTGGCCGCATTTACTTGCCTGTCAACGAGCTGCAACAGTTCGATGTGAAAGCCCATGAAATTTTGAACCGCCTAGACTCAGAGCATTTTCAAGCTCTCATGCAATTTCAAACTGCACGTGCGCATACTTTGTACGACGAAGCCTTGGCACTGTTGCCTGCCAACGACTGGAAGCACCAAAAACCTGGCCTCATGATGGCCAGCATTTATCGCACCTTGCTGTGCGAAATTGAAGCTAAGAAATTTCCAGTGCTCACCCAACGTGTGGCCCTTACTCCGCTACACAAACTCTGGCTCGCTTGGAAGATGCAAGCCTTGGGCCGCTTCTAAATTTCATTGGCAGCGAGATGAAGCAACTGACCATCGTGGGCGCAGGCTGGGCGGGTTTGGCCGCAGCGGTGGCCGCCACGCAAGTAGGCTGGCATGTGCAGCTCTTTGAAGCGGCGAACACCGCAGGTGGCCGTGCTCGCAGTTTGCAACAAAGCTTTGCAAGCAAACCTTTAGACAATGGCCAACACGTGCTCATTGGCGCCTACCGCGACACGCTGGCTTTGATGCGCACCGTAGGTTTAAATCCTGACGCGCTCTTGCGGCGCCTACCGCTTAATTTGCGCTATGCAAATGGCCAAGGCCTGAGCCTTCCTGATTGGCCCACACCCCTCAACCTGCTGGCAGGTATAGGCCGCGCACAAGGCTGGCCCCTCAACGACAAAGCCAGCCTCATTCGAGCGGCATGGGGATGGCAACGCACACAGTTTGAATGTGACCTCACATGGACGGTCGCTCAGCTGTGCGATGCATCCGGATTAAGCCCTCGGCTGATCGCGCAACTCATTGAGCCGCTGTGCTTATCAGCGCTCAACACGCCCGTTAATGAAGCCAGTGCGAATGTGTTCTTACGCGTGCTGCACGACGCGCTGCTAGGCGGCACGGGCAGTTCTGACCTGCTGGTGCCTCGCGTGGATTTAGGTGCACTACTGCCAAATGCTTGTTTGCAATGGCTTGGGGCGCGTGGTGCAGACATTCAACTGAGTACACGCGTTTCTATCGCGCAACTTGAAGAACTATTACACACTGCATCCCCCGACAACGCGGTGCTACTGGCATGTCCTGCATGGGAAGCTGCACGTCTGACAGCAGACATTGCCCCTAAGTGGGCATACCAATGCGCAGAACTACCGCACACCGCCATTGCCACTGTATATTTGCATTGCAAGGATGAAGGCTTTAAAGGTTTATTGCAGCCCATGGTGGCATTACACAGCAACACAGAGGCACCTGCGCAGTTCCTGTTCGATAAAGGCGTTCTGTCTGAACAACACGGTTTATTAGCAGCTGTGGTCAGCGCATGCCACACAGAACGCGATGTGCTCACCGAGCAAGTGCACGACCAAGTCAGCGAGCAGCTAGGACTCAGCCATTTAGAAATCGTTCAAACCGTGGTCGAAAAACGCGCCACGCTTGCCTGCACCCCCATGTTAGATAGGCCAAAACCTTTTGTAGCGAATGGCCTGTGGGCCTGCGGCGACTACATTCGTGGCCCCTACCCATCCACCCTTGAAGGGGCTGTGCACTCAGGTCAACAAGTGGTCACACAACTCAGCCAAGTGGCGCACCGTTAACGGCTGAACTGCATCGTGCGGCCAGTCATGGCCTTGCGTGTTGATCCACGCAGTTTGCATCCCAGCATTCATCGCCCCCAATACATCGGTGGTGGGGTCATCGCCTAAGTGCAACACTGCCTCAGTAGGCAGATTCAACTGGGCCGCCGCCGCATGAAAAATACGCACATCAGGCTTGGCCACGCCAAACAAACGCGCACTCACAGATGCTTTGAAATACGGGCCTGCATCAGTGCGAAACACATCGGCATTGCCATTAGACAAGCCTACTAATGGAAAATGTGCAGCCAAACGCTCAAGCGCCTCTTGCACCCCGTCATACAGCATCACGTTCTGACGCTCGGCAAAGAACACATCAAAAGCCGCTTCTGCCAAATGCGGCGCATCTCCTGCTCGCAACAAACTCTCGCGGATGGACTCTCTGCGCAAAAAACTCAAATCGTGCGCCTTGTCTGCATGACGTTGGTTCACTTCAACTCGGATGCGTTGCTTGACTTCAGCATCCGAGCAAAGCTTCGCCGTTTGGGGGGCGTGAACTTTGAGCCAATCCTGCAAAACAACTTCCGCACGGGCGATGGTGGGCCAGACGGGCCACAAAGTGTCGTCAAGATCTAAGGTTATGGCTTGGATTTTGGAAAGGTTCAGCATGCTAGGAGAGAATACCTCATCATGTTCAAACCAGCCTTCAACCCCGAACCTCCTTTTACCCACGGACAAGCTCCACGCACAGCCGTATTGCTTTGCAATCTCGGTACGCCAGACGAACCCACTGCGCCTGCTGTGCGTCGTTACTTGGCTGAGTTTTTAGGCGACCACCGCGTGGTCGAAATTCCGCGCTTGATTTGGATGGCGATTCTGCACGGCATCATCTTGCGCGTGCGACCTGGGAAATCTGCAGCCAAGTACGCCTCCATCTGGACAGATGAAGGTTCGCCACTCAAGGTCTGGACAAACAGGCAAGCGCTGGGATTGCAAAAGGTTTTTGATGCTCATGGTGAGGCCGTGAGTGTTCGCTACGCCATGCGTTATGGCAACCCATCGATAACCAGCCAACTCGATGCACTCAAAGTAGAAGGCTTCACACGCGTGTTGATAGTGCCAGCCTACCCACAGTACTCAGGCACCACTACAGCGAGTGTATTTGATGCGGTTTATCACTGGGGGCTGCGCAGTCGCGTATTACCTGAGTTCCGCTTCATCAACCATTACCACGACCACCCTGCTTACATCCAAGCGTTGGCTGAGAAGGTACGTTGTCATTGGGCAGAGTATGGTCAACCTGAGCGTTTAGTGATGAGCTTTCATGGCGTGCCTGAGCGCACACTGTACTTAGGTGACCCCTACCACTGCGAGTGCTATAAAACTGCACGCTTGCTTGGTGAGGCCTTGAGCTTGAGCAAAGCTCAATACATGGTGACCTTTCAATCTCGCTTTGGGAAAGCCAAGTGGCTGGAACCCTACACTGAACCAACCCTGATTGCATTGGCTAAACAAGGCGTCAAACGCGTCGATTTGATTTGCCCTGGCTTTACTAGCGACTGCCTTGAAACTTTGGAAGAAATTTCTCAAGAAGCTCAAGAAGCTTATCTTCATGCGGGTGGTGAAACATTCCATTACATACCTTGCTTGAATGACGGCGATATTTGGATAAATGGCATGCATGCACTTTGCCAGTCACACATGAGCGGCTGGGCCATGCAAGCAGCTGACCCGCAACAACTCGCTCAAAGTCGATCTGCAGCAGTTGCGCTAGGTGCAAACAAGTAAAAACAAAAGCCGCTGAAAAGCGGCTTTATTGTGGATCGTACAAATTAAATCAAGGCGCTTTACTTGCCGCTAAAGACGCAGGCTTTGGTTGGCTGAGAACTGCAGATGCTGGGGCAAGCACGGCTTGCGACACTTCAGTAGGTGAGTCTGGGACGCTGGCTGCGCTGGCAGGATCTGATATGTCGGATGGCACAACCTGCAGCGCAGGTACAGGCTCAGTTGGTGACTCATCTTTGGGTTGCAAATATGCAGCTACAGCCAAAGCCGCGACAAACAAAGCAGCGATTAACCAAATAGAGACTTTGGATTTAGATCCGTCACTGGCTATTACAGCCTCAACAGAATTGGGCACTGAAATTTGGGGCTCAGCATCCAGACGTTCTTGGAGCACTGCTGGCTCTAAAGGTGCTGGCACTACCCCCCCCCCCTCAGACAAAGCGTCTGAGTTGATGACTTCCGATACAGGGTCGTGGACCAAATTGTGTGCAAATACTTGCTCTGCGGACAATCCCAACAACGCACCGATTTTTTTTGCTGCCGTTGCCTTAACTGCTACGCTGTAGAAAGAGCTGATGCCACCTTCTTCGATCTGACGAATTTGCTTCACAGACATGCAAGCACGCGTAGCCATATCATTCAGGAGCCAGCCACGGGATTCGCGGCCTAGGCGCAACAACTCACCGTTAATGAAGATTTCTTCTGAACTCATAAACAAAAGATCGTCTTCCCTGACTGAATCAAATTACTTGACCAGCAGGAGTTCGCCTTTGATGGACGCACCCTTTTGAACCGACAAAGTCTGATAAACCACATGACCATCTACAGAAGCAGAAGATGTCACGATCAGTTCATTGCAAGTGGCTGTACCTGAAAACTTTCCTTTGATGTGCAAACTTGTGCAAGTAACAACACCTTCAACTTGACCACGTGCACCAATGGTGAGCTCATCAACTTGGATTTGACCGTTCAATGCACCTTCAACATGGATCGCACCTTTGGCAGCTATTTCACCACGGAAGGAGAAGCCCTCACTCAAAATTGAAGGTTTTGTTGCGGCGGTAGTGATCATGTCCATCATGCTGTTTCGCTGAGTTGGTGTAGGGGAAGTAGGAGCAACGCTTAAGGTTTGGATCGATTCATTCGTCAATTCAACTTCTACCTCGTCCGTAGCATCTTCGATGTCAGGAGAAGCATCTTCCACCTGAGTTTGATTAACGTTGCTGGTTTTGGATTTGTTGAACATATTGTGCCGTCCGTATAACTTTTTGTGGGTTGACTGGATATCCACCAATCAAAATTTCTAAGTGCAGATGCTTACCTGTTGATGAAGAGCCTGTGCTGCCAATATTACCCAGCACAGATTCGTTTGTTACTTTGTCTCCAAGTTTCACATCAATGTTGGCCAAATGCGCGTAAAGGGATTCCACGCCGTTTGTATGGCGAATTACGACGGTATTTCCGTATTGAGTATGAAACTGAGCCAAAACTACCACACCAGGCTTGACTGGATGCACCTTCTCATCACCAGTTTGACTTAACAGATCTAAACCTGTGTGAAAGTGAGTTTGTCCAGTAATAGGATGACGACGCACCCCGAAGTCTGAGGAAACGCTGTAATTGGGAACAGGCATCACGCTAGGCAATGCGTACAAAACCTCGCGCAATCCGCGATTGGTCGACAATTCATCGGCGACTTTGCCACGAAGCAATGGATTACTTTTTACGTCGTCTTCAATATTGAAACCACCATTTGCCGCATTCTGCTGAATGATTTTCACAATCTTTTCAGTCAAACCTGAAGACTCAAGTTGCGACTTCATCGAGACGTTTTCTTGGGAAACTGCGACCATAGATGTGTCGACAAAACGTCGAATACTCATATCCCGATCACGGATTGTTTGAGCAAGCGAAACCATTTGCTCGTCACTCATGTTCAGTTGGTCAACGTTCTCTGAGTCTGAAGCACTACTGAGCAATGCTCTATATACCTCTTCATGCGAACGCTCTAACTTTGACCGACTCAACATCAAACTAATGCTTGTAGCCAACAACACAAAAATAGCCACCAGCATCGCACCTGTTGCCAGAATCGCGCCACGCACCAAAATACGTTGTACGCGACCACTGACATTGAGATAATGAAGGTCACCATTTTGCTCAAGAATGATCTTCGCATCTTCGTACTTGCGAGCCCACCCCCCAGACACAAGCCTTGGTAGTTGACGTACAGCCGATAAGACGCGAGGCAACATGAATTTTCTTAGCAATTAAGCGGCGGAAGTCCCACCTACATGCACGACTGGACCGTTGGCATCTTGACTCAAAGTACCTTCGATTTCGCCACCCTTTTCAATCTCAATTTCAGAGTATTGAACTTTGCCAGCGATTTTGCCAGTAGAGCGAACGATCAAGCTCTTTTCAGAAATAATGGTGTTGTGGAGTTGCCCACGAACATCAATGACTTTCGCAGAAACACGCCCTGTGATTTTGCCAGTTGGGCCGATCAATACTTCTTCTGCAGTTAAATCACCCTCAATAACCCCGTTAATGATGGCTTTTGATGGGACGGTGAAAGTACCTTTGACGACCACGCCGTCACCGATAACAACACTTTCGAGCGAATCAGATTGATTAGACATATGAACTCCTTGAACGAAATTTTAACAAACAAACCAAGAGAAACTATATCAACGATGAATTTCTGTTGTTTATTTGAAATAAAAATCTATTCAACGCAACAACTTAGCGTATTTTCTGAATGTGCTTCCTAACCCCCTAAACACCACATACAAAAAATCATGAAAAACTCATTCATCATCGCTGGCGTAATGGGCTGGCCTGTCGCCCACTCAAGATCGCCACTTATTCACAACCATTGGATACACGAACACAACTTAAATGGCGCATATGGGCTCTTCCCTGTAAACCCCAATGACCTCGAAGCGGCTATTCGTGGCATAAAGGCACTTGGAATTGCCGGTTGTAACATCACGATTCCACATAAAGTAAACGCAATGAGGTTTGTCGATTGGGTGCATCCCCTTGCTCATCGCATGGGTGCCATTAATACGATCGTTGTGCAACCAGATGGGGCACTTCACGGCTTCAACAATGATGGATTTGGATTCATACAAAGCCTACTTCAATCAAACCCGAGATGGGAGTCCAATACAGACCCAATCGTTGTCATTGGAGCAGGGGGTGCTGCTCGCGGCATCGTTGTCAGCTTGCTTGATGATGGTGCAACAAGCATTCGACTCATCAACCGGACTCATAGCAAAGCAGAAGAACTAGCACGAGCCTTTGGTCCTGCTGTGACAAGTGTGAAATGGGAAGATCGTGAAGATGCACTTCATAACGCATCGTTATTGATCAATACGACCAATCAAGGCATGCAGGGTGAGTCTGCACTAGACATAAAGCTAAATAACTTACCAACCAAGGCATTAGTTTTCGATGCTGTTTACATCCCACAGGAAACGCCATTACTCAAAGAAGCACGACTGCGCGGCAATTTGACTGTCAATGGTCTAGGCATGTTGCTACACCAAGCGCGCCCAGCATTTCAAGCTTGGTTTGGCGTCATGCCCGAAGTAACCGACAAACTATATGCAAAGGTCTGTTCTTCATGAAGATGGGAATGTCAATCCGCGTTTTCAGAATACTGCGCCATCTGGATGACCTAAAGCTACTGGCCTTGATTGCCGTAGGTCACCGTCAACTATGTCTCTCGGCTTCTGCTGATGGCAATGCTGGCACCGGACATCATCGAGCGAATATCCAAGGGAGAACACCCACCTCAACTTACCGCTAAAAAGCTAATCAGCCATTTACCGCTGCCTGCAAACTGGGGAGAGCAAAGAAAATTGTTAGGAGTAATCTAAAGGTAGACAACCCCAATCAAAAGACGAAATAAAGGGCGCTGCGGCGCCCTTAGTCATTGCCCGAGCAGAGAAAAGGTCCAGTGGAAGTATGGACTGCCTGAAATGGCTTCTGAGAATACGGGGAGAAATGGGCCCTAATCAGCTCTGAAATAGCGATATTTGGCATTCAGAGAAAGCAATCGCTCGCCGCAAGCCCGCACGGTGTGGGGCTTCCAAAGAAAAAGCCCCTGATTACTCAGGGGCTCAAACTAGCTGGCGGAAACGGAGGGATTCGAACCCTCGATGAGGCTCTACACCCCATACTCCCTTAGCAGGGGAGCACCTTCGGCCACTCGGTCACGTTTCCAGCAGGTGCGTATTATGCCCTAACTATGCTGCGGGCTGATCCAAATCGAAAGCTTTATGCAACGCGCGCACAGCGAGTTCCATGTATTTCTCGTCGATCACCACCGATGTTTTGATTTCAGAGGTTGAGATCATTTGGATGTTGATGCCCTCCTCGCTCAATGAGCGGAACATCTTGCTGGCCACACCCACATGGCTGCGCATACCAATACCCACGATAGACACTTTGCAAATCTTGGTGTCGCCTTGCACATCGCTTGCGCCCAAGGCCGGCAACACTTTGTCTTTCAACAAGTCAGTGGTACGCGCGTAGTCGTTGCGGTGCACAGTGAAACTGAAATCGGTTTTGCCATCCTTGCTGATGTTTTGGATGATCATGTCCACTTCAATGTTGGCTTCGGCCACAGCGCCCAAAATTTGGTAAGCGATGCCTGGCTTGTCGGGCACGCCGACCACAGAAATTTTGGCCTCATCGCGGTTGAATGCGATGCCCGATACGATTGCTTGTTCCATTTTTTCGTCTTCCTCAAAGGTGATCAACGTGCCTGATTTAGCTTCTTCGTTGATGTCAATGTCCCACGCGGTGAAGCTGGACAACACGCGCAGCGGCACCTTGTATTTACCTGCAAATTCAACCGAGCGAATTTGCAAAACTTTGCTACCTAAAGATGCCATTTCCAGCATTTCTTCGAAACACAGTGTTTCTAAGCGACGGGCTTCAGGCACCACACGTGGGTCCGTGGTGTACACGCCATCCACGTCGGTGTAAATCAAACACTCTTTGGCTTTAAGCGCTGCGGCCACGGCCACAGCCGAGGTGTCAGATCCACCACGGCCTAGAGTCGTGATGTTGTCGTGCTCGTCTTTGCCTTGGAAACCCGTGATGATGACCACTTTGCCAGCGTCCAAGTCTGCACGAACGCGCACGTCATCGATCGACTCAATACGGGCCTTGGTGTAGGCGTTGTTGGTGCGAATTGGTACTTGCCAGCCAGCGTAGCTCACGGAAGGCTGGCCTTCGGCTTGCAGTGCAATAGCCAGCAACGCAGAAGACGCTTGCTCACCTGTCGAGGCTAGCATGTCGAGTTCGCGGTTGTAGGCCGAATCGGCTTTGGAGGGGGCCAATTCTTTGGCGAGGCCAAGCAAACGGTTGGTTTCACCACTCATCGCGGAAGGAACCACCACCATTTGGTGACCCGCACGGGACCACTTGGCCACGCGCTTGGCGACGTTGCGAATGCGCTCTGTCGAGCCCATCGACGTGCCGCCGTATTTATGAACAATCAATGCCATATTTCTTTAAAACTGTTGTGTTATGGGCAAAAAACCTACAGATTGTAGCAACGCAACACCGCCCCATCTCGCTGCACAAACCCACGCCCCACCTTGATGTCGATGTGGTGACCACGTGTTGTGCAGGCTTTCACTTGCAACAACAACGCTTGCAACTGAGCCGCACTGGCTTGTGAGTGCTCTAGCGCCAGCCAGTAGCGCAACACGTTCGATTGCCGAGCCTCACTGAGCGGCTGCAAAGCCTTGATAGCTGGCGGATTGCCCACGAGCTGCAAATCTTGTTCGGCAACTTCTTGCAGCAAGGTTTGCGCTTGAGCCGCATGCGAAGCACTGCGAGCAAAAGTTTGTCTGAAAGATGGAAAAGCCTTTTCAATCACCGGCAACAGCTCAGCACGAATGCGGTTGCGGGTGTAGCGCGTGTCGGTATTGGTCGGGTCTTCGACCCATGTTTCGCATACGGCATTCAATGCCACGCGCAACTCACGCCCGGGCACATCGAGCCATGGACGGTGGTAAGTCACACCATCACGCTCGGCCGAAGCGGGCATGCACGCAAGCCCAGGCAAACCAGCGCCTCGCGAGAGCGCCAGCAATAAGGTCTCCACTTGGTCATCCGCATGCTGGGCCAAGGCCATGTGTTTGATCTGTCCACCCCAGTTGTTTTGCAGCGCCTCAGCCAGCGCTCGGTAACGTGCTTGGCGGGCAGCATCTTCTGGGCTTTCACCAGCGGCATGAAGGGCGTTGACGCGTTGCACCACCAGCGGCACCTTCATGCGTTCACACAAGTCCGCGCAGTGCGCTTCAAAACCATCCGCAGCCGCTTGCAGTCCGTGATGCACATGCACAGCATGCACACGACCCGGCCATCGAGTGGCACAAGCAACGAGTAAGGCTGTGGAGTCAGCCCCGCCGCTCACTGCAACGGCGAAGAGGCCTAAATGCTGGAGCGCAGCCAGCGAGGGAAAATTAGCGTTCAGCTTTGGTGTCGTTGAAACGGCCATAGCTTTGCAGACGCTCATAACGCTTATCGAGCAACTCTTTGACTTTCATGTCAGTCACTTGGCGCCATGCGTCGTTCAAGCCACGCTTGAGTTGAGCAGACATTTGCTTGGGGTCGCGGTGCGCGCCACCCACGGGCTCGTTCACGATTTTGTCAACTAGCCCCAAGGCTTTCAAGCGATGGGCAGTGATGCCCAATTGCTCAGCAGCGTCTTCAGCACGGTCAGAGGTTTTCCACAAGATCGAGGCACAACCTTCGGGACTGATGACCGAGTACACCGAGTACTGGAGCATCAACACTTGGTCAGCCACGCTGATAGCCAATGCGCCACCCGAGCCACCTTCACCAATGATGGTGGTAATGATCGGCACTTCGAGTTGTGCCATTTCAAAAATATTACGGCCAATTGCTTCGGACTGACTGCGCTCTTCGGCATCAATTCCGGGATAAGCGCCAGGGGTGTCCACAAAGGTGAACACAGGCAGCTTGAACTTCTCAGCCGTCTTCATCAAACGCAGGGCTTTACGGTAACCCTCAGGCTTGCTCATACCGAAGTTACGCAAGGCGCGCTCTTTGGTGTCGCGGCCTTTTTGCTGACCCAAGACCATACAGGCATTGCCATTGAAGCGCGCTAAGCCCCCCACAATGCTCATGTCGTCTGCAAAGTGGCGGTCGCCGTGCATTTCTACAAAGTCGGTGAAGATTTCGCTGATGTAATCCAGCGTGTAAGGGCGCTCAGCATGGCGAGCAATTTTGGTGATTTGCCAAGGCGTGAGGGCGCTGTAAATATCTTTGGTCAGCTGCATGCTCTTTTTGCTGAGCTGCTCAATCTCGTCAGAAATATCAACCGCGGACTCGCTTTGCACATAGCGAAGCTCATCGATCTTGCCTTCTAGCTCAGCAATCGGTTGTTCAAAGTCGAGGAAAGTTCGTTTAGCCAAAATTAATTACTCCTTAGCCGCTCAGTAAGACACTGGCAGCGGATCTAGCGATCGCCAAATATACCAAGTCGCCACACTGCAGTATGGTGCCCAAGGAGCAGCCACCTCTCGGGCTTCACTGCGGCTAACCGCCTCGCCCGAAAAATAGTTATGACTAATCCCGTTGATCAGCCCCACATCATCGAGCGGTAACACATTAGGCCGCATGAGGTGGAACATCAAAAACATTTCCGCCGTCCAACGCCCAATACCGCGAATAGCGACAAGTTCTTCGATGATGGCGTCATCCGTCATCTCCGACCATTTCTTCACATGCAAAGCACCGTTGTCAAAGTGCAGCGCCAAATCGACGATGTACTCGACTTTGCGAGCCGACAAACCGGCCGCACGCATATCGTCCACCTTGAGCTTGAGCACATTACCAGGCGTGATTTTGCGGGGCAGTAAAGCAAAGCGGTCCCACACCGTTTGAGCAGCTTTGACCGACACCTGTTGGCCCACGATGCTGCGTGCCAAAGTCACAAACGCGTCGCCGCGTGACTGCAGCGAGGCTTCGCCAAACTGAGGAATGAGGCGCTTCATCACTCGGTCTTTTTTGACCAAGTGTTTGCATGCATCAGCCCAATACTCGGGCGTTGCGATTGTGATTTTTTCTTGGGCTACCATCAATTAGCCACGCTCCCAAGTGGTGCCCGTGGGCGAGTCTTTGAGCACAATGCCCTCAGCAGCCAAAGTTTGGCGGATGCGGTCAGCTTCGGCGAAGTTCTTGGCAGCTTTGGCCGCAGCACGGGCCGCGATTTGGGTTTGAATGGCATCTTCATTCCCCCCTGCGCCAGCTTGAGCAAAGGCTTTGGGGTCGTCTTGCAACAAGCCCAATAAACCACCCAAGGCCTTGAGCAAGCCAGCCGTCTGTGCTGACTGGGATCGGTTGACTTCGCTGGCGAGTTCAAACAACACCGCGACGGCTTCGGGTGTGCCAAAGTCTTCGTCCATGGCCGCTTTGAAGCGAGCCGCATGTGGCTCGGCCCAATCAATCTTGATGTCTTCTGCAGCAACCGTACCCAACGCGGTGTAAAGGCGCTTTAAGCCACCACGGGCATCGTTCAAATGCACATCGCTGTAATTGAGCTGGCTGCGGTAGTGGCTACGCACCACGAAGAAACGCACGGTCTCAGCATCAAACTCTTTCAACACATCGCGGATGGTAAAGAAGTTACCCAAGCTCTTGGACATTTTCTCGTTGTCCACATTGATGAAGCCATTGTGCATCCACACACTGGCCATTTTTAGGCCATTGGCGCCTTCGCTCTGGGCAATTTCGTTTTCGTGGTGCGGGAACTGCAAGTCAGCGCCGCCACCGTGGATGTCAAAGCTTTGGCCCAACATCTCGCAACTCATAGCCGAGCATTCAATGTGCCAGCCTGGGCGGCCTGCACCAAAGGGACTGGCCCATTTAACTTCGTCGGGCTCGCTTGTTTTCGCTGATTTCCACAACACAAAGTCCAGTGGATCTTGCTTGCCATCGTCCACCGGTACGCGCTCGCCCGCTTGTAATTCATCCAAGGACTTGCCTGACAGCTTGCCGTAACCCGCAAACTTGCGCACGGCATAGTTCACATCGCCATTGCTAGATTGGTAGGCCAATCCTTTGTCTTTCAAAGTGCCAATCATCGACAGCATTTGCGGCACATAGTCCATCGCACGGGGCTCGTGCGTGGGGCGCTCAATGCCTAGGGCATCAGCATCTTGGTGCAGCGCATCAATCATGCGATCGGTCAGGCCGCGCACGGTTTCGCCGTTTTCGAGCGAGCGCTTGATAATTTTGTCGTCAATGTCAGTAATGTTGCGCACATAAGTCACACGGTAGCCACTGGCTTTGAGCCAACGTTGCACCACATCAAACGCCACCATCGAACGGGCATGGCCCAAGTGGCACAAGTCGTACACGGTCATGCCGCACACATACATGCGCACATGGCCAGGTTCGAGCGGAGAAAAGTTCTCCAGCGCACGCGTAAGCGTGTTGTGAATGCGAAGCGTCATGAGTGAATCGAGAGAAGACCGCAATGAAGGGTCGGTATTAAGGTGAAAGCCAAAGAGTCGTCTAGACCCTCTGTTTTACAATGCCTCCAGTATACAAAGCACATGACAAACCCTCACGCCCCCTCCAAAGCCAAGCCATTGGCATCGCTTCAAGCCCCCCAGCTCAGCGCAACCGCCCATTGGGCCACCCACGGAATGCGTTACCTCGCAATAGGTGTGACGCTGATGGGAACTGCGGCAGGCTTTGCCAGAGCCCAAAACGTGGAGGCGCTGGAATGGCAACCCGGTCAGTCCACTCTGCCCACAGTCATCAGCACGCCGCACAACGATGTGCGCAAGCTACTGCGCCAAGCCAAGTACCCACAAGCCTTGCTGTTGGTTAACAAAGGTTTGTCTGCCAACCCGCGTGACCCACAAATGCGTTTTTGGCAGGGCTACATTTTCGAGCAAATGGGCCAGCCCGAGATGGCACAGCAGATCTACCTAGGCCTCACGCAAGACTACCCAGAGCTGGCTGAACCGCACAACAACTTAGGCGTCATTTACGCCTCCAAAGGCGACTACCCCAATGCCAAAGCATCGCTTGATGCCGCTTTGCGGGCCAACCCTAACTACGCATCAGCCCACGAAAATATGGGAGACCTGCTGGTCAATATGGCGCGCCAGTCGTATGAACGATCTTTGGCGATTGATGCCAAACAACGCGAGCCTGCTCAAAAAATTGAACGACTCAAACCCGTCCTAGAAATTACCCAAGGCAAACCATGACACTTTTATCCGTGACCCGACGCGCGCTTTGCAAAGCAAGCATTTGCGCCTTCGCCTTAGTGGGCTTGGCACAAACGGCCATTGCCCAAGATGCGCCTCGCGTGAAGTTCGTCACCAACGCCGGTGAGTTTGTGGTTGAGGTCTACCCAGACAAAGCGCCCAAGACCGTCGACAACTTTTTGCAATACGTACGCGACAAGCACTACGACGGCACAATTTTTCACCGTGTAATTGGCAACTTCATGGTGCAAGGCGGTGGCTACGACCAGCGCTACATCGAGCGCCGCACACGCCCACCTGTTGAGCACGAAGGCCGCGAAGCCTTATCCAAAGGCGGTCCACGCAACACCGTGGGCACGATTGCCATGGCGCGCACCAATGTGCCCAACTCGGCCACGTCTCAGTTTTTCATCAACGTGATGGACAACGGCTTTTTGGACCCCACGCCACAACAACACGGCTACACGGTTTTTGGCAAAGTGGTGTCCGGCATGGAGACCATCACCAAAATTAAAAGCGTACAGACCGGTTTCGGTGGCCCCTTCCCGTCTGACGTGCCGCGCACGCCAATCATCATTCAATCGGCCAACGTGCTTTAAGTACGCGTCAACATCTCATTTCATTTAAGGAAACACACCATGAGCAACCCTCAAGTCGAACTGCACATCTTGGACCACGGCATCATCACCATCGAACTGGACGCTGAAAAAGCTCCCAAGTGTGCTGAAAACTTTCTGCACTATGTGAACAAAGGTCACTATGACAAAACCATTTTTCACCGCGTGATTCCAGGGTTCATGGTGCAAGGCGGCGGGTTTGAGCCGGGAATGACGCAAAAAGAGTGTGATGCCCCCATTGAGAACGAAGCCAACAACGGCTTGAAAAACAACCACTACACGCTGGCCATGGCCCGCACGTCTGACCCGCATTCGGCCACTGCCCAGTTCTTCATCAACGTAGCAAACAACGAATTTTTGAACCACAAAGCCCCCAGCATGCAAGGCTGGGGCTACGCCGTGTTTGGCAAAGTCGTGAGCGGCAATGACGTGGTCGACAAAATTGCTGCCGTTAAAACTGGCCGCAAAGGTTTCCATGATGACGTGCCAAAAGAAGACGTGATCATCGAAAAAGCTGTCGCGCTTTAAGCCTCGTCCATGTCTGCGCCGCCACTGCCTCAGCCTGCATACTGCGTGCATGCACCGCAGCATTGGCAACGCGTTGACTTCATTTCTGATCTGCACCTAGACGTCAGCGAGCCAGCCACGTTTGACGCGTGGGCGCAGCACATGGCGCACACACCGGCAGATGCCCTGTTCATCTTGGGCGATTTATTTGAAGTGTGGGTGGGCGACGACATACAAGACCCATTCGCCTTGCAATGCATGTCCGTGCTCAAAGCCACGTCGCAGCGCATGGCTGTGTACTTCATGTGCGGCAACCGCGACTTTTTGGTGGGCACTCAATTACTCAATGCCACAGGCATGCAAGGTTTGAGCGACCCAACGGTGCTTGACCTTGGCGCCACTGGCCGTGCCAAGCCCACACGGATCTTGCTCAGTCACGGCGATGCCTTGTGCCTAGACGACCACGACTATTTGGCGTTTCGTGCCCAGGTGCGCCAGCCCGAATGGCAAGCGGCTTTCTTGGCCAAGCCTTTGGCCGAGCGCCAGGCTTATGCCCGCAGCGTGCGCAGCCAAAGCGAAGCACGTAAACAAAGCCACACCGATCTCCCGAACTTCGTCGGTTATGCCGATGTAGACACCCACGCCGCCATCGCGTGGCTGAATGCCACCGAGGCACAAGTGCTGCTGCACGGTCACACCCACAAACCTGCGGTGCACGACTTAGGCCACGGCCTTAGCCAGTGGGTGCTGAGCGATTGGCACGCAGACAACAAACTGCCGCGACTTGAAGTGGTGAGCTGGCTCCGCCAAAACGAACATAGCCCCACAAGGGGGCTTTGTCGATTGCCACTGAGCTTGACTTAGCGCTTCAACAACACCTTCAGTGCCGCTTGCAACCGACGCGCGGCCGCTTCATCAAAGGCACCACCCAACACTTGCGCAGCGTCAGCCGCCCATGTCATTTGAGGCGATGGGTCATTGCGACGCGTGAGCATTTGCAACTGCAAGGCACGGCGGGCATCCATTTGTGCAGCGGGTGTGGGCAAATCAGCAGCGACTTCCAAACGCAACAAAGGCGTGACGGCATCGCCTTGAGGCTGAGCCGACAAAGCTTGCGACCATTGCGTACGCTGTGCCGGGCTGAGCTTGCTGCCAATGGCTTGCGCGGCTGGCAATTGCGCGGCATCGCGCTTTTCCCAGGCGTGCATGAGCTGGGTCAACACCTCGCCATGGGCATGTGCTGCCAAGCGACGCAGTGCGTCTTGGGCTGACTCCAAGGCAAAGCGTTGGGCGCGAAAAGCCGCATCACCCAAACGTGGACCACGTGGTGCAAAGCCTTCGCGCCCACTATCGCGGCCAAAGCCTGACTTGTCGCCAAACTTGCTACCGGGCTTGCCCTCACGACCGCGACCCGTAGGCGCGGCCTCGGTGCGTTTTTGGCCTGGGCGATCATCGCCGCGCACGGCCACAACTGGACGAGCTGCAGCTTTGGGTTTGGCAGGAACAGCTTCAGCCGCTGGCGCTTCCTCTGAAGCTGCGACCTCTGTGGCTGGGGCTGCAGCGGTGGTTTCCACCGAAACGAGGGCAGCATGACCAGCCACCACGTCACCACGGGCAATTTGTTCTAGCGTTTGCATGGCAGCGCGAATGGCAGATGCATCGCCGTTGGCGGTGGCTGATTCGAGCGCCTTTGCGGCATCGAGCACGACTTTGTCGTGCGGCGTCAGTGCAGCTTGCGATTGCTCGCGCACAGATGACTTGCGCGCAAATGCTTCATCAATAGGTTGGCGGAAAGCATCCCACAGTTTTTGTTCTTGCTTGCGATCGAGCACAACGGCGTGGGCCTCTTCTTGCCACCGTTGTTGCAGCGCTTTGACGGCGTCCACACGCAACGAAGGTGCAGCCCCCAAGGCTTGGGCTTCGGCAATCAGCGCGTGGCGACGAACCAAACTGGCCTTTTGCATGGCTTCCAACGGTTCGTGCGCAGCGTGAATGGCAGCTTTCCAAACAGGCTGCAATTCGGCAAACATTTTTTCACTCAGGTGTCCGCTTTCGCGCCAGCGCTGGGCGAATTGGTGCAACTGGCGCGCTACGCCTTTCCAATCGGGGCCATTGGCATGCTCAAGCGCCCAAGCTTTGACTTCTTCAATCAAGGCCAACCGTTGAGCTTTGTGGGCGGCGGTTTGTGCTCGGGCTTCTTTGAGCCATGCGTCCACCACTTCGTGGGCACGGTTGCATGCAGCGTCAAAGCGCTTCCACAACGCAGGGTTGGGCGCAGCTTCTTTATCGATTTTTTTCCATTGCTCGCGCAAGTTGCGCAAGGTTTCTTGCATCTTGCGGCCGCCAACAGTTGGCACGCGGACCACGTCATCCGCTTTAGCAATCGCTGATTTTTGAGCGGGCGCTGCTTCTGGGACAGTCGACTCAAGTGCGATTTCAACAATAGCTTCTGACACTTCAGTAACGGTTGTGGCCACAATTTGGGGGGCGACTACCTTAATCGCAGCAGGTGCATCTACAGCTGCTGACTGCGTGGCTTCGACAACCGCTGCGTCTTGCACTGGCGCCGCATTATCAACTTTAGGCTCTTTAACCTTGACTGGCTTGACTGCAGTCACGGGCTTGAACAAGGCCTCAGCCTGCATGGCAAGCTCTAAACGCTTTTGATCCACTACGGTTTTGTCTGCCATGGGTTTGACCTTGCGGGTCGCGTCCACGCCAGCAGCGGCTGGCTTGGTTGCTTTGGCAGGCGCTGCAGTTTGGGTCAACACTTCGCCACGGGCCACACGAATTTGGTCCGACCATGCGGGCACAGCTGGCAAAGGTGCTGCTGCATCAGCCGCAGCGGCTTCAGTCAAGGTCAATGCCTCGCCAAAAGCAGTCCATACGGCTTGCACTTGTTGGGTGCTGGTTTGCAAAGCGGATGCAAACTTGGCATCCACGCTAGGCCACTGAGCATCGGCTGCCAAGGCTTGGGCTTGGTCGACCCAACGGTCTAGGTCGGCTTGCAAGGCTTCGCGCTGGGCCAAGGCATCTTGCCAAGGCTTGGTCGACAAGACTTCAATGCGTTGGGCTAACAGCACAGCGGCTTCGCGTTGCACTTGGGTTTGGTGTTGCAAGTCTTCGATGGCTTTCACGCGCTCGGCCAAGGCAGTTTTTAAACCAGCCAAGGGCTCGCGTGACAACGGCGCGCCAGCTTTAGCGGCATCGCGCTGCCAACCCATAGCATCGACCAAATTGATGTGCAATGCATCCCGCAAGGCTTCGCCTTTGGCGGCCCACTCCACGATCAGCGCGTCTTGGTCTTTGCTGCGGCGCAGCTCATCCAACTTTTCACGCAGCACTTTGGCAGCGCCCTTGTCGCGATGACTCATTTCGTCAAAAACGGCATGTACTTGCTCCAAAGTGGGCTGACCAGCGAGCCAGTCGCGTAGGCGTGCAGTGCGGTCTGCCGATGTGGAAACGGTAAAAGCTCCGCCAGTCAATTTGTCTAAGGCGGCGAGGTCGAGGGGTTTGTTCAAAGAATCAGTCACAAGTAGGGCTCACAGTAAATTAGGGGTGATTGTCGCCGAGGCTTTAAAATTTGAGCTACTTCCTATTTAATTAATTTATGTCTATTCCTTTCATTGCCCGATTACAGCTAGGTCTACGTACCTTTGCAGCTGACGTGGCACAAGGCTTTTTCGCGATTTCCCACAATGGCTTGGCCGTGCTGGGCTTGTCTATTTTCTTTTTCGTCGTGGCACTGACCGTACGCCCAGACCTGCGCGTGGTGACCGAAGCTAAGGTGATCAGCTGGCTGCAAGAGCGCCAATATGACGAAACAGGCATCGCCACCGATGCCGACGCCATAGACCGCGCCACGGCCACCGACCCTCGCGACCTGCCCAAGCAACAATCTAACTTGGCCTACTGGCTGAGCAAAAAATACCGCGTCGCACCAGAACCCTTGAGTGCCTTAGTCTCTGAGGCTTACGACGTGGGTCCCAGCAACCAAATTGAGCCAACCCTCATCTTGGCCGTGATGGCCATTGAGTCAGGCTTTAACCCCTTCGCCCAAAGTCATGTGGGTGCACAAGGCTTGATGCAAGTGATGACCAAAGTCCACGAGCAGAAATACCAAGGCTTTGGCGGCGCCTTAGCCGCATTTGACCCCGTGGCCAACGTGCGCGTAGGTGTGAATGTGCTCAAAGAGTGCATCAACCGCGCAGGTAGCCTGGAAGGTGGCCTGAAGCTCTATGTTGGCGCAGGCAACTTGAAGGATGACCAAGGCTACGCGAGCAAGGTCATGGCCGAAAACGCTCGCTTACAGCAGGTAGCCAAGGGCGTGAAAGTGCCGATCACCCCACCGCCCTCCACCGCTGCTGAAGCTGCTACCGCCCGTTTGGAGAGTCTGTGGGAAAAAGCACAGCGTTTGACACCCTTTGGCAAGGATGATGGCGAATAAGTGAGGTCTCAAGCGCGGTAAACTCTCACTCGCGCGCAACTGGCGATAGGCGTGTGAGGTATCTGCCTCACACCGCTGACGTGGATGTATGACCACTGGGAAGCGCGCAGCCTCTGTTCACAGAGGTGTTTTGCCGTTCGCCTGGGCAGCCACAACACCACCTTTTTTTAGGACTGCCAGCATGTACAACCGCAACATCTTGATCGAACAAACCGACCCCGAAGTTTGGGCCGCCATTCAAGCCGAAAACGCGCGCCAAGAGCACCACATTGAGCTGATCGCCAGCGAGAACTATGCGTCTCCCGCCGTCATGCAAGCCCAAGGCTCGCAACTGACCAACAAATACGCCGAAGGCTACCCAGGCAAGCGCTACTACGGTGGCTGCGAGCACGTGGACGTGGCTGAGCAATTGGCCATCGACCGCCTGAAACAAATTTACGGTGCAGAGGCCGCCAACGTGCAACCGCATTGCGGCGCATCTGCCAATGAAGCCGTGTTCCTCGCTTTTTTGAAACCCGGCGACACCATTTTGGGCATGAGCTTGGCCGAAGGCGGTCACTTGACCCACGGCATGGCGCTGAACATGTCTGGCAAATGGTTCAACGCTGTGTCTTACGGCTTGGATGCCAACGAAGCCATCGACTACGAAGCGATGGAAGCCAAAGCCCTCGAGCACAAACCCAAACTCATCATTGCTGGCGCTTCTGCCTACAGCTTGCACATCGACTGGGCACGCTTTGCCAAAATCGCTAAGGAAGTTGGCGCGATCTTCATGGTCGACATGGCCCACTACTCCGGCTTGATCGCCGCAGGCCAGTACCCCAACCCCGTGCCGCACGCAGACGTGGTGACCTCCACCACACACAAGAGCTTGCGTGGCCCACGCGGCGGCATCATTTTGATGAAGGCTGAACACGAAAAAGCGATCAACAGCGCCATCTTCCCCGGCCTGCAAGGCGGCCCCTTGATGCACGTCATCGCTGCCAAGGCCGTGGCTTTCAAAGAAGCCATGCAACCTGAGTTCAAAGACTACCAAGCCCAAGTGGTGAAAAACGCCAAGATCGTGGCCGAAACTTTGACAGCACGCGGCTTGCGCATCGTCAGCGGCGGCACACAAAGCCACGTGATGTTGGTGGACCTGCGCTCCAAGAAGATCACCGGCAAAGAAGCCGAAGCGGCTTTGGGCGCAGCCCACATGACGATCAACAAGAACGCCATTCCCAACGATCCCGAAAAACCATTCGTCACCAGCGGCGTGCGCATCGGCACCCCCGCGATGACAACGCGTGGTTTCAAAGACGAGGAAGCTCGCATCACGGCCAACTTGATTGCAGACGTGCTGGACAACCCACACGACGAAGCCAACATTGCGGTGGTGCGTGCCAAGGTGCATGCGCTGACTGCTAAGTTCCCTGTTTACAAGTAACGTCTTCAAACCCCGTCCTGTGTGGCGGGGTTTTTGTTTGTCTTCGTTATTTTGTTGGATTGTTCCTTTGCTCGTTAAGGCTTCTCGCCGTATAGGGCACGGGTTGAAGGTACAGCGGACTCTTCATGCTGGGGTACCAGAAATCATCGCCCGCCGCACCTACAACCCGCGCTGTTTGAGGTTGGAGATAGTTCGCTCGTTGCGTTGCAACTTTGCTGCCACCCCTTGCGACTGAAATGTGCGAGCGAAGCAAAGCACATCGCAGACTGAGGGTGTTTGGTATTGGCCGCTGACGATTTCTGGTACTCCAGCATGAGGAAGCGGCGAATACCAAATGCCCTCAGCGAGCCCAGCCCAAAAAGAAACAGACAAAAGCACCGCAAACCAAAAGAGAAAACAGCATATGAAATGTCCCTTCTGCGGCCACTTAGAAACCCAAGTCGTCGAGACGCGCATGTCCGAAGACGGTGATTCCGTTCGCCGACGTCGCCAATGCGGCGCTTGTGAAAAGCGTTACACCACCTACGAACGCCCCGACGTCAGTTTCCCGAATATCGTCAAAAAAGATGGTCGCCGCATCGAATACAAACGTAACAAGCTTCTCGAATCCATGGGCCTTGCCCTACGCAAACGCCCCGTCAGCACAGAACAGGTGGATAACGCCATCGAGCGCATCGAAGAAAAGCTCATGTCCTTGGGTCAACGCGAAGTGCCCTCCACCCGCATTGGCGAACTCGTCATGCGGGAACTCAAGAAACTCGACAAAGTCGCCTACATCCGCTTTGCCAGTGTGTATCGCAGCTTTGAAGACATCGATGATTTCAAGAGCTTGGTGGACGAAGTTCGCAAGTAGTTTTCGAGTCTCAGCCATACGCTGATGCCCCTTCAAAACCTAGCATTTGCTGCATGCAATCGCTAGGTTTTTTTACGCCTCACATACGCCCTGCAAAAGCGCTGATATCAAAAGGTTTCACACTCGTCGAACTCTTGATTGGCTTGGCCGTGCTCAGCGTCATGACATCGTTTGCCATTCCAAGTTGGCAACGCTTGCAAGAGCGCAACCGTGTCGAAGCCGCACGCGATCAGCTGATAAACGATTTGCAAACTGCCCGCGTGCGCGCCTTGCAGCGCGGCGAAACCTTGCAACTCACACCCATGCGTGATTGCACCTGGCACAACGCTACCAACAACGATTGGAGCTGCGGCTGGCAACTGGTTGTCAAAACCAACCAGGCTGTGTTGCACACCTCACAGCAACACACCCCGTTACAGCTGATGTTTGCCAAAACAGACCCACTCGAGATCAGCCAGCGCGGTGACCTCGGCACTGTGGGCGATCGATGGATCATCAAATCGCGACAGAGTTGGCTCAACATAGCCTATGTCTTGTGCCTCAACAGTGCAAGCCGTTTGCGCTGGCAATCGGGGGAGTCATGCAGCAACTGAATCGGCGACTCAAGCAATCGAAGCGCCAGCTTGGCATTGCCTTGCTGGACGCACTCGTCGCTTTGTTTGTCTTAGCTTTCGGCGTACTGGGGTTGTTATGGATGCACCAACAAGCCTTGACCCAACAGCGCCAACAACTCATGCGCGCCGTTGCCATCGGCATTGGTGACGACTTGGCCGAACGCATGCGTTTGAACTCACCACAAAGCACGTTGTACGCCAAAGCATGGGGCAATGCCACGAAGGCAGCCCCCGACTGCACAGCCACGGCTTGCACGCGCCAAGAACTTGCAGCTTGGGACACACAGCAATTGCAACAAACCTTGCAAAGTCAACTGCCAGAGGGGGATGCCGCCGTGTTTGCATTGACGGATGTGGTGGGCTGGTGGGGCCTTGTCATCGCCTGGCAGGATGCGAATGAAACCTACAAAACCGACACCGTTTCTGGCACGCCCCCCTGCCCCACACGCATGAGTTGCTGGCGTTTGTTCTTCAAGACAGACCGATGAACCTCATCCATAACCCCGAATCTTCACAGCATGGCAACACGTTGCCAGAGCTGCTCATCGGTATCACGCTCGGTCTGTTCGTCATCGCTGCAGCCACGGCGGTCTACGGCACGAGTAAGCAAACATGGAACGCCATGGCAGCGGCAGATGCCGTTCACGCCAACGCACGCGTGGTCTTGCGCAACATCCGAGAGCAAGCACAGATGGCAGGAGCCGCCTACCTCAAAGTCAACAACAACGACCACTTCACTGTTGAAATTTCGTCCAGCGAAGACACGGGGCAAGCCGCTCTAGCGGGTGTGAACGGTAGCAAATATGTTGAGAGTCTCACCCTCGGCCATTGGCATGCCCTCGACGCCATGGACTGCCAAGGCAATATGGGTAGCACCCACTCCAGCGTGCGCAACGACTACAAGCTCAACACCAGCAAAGAACTGAGCTGCAAAGACCTCAACCTGACCAACAGCACTTACCAAGCCTTGGCCGAAGGCATGGAAGACTTTCAACTGCGTTACGCCGAAGCCAAGCCGAACACCCAAACCATTCAATGGAAAACCGCCGACCAAGTGACAGACATGGCGCAGGTGCTGGCCATCGAGGTATGTATGCGCGTGGCCAGCATCAGTACGGTGCATAACACCAAGCCCAACGCCAAACTCAAAGGTTGCCAAGATGAAGCACTGCCAACCGATGGCCGTGTACGCCGCACCTTCAAACGCGTCGTGACTTTACGTAACCGTGATGGGACCATGCCATGAAGCGCACAGTTCAAGGATTTGCGTTACCCACCTTGATGGTCATGCTCGCAATCGCGAGTACCGCCACACTGCTCGCAATGCGCAATCTATGGGTAAATAACCAACTGCTCAATGCCGAAGCTGACCAGCTCCGTACACAACACAAAGCCGAGGCTGTGTTGTTTGTGGCCTTGGCGGATCTCTTGGGCGCAGCAACAAACAACGATGGCAGCCAAAACATGCGTCACATCCCAGGCGACGCCACACACACACACGCTTTTTTTCCCAGTACCCTGACTGAGTACAACCTGCTGCGCCAGCGTTTAGACACGAACATGTGCAGCGCTGGCATTTGCGCGCCCCATGTGCTCAACCCAACCAAAGCCAACGACTGGCAAGCACAAATCCCCACAGCCGCCACTGTCAGGGCAACTGATATTCCCTATGGAGACAACACGGCTTGGTATTGGATCGAAGTTTTTCCGCAAACCAATACAGACACCTTTGTGTACCGCATCACCGCATTGGCCAACGGCATCATGCCCAACAGCCGCACAGTGCTGCAAGCAGTTTGGGCACGACACAACCACACATCACAGACAGGCCGGTGGTACAGCTGGCATGTGCTGCATGACTGACAACCCATGACTCACCCCCATCTCCCAAGAGGCTTCACCCTCATCGAACTGCTGCTGGCGCTGACCTGTGTGGCCATACTCGCCAGCCTCGCCTGGCCCAGCTACCAAAGTTTGATTTTGCGAAGTCAACGCGCCCAAGCCCGCGCATCCTTGCTGCAAGCCGCCCACTGGTTTGAACGCGCCGCCAGTGCCAACGGCAACTATCCGCTGACGACCGATGTCCCCATCAGCGTTCTGCAAATTGAAGGGCAACGTTACAGGATGAGCGTCACCAGCACCGCGCAAAGCTACACCCTCAGTGCGATTCCACTCGGCACACAAGCAGCTGATTCTTGCGGCACCTTGACCATCAATCACCTGGGCATGCGCAGCGTAGAAGGGGCCAGTCAAGCTGCCTCGCAGTGCTGGAGTCGATGAGTGCCCTTCACATCCAGCTTGGCCGTTCATAATTGCGCCATGACTTTTTCAGCGCATGACATCCCCCATATGACCAGCGCCTTGGCGCTCGCGCGTGAGGCTTTGTATTTGACATCGCCCAATCCCCGTGTGGGCTGCGTCATCGTGGGTGCTGACGGTGCAGTGCTGGGCAGCGGCCACACACAACGCGCAGGCGAAGCGCATGCCGAAGTGATGGCCTTGCGTGATGCGCAAGCTAAAAGCAAAGATGTCAAAGGCGCCACGGCTTATGTAACGTTAGAACCGTGCAGTCACCAAGGCCGCACAGGCCCTTGCTGCGATGCACTCATCCACGCGGGTTTGGCACGTGTGGCGGTGGCCAAGGCAGACCCTAACCCCCAAGTCGCGGGCCAGGGCATCGCCCGTTTGCGCAATGCAGGTGTTCAGGTGGATGTGGGTTTACTCGGCGATGAGGCCCACGAACTCAACATTGGATTTTTCAAGCGCATGACACACGACACACCGTGGGTGCGCATGAAAATCGCAGCTTCGCTCGACGGCCAAACTGCCCTTGAAAACGGCGTGAGCCAGTGGATCACCTCCCCACCCGCGCGTGACGATGGCCACGCTTGGCGCGCCCGCGCTTGCGCGGTGCTCACCGGTATCGGCACTGTGCTGGAAGACGACCCGCTGTTGGATGTTCGCGCTGTAACCACCCCACGTCAACCCACATTGGTGGTGATGGACAGCCAGCTCGAAACCCCAATCAATGCCAAGCTCTTCTCCTCGCAACGGCCTGTGTGGATTTACTGCGCAGTCAACCATGAAGCCCGCCGCCGAGCACTTGAGGCCAAAGGCGCACACGTGGTGAGCCTACCCAATGCCTCTGGCAAAGTCGACTTAAAAGCCATGCTCAATGACCTTGGCCAAAAGCAAATCAATGAAGTGCATGTGGAAGCTGGCCACAAACTCAATGGCTCACTGCTACGCGAAGGTTTGGTGGACGAACTGCTCATCTACCTCGCACCCAAACTGATAGGCCAAGGCACAGGCATGACAAATTTGGGGCCTTTCAAGACTTTGGACGATGCAAAAGCCCTGTCGTTTCACGAAGTGACACAAATTGGCCCTGATTTAAGGATATTGGCTAGACTCAGCCGGTAAGCGGCACTTAAACCTGCGAAAATATGACCTATGTTCACCGGAATCATCACCGGCGTGGGGCGCATCACCGCTGTCCACGACCTGGGTAGCTCTTTAAGCCACGGCAAGCGTCTCACCATTGAGGCCCCTGCCGCGTATCTCGACGACGTCACACTGGGGGACAGCATCGCACTCAACGGCGCTTGCATGACGGTCACCAGCTTTGACCTTGACACACACACCTTCACCATCGATATCTCTGCTGAATCACTGGCTCGCACCAGCGGTTTAGCTGAGCTTGGCCGTGTCAACCTTGAAAAAGCGTTGCGTGCCCATGATCGCTTAGGCGGCCACATCGTATCGGGCCATGTAGATGGCATTGGTCATGTGAGCCGCTTTGCACAAATCGGCGAAAGCTGGGAGCTGCGCATCATGGCTCCCACCGACCTCGCCAAATACCTTGCCTACAAAGGTTCCATCACCATCAATGGCGTGAGCCTGACGGTGAACCGAGTGCAAGACTTCTTCAACGCGGACGGTCCACTGGGATTGCGCGGCTCTGAAGTCAGCATCAACCTCATTCCCCACACCGTGGACAACACCGCTTTGGGCTCGCTCAAAACGGGTAGCACAGTGAACCTTGAAATTGACACCGTCGCCCGCTACGTTGAACGCATGTTGCGTGTCGACGCATCGTTGGGTAACGCTGACGCATTGAAAGCCAACGCATGAGCACAGCCAACGCATCGGGTCAAGCACCCGTCGCTATTTCCCCAGTTGAAGACATCGTTGCAGACATGAAGGCTGGTCGCATCGTCATCTTGGTGGACGAGGAAGACCGCGAGAACGAAGGTGACTTGGTGCTGGCGTCCGACCATGTCACCCCCGAAGCCATCAATTTCATGGCCCGCTTTGGCCGCGGCCTGATTTGCCTCACGCTCACCCGCGAGCGTTGCGAATATTTGAAGCTGCCTCCCATGGCCGCACGCAACGGCACTGTGTACAGCACCGCATTCACCGTGTCCATCGAAGCCGCTGAGGGCGTGACCACTGGCATCTCTGCCGCTGACCGTTCACGCACCATTGAAGTGGCGGTGGCCAAAGCCACAAAGCCGACCGACTTGGTACAACCCGGCCATGTGTTCCCACTGCAAGCCGTGGATGGTGGCGTACTCATGCGCGCAGGCCACACCGAAGCGGGTTGCGACTTGGCGGCGATGGCAGGCTGCTCGCCCTCTTCCGTGATTTGCGAAATCATGAAGGACGACGGAACCATGGCCCGTTTGCCTGATCTGCAAATTTTCGCAGCCGAACACGGCTTGAAAATTGGCACCATCGCCGACCTGATTGCCTACCGCAGCCGCAACGAGTCGCTGGTGCACAAAGTCAGTTCACGCGCCATGCACACTGCACATGGCGAGTTCACCGCCAACGCATACAAAGACATGACCAGCGGCGATGTGCACATGGCCCTCGTCAAAGGCACATGGGGTGCTGAAGCCGAAGTGTTGGCTCGCGTGCATGAGCCGCTGTCCGTGCTTGATGCGCTTGAGCCCTACCGTGTCATGCACTCGTGGGGCTTAGACGCTGCCTTGGCACGTATCAATGCAGAAGGCACAGGCGTGGTCGTGTTGCTCAACTGCGGCGAAAGCGGCGAACAGCTGCTCAACCAATTTGACGGCACCGCCCGCTCCGCCCACGGCCCCGAACGTGGCCGCATGGACCTGCGCAGCTACGGTGTGGGCGCGCAAATTTTGCGCGACTGCGGTGTTCAAAAAATGCGCCTGATGGGCAACCCACGCCGCATGCCCAGCATGACAGGCTACGGACTTGAAATCACGGGCTACCTGTCCAAAGAATAAAACGATCAAAGAATAAAAATATGTTTATCTCCAACCTCGCCTCCACCACCACGCTCGACGGTAGCGCTTTGAAAATTGGCATCGTCCAAGCACGCTTCAACGACGACATCACCAACGCACTCGCCGCTGCCTGCATCGCCGAACTCAAGGCCATGGGCGTGGCGGATGACCGCATCACCCATGTGCATGTGCCGGGCGCCCTCGAAGTGCCTTTGGCCTTGGCTGCACTCGCACAAATTGAAGACCCAGAACCGTTCAGCGCACTCATCGCGCTGGGCTGCATCGTCCGTGGCGAGACCTACCACTTTGAATTGGTGGCCAACGAATCTGGCGCAGGCGTGACCCGCGTGGGTATGGACTACCACGTGCCCATTGCCAACGCCATCCTCACCACCGAAGACATGCCACAAGCGGTGGCTCGTCAAACCGACAAAGGTCGCGATGCCGCACGCGTGGCCGTCGAAATGGCGCTGTTGTTGGAGAGCTTGGCATGAGCGAACTACACAAAGCCGACGACAAGGCCCCACGAAAAATAGCCAGCAACGGCACCACCAAGAGCGCCGCCAAATCGGGCCGCAGTCGCTCTCGTGAATTTGCGCTTCAAGGCCTCTACCAATTTTTAGTGGGCCAAAACGAAGCCGCCGATATCGACATATTCACCCGCGACCTCAGCGGTTTCCACAAATCAGACTCCGTGCACTACGACGCGCTGTTGTACGGCTGCATTGAGCAACGCGAAATTTTGGATTCGTTGATTGGACCTCTGCTGGACCGCAAGCTCGACGAAATTTCCCCCATCGAACATGCCGTCATGTGGATGGGCGCGTACGAGTTTCAACACTGCATCGACGTGCCATGGCGCGTGGTGCTGAACGAATACATCGAGCTCGCCAAATCCTTCGGCGGTACCGACGGTCACAAATACGTGAACGGCGTGCTCAATGGATTAGCGCCCAAACTGCGCGCCCTTGAAGTTGAGTCTGATCGCGCCAAAGGCAAGCTGCGCGAGGGATGATGAAGATCGCCCAGCGCGCGCAACGCATTGAGCCTTTCTATGTGATGGAGGTGGCCAAGGCCGCCGCCGAGCGTGCCGCGTTGGTAGCGCATACCGATGCGCCCATGATTTTTCTGAACATCGGCGAGCCCGATTTCACCGCACCACCCTTGGTGCAAGAGGCTGCAGCGCGCGCGGTGCGAAACGGCATCACGCAATACACACCTGCACTTGGCATTCCAGAATTGCGCGAACGCATCAGCGCTTGGTACAGCAACCGTTTTGGCGTGAGCGTGCCTGCACGACGTATCGTCATCACTGCAGGTGCATCCGCTGCTTTGCAGCTGGCTTGCTTGGCGTTGATAGAAGCCGGCGACGAAGTACTCATGCCCGACCCGAGCTATCCTTGCAACCGCCACTTTGTGAGCGCCGCTGAAGGCCGCGCCGTGTTGGTGCCGACCACAGCGGCTGAGCGTTTTCAACTCAGTGCAGAGCAAGTACGTGACCACTGGACGGCTCACACTCGAGGTGTGTTGTTGGCTTCACCGTCAAACCCTACCGGCACATCCATCCACCCCGATGAGTTACGCGCTATTCACGATGAGGTATCACACCGTGGGGGCACCACGCTGATTGACGAAATTTATTTAGGCCTGAGCTACGACGCGCAGTATGGCCAATCGGCACTGGGCATCGACGACCAAATCATCAGCATCAACAGCTTCAGCAAGTACTTCAACATGACGGGTTGGCGTTTGGGCTGGTTGGTGGTGCCTGATGCACTCGTCCCTGTGATGGAGCGCTTGGCACAAAACCTGTTCATCTGCGCCAGCACGGTGGCGCAACACGCCGCACTTGCTTGCTTTGAAGCCGAAAGCATTGCTGAGTATGAGCGCCGCCGCACCGAGTTCAAAGCACGACGCGACTACTTTGTGCCCGCCCTGAACGCATTGGGGTTGAACGTCCCCGTCATGCCTGATGGCGCGTTTTACGCATGGGCTGATTGCTCGGCAGCAGCGGAGAAGCTGGGCGTCAATGGCAGCTGGGACTTTGCGTTTGCAGTGATGAACCAAGCGAATTTAGCCATCACCCCTGGCCTCGACTTTGGCCATGCCGACACCTCCCGCTTTGTGCGCTTTTCGACCGCCCGTTCTTTGCCCGAGTTGCAAGCAGCGGTCTCCCGTTTACAAACTCTGCTGGGCTAAACCATGCACACCGTTTTCGACCACTCCATTCGGGTTTATTGGGAAGACACAGATGCGGGTGGCATCGTGTTCTATGCCAACTATCTCAAGTTCTTCGAGCGCGCACGCACCGAGTGGCTGCGCGCGCTTGGAATTGGCCAGCACGCGCTGCGCGAAGAGACAGGCGGCATGTTTGTGGTGAGTGAAACCGCCGTCAAATACTACCGCCCCGCCAAGCTCGATGACCAGCTGCGCGTCACCGCCACACTCGCCGAAGGTGGCCGCGCCAGCCTAGTCATTGCTCAGCAAGCATGGCTGGATGAAACTTTACTTTGCGAAGGCACGATTCGTATCGGTTGGGTCAATGCTGCCACGATGAAGCCTGCGAGAATCCCTTCTTCTGTATTGGAACGCCTGACATGACACAAGACTTTTCCATCGTTCATTTATTGCTCAACGCCAGTTGGGTCGTACAAGTTGTGGTGCTGATGCTGATGGGCGTCTCCATCACCAGCTGGGCCGCGATTTTTCGCAAGATTGGTTCGATCAAACGTATCAAAGAACTCAACGAGGAGTTCGAGCGTGACTTTTGGTCAGGCACCAGCTTAAACGAGCTGTTCGCTGCTGCCGCACAAAATGCCAAAACCTCTGGTCCCATGGAGCGTATCTTCGCTAGTGGCATGCGCGAGTACCAAAAACTGCGCGAACGCCGCATCAACGACAGCAGCGCTTTGATGGACGGTGCACGCCGAGCCATGCGCGCCAGCTATCAACGCGAGATGGATGCGATTGAATCCAACTTGTCCTTGTTGGCATCCGTCGGCTCAGTCTCGCCCTACGTTGGCTTGTTCGGAACGGTGTGGGGCATCATGCACGCCTTCACAGGCTTGGCTGGTATGCAGCAAGTGACCTTGGCCAAAGTGGCGCCAGGCATTGCCGAAGCGTTGGTAGCCACAGCCATTGGTTTGTTTGCCGCGATTCCTGCGGTATTGGCCTACAACCGTTTCTCGCGTGACATTGACCGTGTGTCCATCAAGTTAGAAACCTTCATCGAAGAGTTCAGCAACATCTTGCAGCGCAACAGCGCCAGCACGACGACTCATTAAGCTGGAGACGTAGCATGGCTTCTATCTCCCCTCGGTCAGGACGCGGCCGTCGCGCCATGAACGACATCAACATGGTGCCGTTCATTGACGTGATGTTGGTCTTGCTCATCATCTTCATGGTGACCGCACCGCTCATCTCACCCAGCGTGATTGATTTGCCCAGCATTGGCAAAGCCGCAACTTTGCCTGACCAAGTGATTCACGTGGAAATCAGCAAAGAAGAACGGATCACCGTCAAAAGCACGGGCACCGTGAATAAGTCGGTCAGCAGCACTTTGCTAGGTCTTGCACGCGACGTGCGTGAGCTACAAGGCGAAACATCGCAAGGCCCCGTGGTCATCACGGCAGACCGCACCATCAAATACGAAACCGTGGTCAAAGCCATGGACTCACTGCAACGCGCAGGCATACAACGCGTGGGTCTGTCGGTTCAACTGGTCGATTGATTCTCTAAGCCATGAGTGCACAAGCAAAGCATCTGGAGTTTGCTCCACCACCGACGGAAGGAACCGCCCGCTCTGTAGGTGCAGCCTTGGTCGTGCATGCATTGCTCATCGTGGCGCTGACCGCTGGCATTCAGTGGAAGCAAGACAACAGCTTGTCGGTCGAAGCCGAGTTGTGGTCTGCCGTGCCGATGGCGGCTGCGCCAAAGCTAGTAGAGGTGGAAGCACCACCGCCTCCTCCAGCGCTCAAACCAGAGCCAGCACCTAAGCCCGTGGTGAAAGCGCCCGAGCCGCCCGCGCCCAACCGCGAGGCAGACATTGCACTGGCTAAAAAACGCAAGATTGAAGAAGAGAAAAAGATTCAAGACGCTTTGAAAGCCGAAGAACGTCGCAAAGAAGAGCTAAAGAAAGAGGCCGAGAAAAAAGCCAAGGCCAAGCTCGAAGAGGACAAGCGCAAACTAGAAGCGAAGAAAGAAGAAGAGCGCAAGGACAAAGAGCGTAAAGAAAAGGAAAAACAGAAAGAGCGCGACGAGAAGGAACGCAAAGAAAAAGAAGCGAAAAAACAAGCCGAGCAAAAAGACAGCAAGGCATCTGCTGAAGAAGCCAAAAAGCTCGAAGCCATTCGCAAAGAAAACATGAAGCGCATCGCAGGACTTGCGGGCGCGAGCGGTAGCGAGAACGCCACCGGCACGGCCATGAAATCCTCTGGCCCCTCCGACAGCTACGGTGGCCGCATTCGTGCACGCGTCAAACCCAACATCACGTTTGACCCCAGCTCGGTATCGGGCAATCCTGCGGCCGAAGTGGAAGTGCGTTGTGCACCCGATGGCACCATCGTGAGTAAGAAGTTGGTCAAGTCCAGTGGCAACTCTGCTTGGGACAACGCCGTACTCAAAGCCATCGACAAAACCGAAATCTTGCCACGCGACACCGACGGTCGTGTGCATTCACCACTGCTGCTGGTGTTCAAGCCGAATGACTAAACGGACAAAGGATTCACTGGTTTGTTAGAGCGTTCGTTTACCGTTGATGTCTTGAAAGTCGTGGCTGCTCAATTCATCGTGTGGCACCATTTTTCTGCCTATGGCCCGATGGCTGACACCATGACCTTGGCTTGGCCGCAATTAATGGATTGGTTGTACCGCAGTGCACGCTTGGCCGTCCAGGTCTTTTTGGTTGTGGGTGGTTATTTAGCGGCGCAATCGGTGATGAACAAACCCATCAAACATCCTGTCATGAGCGTGTTCAAGCGCTACTTACGCTTGGCGCCTATTTATCTATTAGCGCTGGCACTGATCAGCCTGGCCGTCAGCGTATCTCGCCACAGCATTCACGCGAGTTGGTTGCCAAGCGTGCCCACAGCTTGGCAGTTCGTCGCTCACGCCTTGTTGGCGCACGACCTCTTGGGCTTTGAAGCCTTGTCCAGCGGCGCTTGGTATGTGGCCGTCGATTTTCAACTTTATGCGGTGTTGATGGTGTTGTGCCACACCCTACAAAGCGATAAACACAAAGGTTTGTCCATTGGAGTTGCCTTGCTGTGCGTCGTTTCTATGTGGCACTTCAACCGCGTCGATAAGCTTGACATCTGGGCCATTTATTTCTTTGCAGCGTACGGTTTGGGCGTTTTGGCTGCATGGGCAAAACGCTCGAAGTCAGATACTGCGGTGTTTTGGTTCACGGTCTTACTTTGCATCGGTGCGTTGTGGCTTGAATACCGCACACGTCTTACGCTGGCATTGGTCACTGCCGTATGGTTGGTCATCAAACCGAAAGGCATGGTGCACTGGACGCCCATGAAACGGGTGGTGCATCGCTTATCGAACAGCGCTTACGTGTTGTTCTTGACTCACTTTGGCGTGATTGTGTTGTTCAGCGCGATGTGGAACACCAGCCACTTTTACGATCCCGACATGGCCATGGCTTTGACCCTCTTTGCTTGGTTGTGCAGTGTCGGCATTGGTTTATTTCTGCACGAAAAAGCGGAAATCCCCATCCACCATTGGGTATCACAGCAATCCAAAATGATGTTTTTACGCCTGACAAACTGAATGTGGTTTAGGCTTAAATCTTGGCGTGATGTCGAGTGCACTGCCAAGCACATGTGCAAGCGATCATAGCCGTGACGATAGACCAGGCGTAGACCGACGACAAACCAAACGCATCGCTCAATGCCCCGCCGCCTAAAGCACCTAGAACGCCAGGCACGCCATAACCAATCGATGCATAGAGCGCTTGCCCCCTGCCACGCAAACGCCCAGGAAAATGGTGCGACAACAACGCAATGCATGCCGTGTGTTGGGTGGCAAAAGTGAGTGCGTGCAACACCTGCGCAAAAAGTAACGCCCACATCCACTCGGCCACCCAGGTGGTGAGCACCATGCGCAACACCATCACTGCTGAACAAATAAGCATCCACATCGACAAGCTGAACTTGGGTAACCAGCGGCTCTGCGTGAAGAACCACACAATCTCAGCGGCCACCGACACCGCCCACAACACACCAATCATGGTTTTGCTGTAGCCCAGTTCATCAAGATAGAGCGAGAAAAACACATAAATACCAATGTGCGACAGCACATGAAAAAACACGGTGGCAAAAAACCACTGCACCTTGCGTTGACGCAACACGGGCATGACGGATGGACGAACTTCGTCGTGATGCACGGCTTCTTTGCGGTTAGGTAGCCACCAAACGCTCACATTCAGTGCGAGCAATGAGCCAACAGCCCACATGGGAAAGCTCTGCATGCCTTGATGCTCAAACCAAGCACCAGCCACAAATACAGTGACCAAAAATCCCAGCGAGCCCCACAAGCGCACCCGGCCATAGCGACGTGAATCAAAGCCTTGGTCCGTGCTGACCAAATGTGCTAGTGCGGCCTCGCTCATGGGCATCATGGCGCTGGTGTGGATGAACATCAACAGCAACACCATAGCAATCCAGACCACACGGCCCTCGACCAACAAACCCGCAGAGCAAATCAGCGCTGCACCTGCACAAAAACGCAGCAGTTTCACACGCTCCCCCGTGTGGTCGCTCAACCAACCCCAACCATAAGGCGCCAACACACGCGTCGCCGCTTGTACTGCCGTGAGAGAGCCAATGATGGTGATGGAAAAGCCCAAGTCTTTGAGCCACAACGGCAAGTAAGGGTTGAAAAAACCAATGTGCGCAAAGTAGCTTGCGGACAACGCCGCAAAAGGAAAGAGCTGAAAACGAGAAAGCGCGTTACTCGAACGCGCTTCTTTGAATGGATGTTTCAAAATACACCTAAGTGCCAATGTGACCAGGAATGGCTGGCATAGCCACCTGCACGTCACCGCATTGGGCACGGTGCAGCAAGGCATGATCCATCACCACCAAAGCCAACAAGGCTTCGGCAATCGGTGTGGCGCGAATGCCTACGCAAGGATCGTGGCGCCCCTTGGTCACAACCTCAGTGGGTTGGCTGTTTTGGTCAATCGAATCACGAGGGCTCAAAATGGAACTGGTGGGCTTGATGGCAATACTCACCTCCAAGTCTTGGCCAGTACTGATACCGCCCAACACACCGCCTGAGTTGTTGCTCACGAAACCTTCGGGGGTCAGTGAGTCGCCATGTGTGGTGCCGCGTTGGGCCACGCTAGCAAACCCAGCACCGATCTCCACGCCTTTGACGGCGTTCAGGCCCATCATGGCGTAGGCAATATTGGCATCCAAACGGTCATAAATCGGTTGGCCTAAGCCCACAGGCATGCCACTGGCCACAACGCGAATGCGTGCGCCACAGGAGTCACCCGCTTTACGCAGGCGGTCCATATAGCCTTCAAAGGCTTGCACGTCTGCGCAGGGGGCGTAAAACGGGTTGTCGCCCACATGGTCCCAACTCTCAAAGGAAATTGGGAGCTCGCCAATTTGCGTCATGCAACCGTAGAACGTAGTGCCGTATTTTTCTTTCAGCCACTTTTTGGCAACCGCACCAGCAGCCACGGTGGGCGCTGTCAAACGTGCCGAAGAACGGCCACCACCACGTGGGTCGCGGATACCAAACTTTTGGAAATAGGTGTAGTCCGCATGACCAGGGCGGAAGGTTTGCAAAATATTGCCGTAATCTTTGCTGCGCTGGTCGGTGTTTTGAATGAGCAGTGCAATTGGTGTACCGGTGGTTTTACCCTCATACACGCCAGACAAGATTTGCACTTGGTCGGGTTCGTTGCGTTGTGTCACATGGCGGCTGGTGCCGGGCCGACGACGGTCCAAGTCATGCTGGATGTCAGCCTCGCAAAGCGACATACCCGGAGGGCAGCCGTCAATCACGCAGCCAATGGCTGGGCCGTGGGATTCACCAAAATTGGTGACGGTAAAAAGGGTTCCGAAGGTATTGCCGCTCATAGGGTGAGATTATCCCACCACCACGAGCCTATCTTTGATTACTTGTCGTCCGGGTCAGGCGTGCCGCTTGGCCAGTCTTTGATGTACGCCTTGAGCATCTTGTTCTCAAAATTTTGGCTATCCACCACCGACTTAGCCACGTCGTAAAAGCTGATCACGCCCTGCAATTCTCGGTTGCCAATCACAGGCATGTACCGAGCGTGGCTACCCAACATCATGCGGCGCACATCATCAATAGGTGTCTCTGGAGAACAAGTCAGCGGATGATCATCCATGGCACTGCGCACCGTGAAATCTCCCAAGGTGCCGCCGTTGCGATTGATCGCTTGAATAACTTCGCGGAAGGTCAATAGGCCGACCAAGTCACCATGCTCCATGACCAAGAGGGAGCCCATGTCTTTTTCAGCCATGATGTTGACAGCCAATACCAAGGGCTCCATCGGATCAATGGTGAACAAGGTGCCCCCGCTTTGGCCTTTGACGCGCAGGATATCGCTGACTTTCATGGTTTATCTCCACCAGTTATGGTCGGAATATAGCCCACAATGAAGCACGAAATTCTGACAAAACACCCGAGGAAACCATGCCCGGCTACAACGACCCCAGTTTTGACACGCTCGCCTTGCATGCAGGCGCCGCCCCCGATCCAACCACAGGTGCACGCGCGGTGCCCATTCACCTCACTACCTCATTTGTGTTTGACTCGAGCGACCATGCAGCCTCGCTGTTTAACCTTGAGCGTGCAGGCCATGTTTACAGCCGCATCAGCAATCCAACCAACGCCGTCTTAGAACAGCGTGTGGCCGCGCTCGAAGGCGGCATCGGAGCCATCACCACCGCCAGCGGGCAAGCCGCGCTGCACTTGACCATTGCCACGCTCATGGGGGCTGGCTCGCACATCGTGGCCAGCACGGCTTTGTATGGTGGATCACACAACTTACTGCACTACACGCTAAGGCGCTTTGGCATTGAAACAACGTTTGTGAAGCCCAACGAGATAGACGCATGGCGTGCTGCGGTACGCCCCAACACCAAATTGTTTTTTGGCGAAACCGTTGGCAACCCGGGCCTTGATGTGCTGGACATCCCCACCATCTCTGCCATCGCACAGGAAGCAGGTGTGCCTTTGTTGGTCGACAGCACACTCACCACGCCTTACTTGATCAATCCTTTTGAGTTGGGTGCCGATTTGGTTTACCACTCAGCCACCAAATTCCTCAGCGGTCACGGCACCGTGATTGGCGGCATCGTGGTGGACGGTGGAAGTTTTGATTGGGAAAAAAACGGCAAGTTTCCCGAGCTCACACAAAGCTACGAAGGTTTTCACAACATGGTGTTAAGCGAAGAAAGCACCGTGGGTGCTTTCTTACTGCGTGCCCGTCGTGAAGGACTGCGCGACTTTGGCGCTTGCTTGAGCCCGCACAGCGCATGGCTCATTTTGCAAGGTATCGAAACCCTGTCGCTGCGCATGGACCGCCACATCGCCAACACCGAAAAAGTGGTGCAATTTTTGGCTAGCCACCCGATGGTCAGCCGTGTGGGTCATCCGTTGATAGAAAGCCACCACAGCCACGCACTGGCTGAAAAAATCTTGCGCTTTGGTGCACGGGGCGCAGGCTCGGTGTTCAGCTTTGACATTCAAGGATCACGCGAGCAAGGCAAGGCCTTCATCGAAGCGTTGCAAATTTTCAGCCACCTCGCCAACGTGGGTGACTGCCGCAGCTTGGTGATTCACCCTGCCAGCACCACGCACTTTCGCATGAGTGACGATGCCTTGAGCAGTGCAGGCATTGGGCCGGGGACCATTCGACTGTCCATCGGTTTAGAAGACCCCACCGATTTGATTGACGATTTAAAACGTGCATTGAAGGCCGCAGAAAAATCGGGTGGCGCAGCCAAACAGAACTCACAAAAGTCCCAAGCCTGAAAAGAAATGGCCATGAAATTCAAACTCCAAACAGCCAGTGGTCAAGCCTACGAGGCCTATGCCTACACGGGCGGCAAAGCCTTTGAGGCAACCAAGCCCACCCTCGTGTTCATCCACGGCGTGCTCAACGACCACAGTGTTTGGATTTTGCAAACACGCTATCTGGCGCACCACGGCTTCAATGTGTTGGCCGTCGACTTGCCCGGCCACGGACGCAGCGGTGGCGATGCGCCCGCCAGCGTGGAAGAAGCAGCACAGTTCATTGAAGCCTTGCTGGATGCCTCCGGCGTTCGTCAAGCGAGCTTGATAGGCCACAGCTGGGGCTCGTTGATTGCGCTGGAGATTGCCGCACGTTTGAAAGACCGCATCGTGCACTTGGCATTGGTGGGCACAGGCTTCCCCATGAAGGTATCGCCTGCGTTGATTGAGGCGTCGCTGAACGAGCCGATGAAAGCGCTGAAGATGGTGAATGTGTTTTCACGTGCCACACTGGCTGCGCCGCCCTCGGCACTCGGACCTGGTACCTGGGTGTATGGCGCGTCCATGGCCTTAGGCCGCCGCGTGTTGGCCAGCAATTCGCGAGTGAATGTTTTTCACCGTGGCTTTGTGGCATGCGACAGCTATGCCAATGGCCTAGAGGCCATGACTGCTGTGACCTGCCCTGTTTTGTTTGTGCTGGGTGACAGCGACCAAATGACACCGCCTCGTGCAGCTAAAAGTTTGATCGATCAAGCCCAAGCCACTGGCAAAACCTTCAGTGTGGTGATGGTACCCATGGGCCATCACCAAATGAGCGAATCACCTGAAGAGACCTTGAATGCGCTCAAGGCTTTTTTAGGCGTAACGGCTTAAAGCACATCGCGCAAGCGCAAGTCTTGCCACTTCATCCACAAGCCTTCGGCCTCAGGGCTACGCACCAATAACAGACGTTCCATCAACGGAGCTAGTGGCGTTAAATGTGGGTCTGCCAGCATCACATAGCGGGCCTCTTTCACATGTGTTTGACGAGCGTCGACCGATTCGCTCAAGCGAGCAATCCAATCTAGGTCAACCAAAGCTGCCAGCACATCTTCAATCTGCAAGGGATCAAGGGCGAGCTCTTCACATAAAGTTGTCATGCTCGCACCGTGCTCTGGCGTGTTGCGCGCAATTTGCAAATGCTGCAACACCTCCAAAGCCAGCTGAAAGCGCCAGCCCACACTGCGGCCATCCCGTGAAATGCCCCCCAGCAAGCTGGGTAAATTCGCCACCAGCACAGCCCCCATCAGCACAATGGACCACGCCAAATAAATCCATACCAACAAAATTGGTACCGTGGCAAAGGCACCATAGACCACCGAATAGGTTGGCATTTGGCCAAAGTAATACGCCAACACCTTACGCGCAACTTCGGTGGCTGCTGCCACCCAGACGCCGCCTACCAAGGCATGGCTCCAACGCACTTGGGTATAAGGCACAAAACGGTAGAGCGCACTGACGGCCCATGACAACAACAAAAACTCTAAGGTGCTAAACAGCCAACGTAAGTTACCAGCGCCATCCGGCGCCACACCACGTGAGGCGGCCACAAACTCAGACATGATTACCAAGCTTGCGCCCATTAACAGCGGCCCCAATGTGATGGCTGTCCAATACAGCAACATGCTGTGCGCCAAGGGGCGACGTTTGCGTACACGCCAAATCGCGTTAAGCGTACGATCGATCGTGAATACCAAGGCCAAAGCTGAAAATAGCAAGGCAGTCACACCTGCCACGCCTAAGCGACTTGCTTTACTGGCAAACAAGGTCAAATAGCCCAACACTTGGCGAGAGATGTTATCGGGCACCAAGCTCTCGACCAAACGCTTTTGAAGTACTGTTTGAAAATCACCAAACATGGGAAATGCAGTAAACACCGCCAGCGCCACCGTGACCATGGGCACCAAAGCGATGGTGGTAGTAAAGGTCAAACTACCCGCAGTTTGACCCAAGCGGTCCTCGCGGAAACGTTGGCGTAAAGTGCGCGCCGTGTTACGCCAAGGGAATAGGGAAAGACGTTCAAAAAAGTTGTGGAGATGCAGGACAATCATGTCTTGAATCATCCCACTTTCTATGCACAACTCCCCCCTCGCCCCTCAAGAAATTTCGTTCCGTCACGTGACGCTCACCCGCTTGATCGCTGTGAGCTGTTTACTGGGGCTCATCGTGCTCGGTTTGGTGTGGGAGCTTTGGCTTGCCCCCTTGCGACCTGGCGGCACACTATTAGCACTCAAGGTATTGCCCCTGTGTTTTCCACTCACGGGGTTACTGAAAAACCGCATGTACACCTACCGCTGGCTCAGCTTGCTGATTTGGCTCTACTTCACAGAAGGGGTGGTGCGCGCTTGGGGAGATGTGGCACCTAGCAACTACTTCGCCTTGCTTGAAGTTTTCTTGTGCGTGATCTTGTTTACAGCCTGCGCCTTGCATGTACGCCTGCGTTTGAAATACGCCAAAAATAACAACCCCGACGAAACGTTGAGCAGTTAAGCAACCGCCCGCTGCGGCAAGGGAATATCCAACCCGATCAGCATGTCAATCAATTCGGGGAGGGTGTGCGCTGACATCTTGTCCATCACACGTGCACGGTGCAACTTGATGGTGGCTGATGCGCCGCCATCGATGGTCGCAATTTGTTGGTTGGAATAACCGCGCACCATCCAATGACACACTTCCATTTCACGTGGCGTGAGTCGCTTTAAACGCTCAGACACTTGCAAGTTTTTATCTGCCACTACAACAGCTTGCTCTGACACAGACATCGCGCGTTGAATCACTTCCATCATGGCTTGTGCGGTAAAAGGTTTAAGTAGGAAATCAACCGCGCCTTGCTTCATCGCCTCAATGATTTCTTCTGGTCGGCTGTCACCACTCACAAAAATCACTGGTACGTTTTTCGCCAATGTATTGAGCTGTGATTGAAGCCCCACACCCGTAGTCCCTGGCATGCGCATATCTAACAAAATAACAGCTGGTGAAGAAATCACAGGATTACACAAGAAAGCATCAGCGCAGTCATATAAAACCACGTCATACCCTGCGCGCTTGAGCATCGTGCACAAGCTTCGACGTACAGACGCATCGTCATCAATCACGATGACATGACCTAAGGTTCGCGAATCGTCAGTGTGGTTTGACATCGTTACTGCTCATCATTCCGTACAGCTTGGCACCATGTTCAATCGCCATGGTGGTGTAAGAAATATTGCCTTTGACGTCAGCTTCCGAATGAAGCTCGACACGCCCTGCCGACGCGATGTTTCCATTGACAACACCATTGACAACCGCTTGCTGGGCGTTGATGTCTCCCTCCACATGAGCGTGCGACAACACAGATAGCTGAGCATTCGGGCTGCCATTCACATCAATGTTTCCAACCACGTGACCTTTGAGTTGCACCACATCTTGAGAAACGATATTACCTACGACAACCGCCGATTGACCAATGATGGTTTTTTCAGTATCTGCCATTGGCTCAGATTGCCCAAACTTCATCTTTTTGAACATATAAGTTAGCGGGAAATCGGGACTTCGAGCAATTTCACTCGGGTCGCTGTATCAGGCAAAGACACGCGCCCACCTTGGAAATAGATTTGAACCTTTGGCAACTGTGGGCTTGACACTTGCCAAGGTGCCACACCAAACACACTGCGGTTTTCACCCGCACTCATTTGCAACACTGTCGCTTGTTTGTTGCCGTCGACCACGCAAACTTCCACATTGCTCATGCTGACCACATACACATAGCGACCTTCTTTTTGCGCAACGAATGAAGTCAACTCAGGCATCTCATCGCTGGCAAAAGCACAGCTCGTCGATTTGTTTGACGTCAACAACAAGGCATTGGCCACAGGCACTGCGGCAGAAGCAACAGGCACAACAACTGGCACTGATGCGCTAGGCGCAGGCAGAGACACCTCAGGGGCAACAACCTCCGCAGCCGCGTGAGATTGCACTTGTTCAGGAGCAGACGCAGCAACGAGCGTGACATCGCCAGTGGGTTGAAGGCCATACTTCACAAACAAGCAGAACGCCACCACCAGCAACAACAAAGCACTGACGACTTGCCTGTGCTCTTTCAGTTTGGAAACCACAGAACTCACCATGCTTGCGGTAGAACGGTGCAAAGTAGGTTGGTGGCTCATGGCCACAATTTGATCTAGGGTGTTGAGATGTGCATCCGCGACTTTCGCCGCATCACGCAACTCTTGCGGTAATTCGACCGACGGTGGCTCTGCACCCAAAATCATCAGCAAGCGTTTGTAGGCTTGGCGCTTGATGGCGTCCGAATAAAACAAGCCGTCACTGACATCGCTCTCAAGTTGGCGAACTTGCGCAACCGACAAACAAGCAGTGCGGGCCAGCACAAACACATCCATGCCAGCCGCTTCACGTAAGCCACGAAGGTATTGAGGGTCGCAGGTATCGTAGACGCCGCGTTTGGATTCTGAGTGTTCGTTGGATGGCATATTTGACAGGTTTGTCAAAACTTAGCTAAAGGTTAAAACCTTAATGTCGCAGTACACGTCATGGACGTCAATACGCCACGTGGCGTAGAAAACTTAAGAACTAATTATGCTAATAGCTCTAGCATTTAAACTGTGAGGAGTTTTTTACCAAGTTATCTCTATGCGCCCCATCCGCCGCCAATACGAAGACTTCATGCAACACGTGGCTAGCCAAGGCATTGCCAAGACAGACCGCACTGGCACGGGCACCCAAAGCGTGTTTGGCCACCAAATGCGGTTTAACCTCCATGAAGGGTTCCCACTGGTGACCACCAAAAAGGTTCACCTGCGCTCCATCATTCAAGAGCTGTTGTGGTTTCTCACAGGTTCCAGCAACAACAACTGGCTCAAAGAACGCAACGTCACCATTTGGGACGAATGGGCCCGCGAAGACGGCGACCTTGGTCCCGTGTACGGCGTTCAATGGCGCAGCTGGCCCACCCCCGATGGAGGCCACATTGACCAAATCCAACAAGTCATTGACACGCTCAAAAACAACCCCGACAGCCGCCGCATCATCGTGAGCGCATGGAACGTGGCCGAGCTCGACAAGATGGCGCTCATGCCCTGCCATGCGTTCTTCCAGTTCTACGTGGCACCAGCGCAAAACCCAGGCGAAAAAGCTAAGCTCAGTTGCCAGTTGTACCAACGCAGTGCGGACATCTTTCTTGGCGTGCCGTTCAACATCGCCAGCTACGCGCTGCTCACCCACATGGTGGCCCAACAGTGCGATTTGGACGTGGGCGACTTCATCTGGACGGGTGGCGACTGCCACATCTACAGCAACCACCACGAGCAAGTGTCGCTGCAACTCAGCCGCGAACCATTCGCCTACCCGACGCTGCACATCAAACGTAAACCCGACTCCATCTTCGACTACCAGTTTGAAGACTTCGAAGTGTTGGACTACCAATGCCACGGTGCTATCAAAGCTCCAGTCGCCGTTTAAGCCATGGCTTTGAATTTAATTTTTGCGCGCGCACGCAATGGTGTCATTGGCAAAGACAACGCTCTGCCTTGGCACCTACCTGAAGATTTGGCCCACTTCAAACAAACCACGCTTGGACAACCTGTGGTAATGGGCCGTAAGACATGGGAATCGTTGCCCCCTAAATTTCGTCCCCTGCCTGGCCGCACCAATATCGTGGTGACGCGCCAAGCAGATTGGCAAGCCGAAGGCGCGGTGGTAGCGCACTCCATCGAAGAAGCCATACAAGACTACCCAGCGGAAACTCAAGTGTGGGTGATTGGCGGCGCTGAGATGTATGCCCAAGCCATGCCTTTGGCTTCGCGTGTGGTCGTGACAGAAATCAATGCAGACTTTGAAGGCGATGCTTTCGCCCCCACCTTCGATCGCAGCTGGAAAGAGATCGCGCGCACCAACCATGTGGCGGCAAATGGTTTGAGCTACAGCCTCGTCACGCTCACACGTACACCTTAAGAAGGATCATTCGCAATGTCTGAAGATAGTTTTCACGTCCACGGTCCACATGACCACGAACTTGAACACGCAGCAGGTGGCCACGGCAACAGCTTTACCAACAAGATCGCCATGTTCACCGCCATCATCGCCACAGTCGGCGCGATCTTTGGCTACATGGGCGGCGCCACACAAGCGGCAGCTGGCTTGTACAAAAACGATGCGGCCATCAAGAAGACCGAAGCCTCCAACCAATGGAACTATTACCAAGCCAAAAGCAGCAAGCAAAACTTGATGGAACTGGCTTTAGAGTTAGCCCCTGCCAGCAAAGCTGAACACTACCTCAACCAAATTGAGCGCTACAAAACTGAGAAGGCCGAGATCAAAACCGGCGCAGAAAAGCTAGAAGCCCAATCCAAAGCGTTCGACGACATGTCTGAGGCTGAAATGCATCAGCACCACCGCTGGGCGCAAGCCACTACAGTTCTGCAAGTGGCTATTGCCTTGGCTGCAATTGCCCTACTCACACGTAAAACGTGGGTGGAATACGCCATGTTTGGCGCAGGCGCGTTGGGCGTAGGTGTCGGCATCTTGGCTGCGCTTCACATCTAAAGAAAACTACACACATGCAATTTTCGACATGGAATGTCAACTCACTCACCGTGCGTTTGCCACAAGTACTGGACTGGTTGGCAGCCAACCCCGTCGATGCGCTGGTGCTACAAGAAACCAAATGCACCGATGACAAGTTTCCGCACGAGGCCATTGAAGCTGCGGGCTATAAGGTGGCCTTCTTCGGTCAAAAAACTTACAACGGCGTCGCCCTGCTCTCGCGCAACGAAGCCACCGATGTGGTGAAAAACATTCCTGACTTTGAAGACGATATGGCCCGCGTGATTGCAGGTTCGGTCAATGGTGTGCGTGTAATTGGCGCGTACTTTCCGAACGGTCAAGCACCAGACAGCGACAAGTTTGTTTACAAAATGCGTTGGCTAGAGGCCTTACAAAACTGGCTACGCAAAGAACTCAAACAACACCCCAAGCTGGTGTTGATGGGCGACTTCAACATCACAGTCGATGACCGCGATGTGTGGGACCCTGTGACTTTGAAAGACACCATCCACTGCACAGTGGAAGAGCGTGAACACTTCCAAGCCTTGATTGACCTTGGCACGCACGATGCCTTCCGCTTGTTTGAACAAGCCGAGAAAAGTTACAGCTGGTGGGACTACCGCGAATTTGCATTCCGCCGCAACCGAGGCCTGCGCATTGACCATATTTTGGTGAGCGATGCACTCAAAACATCAGTACAAGCCTGCGTGATTGACAAAGCACCACGCAAGAACGAGCGCCCAAGCGACCATGTTCCTGTGGTCGTGACAATCGCTTGAGCCACTGGGCAACGCAAGCACCACGGGTGTAGTGCGGCGCTTGATCAGTCGTCTAAGCCCAGTTCTTGGATTTTTCGGGTGATGGTGTTGCGGCCAATGCCCAACTTTTGCGCGGCCTCTATGCGGCGGCCTCGCGTATTAACCAAGGCCGTTTGAATCAAACGCGCCTCAAAGCGGTTGACCAAAACATCCCAAACATCCGTTCGCCCCGCCACGAGCAAACTCATAGCTTCGGCTTCAAGGCCTTGCTCCCAATCAGCGCCCGGCATATTCAGCACCACAGGTGTCGCACCATCGGAGGAAGAAGCGACAGCAGCAGGAACTGCATGGTTCACATCTTGAGGAACAGACGCACTGAAACCTGAGGTGTCTTGACCTGTGTGGCTGAGTGCCGCCAAGGCTTCGCTAGACAAGGTCACTTCTGGCGGCAAGTCTTTGGGCTCAATCACTTGCGCGGGCGCCATCACGGTCAGCCAGTGACAAATGTTTTCAAGCTGGCGGACGTTGCCAGGAAAAGTAAACTGATTGAGCACTGTTTGTGCACTATCCGAGATGCGTTTGGGCTCTACGCCCAATTGTTGTGCACTCTGCTGCAAAAAGTGGCGCGTCAAAGTGGGAATGTCTTCCCGACGCTCACGCAAAGCAGGCAAGCGCAACCGAATCACGTTCAAGCGGTGAAACAAGTCTTCGCGGAACACCCCATCTTTGACGCGTTTTTCTAAGTCTTGGTGTGTGGCAGCAATCACGCGCACATTGGCTTTGATGGCGTTGTGACCACCGACGCGGTAGTAAGTGCCATCGCTCAACACACGCAGCAAACGGGTTTGTAAATCAAACGGCATATCGCCGATTTCATCGAGAAACAGCGTACCGCCCTCGGCTTGCTCAAAGCGACCTCGGCGCGTGGTTTGCGCGCCAGTGAAGGCTCCACGCTCGTGACCAAAAAGCTCGCTCTCCAGCAAATCTTTAGGAATCGCAGCGGTGTTGATGGCCACAAATGGCCCTTTATTACCCGCATCACCGCGCGGCGAATGTTTGTGCAGGGCGCGCGCGACCAGCTCTTTGCCAGAGCCACTCTCACCAGTGATCATCACCGTCACATTACTTTGACTCAGGCGCCCAATCGCACGAAACACATCTTGCATGGCAGGCGCTTGGCCCAGCATTTCAGGTGTAGCGTCTTGCTGCTCGCTTTGCAGTTGTTCGCGCTGACTCTCGTCCAAAGCGCGGCGAATCAGCTCCACAGCTTTGGGCAAGTCAAAGGGCTTGGGCAGGTATTCGAAGGCGCCACCTTGAAAAGCTGATACCGCGCTGTCCAAGTCTGAAAAGGCCGTCATGATGATGACAGGCAGCGAAGGCAAACGCTCCTTCACCTTGGTGAGTAAATCTAGCCCTGAGCCACCCGGCATACGGATGTCGCTAACCAAAATTTGCGGGCCGTCCTCCTCACTCACCGAGTCGAGCGCTTGCAGCACTTCGCGTGGGCTGGTGAAACTGCGCGTCGGCAGGTTCTCGCGCAACAGCGCTTTTTCCAGCACAAAGCGAATTGACTGGTCGTCGTCCACAATCCAAATCGATTTCATCTCGGCACTTTCTTTTCTAAGTTAGGGGCCACAAGAGGCATCAAGGTAACGGAATGAGGATTTTGAAATCCGTGCGTCCCGGCACACTGTCACACTCAATCAAGCCATGGTGCTGTTGCACAAAGGTTTGCGCCAAATTCAGCCCTAGGCCAGAACCGCCATCACGTCCAGAAACTAAGGGGAAAAATAACCTGTCCTTGATTTCTTCCGGAATGCCGGGCCCGTTGTCTACTACATGCAATTCCAATGCCAACCGATAGCGTTGTTTGCCAAAAGTCACTTGTCGGTTGATGCGCGTGCGCAAAATAATCTCAGCGTCTCCCTCAATCACCCGCTCAACCAACGCTTGGGCTGCGTTGTGCACAATGTTGAGCACGGCTTGAATGAGTTGTTCACGGTCACCACGAAATTCTGGGATGGACGTGTCGTAGTCGCGCACCATGCGCAGACCTTTAGGAAACTCTGCCGTGATGAGGCTGCGCACCCGCTCACACACCTCGTGAATATTCACATCGCCCACCACATGAGGACGGCGGTGTGGGGCGAGCAAGCGGTCCACCAACAGCTGTAAGCGGTCGGCCTCATGAATGATGACTTGGGTGTACTCAATCAGGTCTTTGCTCTCCACCTCCATTTGCAGCAACTGAGCTGCGCCACGAATACCACCCAATGGGTTTTTGATTTCGTGGGCCAAGTTGCGAATCAGCTCTTTGTTGGCTTGCGCTTGGTCAATGAGGCGCTCTTCGCGGTCTTGGCGGGTTTGTTGCTCCAGCGGCAGCAACTCCACCAACACCTCGCCCGTCACATCGGTAGGTGCCACGATGACGTGCACTGGCATGGCGTCTTGCAAGGGACGGCGCAAATGCGCGTCATAGCGCATGGTGGCAAAGGCGTTGGTTTGCGCGCCTTGCAGCGCGCTTTCAAACGACTGCGTTTCACTAAAGTAACTTGCCAGTGCTGAGCCTTCGATGGTGCGACGCGAGACACCCATCACGTCTTCAAGTGCGGCATTGGCAAACACCACCACGCCATCCGTACGCACCACGGCGACCAAGGTGGCCAGCAAGTCAAAGGCTTGTGCGTAGCTCGGCTGTGCTTTGCTAGACGTTGTCATGGTTTGGCTCCGATGGGGGCAGATACAGCCAAGCGCGATAACTCGCGCTGTAAACCAGCCACATCTGCCTCTGTGCGCTGTAAGGCACCGCGCAGCTGCGCTAGGCGGTCTTGGTATTTTTGAGGTTGACGAACCTCATCGGCACGCCGATCTGGTTCGCCGTTCTGCCACTCACGCAGCAACTCGGCGTGTTGGCGCTGAGCTTTTTGTAGTTCAGCTTGCAGCACAACCTGGGCTTGCGCGTCACGCTGACGCTGGTCAGCACTATCCACTTTCGCACCCAATGCACTGCCCACACTAGGCAGCACCACCTGCGGGCCTTGTACGCGCGTGCCTTCAATGACAATGATATGCCCCCCTGTGTTGCTCACAGGTTTACAGTTTTGCGTTGAGCTGGGCTGGTTGGTGTAGGCATTCCCACAGCGGTAAATGTGTTGCAAATCATTTGCCAATGCTTGGCGCTCCGTCAGGCAAAGGCATAACAGGAACAAGACTGGCATGAATGAGCACACGCCGAGATGAGATCGGAAACGGTTCATAAAAAGTGTGAGTTAAAACAAAAAAGGACGGCTTGCGCCGTCCTCTTATTGCACATGTCGTTGCAACGAATTACAGCGAGTAGTACATGTCATATTCGACAGGAGACACTTCCACACGGCTGCGGTTGACTTCTTGCATCTTCAAGTCGATGTAAGAGTCGATCCACGAGTCGGTGAACACGCCGCCTTTGGTCAAGAAAGCGCGGTCGGCGTTCAACGCATCCAAAGCTTGGTCCAAGCTTGAACACACGGTTGGTACCAACTTGTCTTCCTCTGGAGGGAGGTGGTACAAGTCTTTGGTCGCTGCTTCGCCTGGGTGGATTTTGTTCTCGATACCATCCAAACCAGCCATCAACAAAGCTGCGAAGCCGAGGTAAGGGTTGCACAATGGATCTGGGAAACGAGCTTCCACGCGGCGACCTTTGTCGCTGGCCACGTTAGGAATACGAATCGAAGCAGAGCGGTTCTTGGCGGAATATGCCAATTTCACGGGCGCTTCGAAGTGAGGCACCAAACGCTTGTAGCTGTTGGTACCTGGGTTAGTAATAGCGTTCAATGCACGGGCGTGCTTGATGATGCCGCCGATGTAGTACAGCGCCAAGTCAGACAAACCAGCGTAGCCAGTGCCTGCGAACAAGTTCTTGCCATCTTTCCAGATGGACTGGTGAACGTGCATGCCAGAACCGTTGTCGCCAGCGTATGGCTTAGGCATAAATGTGGCAGTTTTGCCGTAAGCGTTGGCCACGTTGTGGATCACGTACTTTTGCAGCAATGTCCAGTCAGCGCGCTCGACCAAAGTAGAAAACTTGGTACCGATTTCGCATTGACCTGCCCCCGCCACTTCGTGGTGGTGCACTTCGACTGGGATGCCCACTGACTCGAGCAACAAAGACATTTCGCTGCGCATGTCGTGCGTGCTGTCGACTGGAGGCACTGGGAAGTAGCCGCCTTTGACGCGGTTACGGTGACCACGGTTGCCGCCTTCGATTTTCTCGCCGGTATTCCAAGGGGCTTCGTATTCATTGATGGCGTAGAACGTGTTGTTAGGCTCAGTGCTCCAACGCACTTCGTCGAACAAGAAGAATTCTGGCTCTGGACCGAAGTAAGCGGTGTCACCAATGCCAGACTGCTTGAGGAAAGACTCAGCGCGCTTGGCGATCGAACGTGGGTCACGCTCATAGGCTTTGCCGTCTGTTGGCTCGATCACGTCGCAGATCAAAACCAAAGTGATTTCTTCGAAGAAGGGGTCGATGATGGCGCTGCTTGGATCAGGCATCAACAACATGTCAGAGGCTTCAATGCCTTTCCAGCCAGCAATAGAAGAACCGTCAAACGCTTGACCTTCTTCGAACTTGCTCTCGTCAAACTGCGACACGGGCGCAGTGATGTGCTGCCACTTGCCACGGGTATCGGTGAAACGGAAGTCAACGAACTTGACTTCGTTCTCTTTCACCATCTTCATCACGTCTGCGACGGTCTTTGCCATCAAAATCTCCTGGTTG